>CAYQZI010000105.1:0-2105 GCA_964421835.1 uncultured Planktotalea sp.
TCACGACCATCGATACGCTTGCCCGTCTTTACAACGTCGCCACGCAGGATGCCTGCTTCCAGACCCTTCATCGCAGACCCAAGGTTCGCATCGGCCAACTGCTCTTCGCTCAGAGCGGCTTGGATGTTCGCACGCGCGGCAGCGACTGCTGCTGTACGTTCTTGCTTGTCCGTGATCGCGAAGGCTGCGCGCATTTCAGTCTCGCCAGCCGCTGCAACAGCTGCGGAAAGATCAGAGTAATCGGCAGGTGCGAAGTCAAATGGCTCTTTCGCGCAATCCTCTGCCAGATCAACGATCAGATCGATCACAGGCTGGAAAGATTTGTGAGCGAAGTTCACAGCGCCAAGCATTTCTGCTTCAGAGAGTTCATAAGCTTCGGACTCAACCATCATGACGGCATCTTTTGTGCCGGCAACAACAAGGTCGAGACGCTGCTCTGGGTTCAAACGCAGGTCCTGCATGTCGTCAACTGTTGGGTTCAGCGTGTATTCGCCGTCCACAAAGCCCACACGAGCACAGGCGATTGGACCCATGAAAGGTGCACCAGAAATCGTCAGAGCCGCAGAAGCCGCGATCATCGCAACGATGTCAGGATCATTGTCGAGGTCATGCGACAGAACAGTACACATCACCAAAACTTCGTTTTTGAAGCCAGGGACAAACAGCGGACGGATCGGACGATCGATCAAACGCGCTGTCAGTGTTTCTTTTTCAGTCGGGCGCGCTTCGCGCTTGAAGAAACCGCCGGGAACTTTACCCGCGGCGTAATATTTCTCTTGGTAGTGCACGGTCAAAGGAAAGAAATCCTGACCCGGCTTTTGCTTTTTCGCAAAGGTGACAGCGGCCATGACGGACGTTTCACCAAGTGTGGCGATGACACAGCCATCTGCCTGACGAGCAACCTTGCCCGTTTCGAGTGTCAGCGTTTCATCGCCCCACTCCATCGTTTTCGTCGTTACGTTAAACATGTATCGTTTCCTAGTTGGAAGCACTCCCGGCGCTCCGGGTCTTCCGTTCAATTAGTGGCCCCATTGCCACCGGCCCATTTCATCATGTGTGCGCCTAGGCCAAAGCGTCACGTCTCAGATAGCGCGCGCATATATCAAAAAGATGTGTTTGGGAAGGGAAAGACGATTTGGCGGTGCGCGCGCGGTGCGCTTGCTTGCAAATTGGGGGAAATGTAGGGTGCTGTGAGAGCTTCGGAGGGAAATGATATGCAGATGAAACAAATAACACCGTTCATTCCTTGCACATCGCTTGCGCGGCAGATTGGCTTTTATGAGGGGGTTTTGGGTTTCAAGGTCGGGTTCGAATCTGAGTATTACGCCTTCCTCTCTCGCGATCAGGTGGCAATCCGTTTGGTACAAGTCGATGCGGATGTGGATTTGAGTCATCCAGATCGGCAAAATTCATTCTACATTGATGTAGATGAGATCGATGATCTCTATGCCGATCTACAAGATCGACTAAAGGGTCTGGGCGAGGGACGCGTGCGTGCGCCCTTTGATCAGGACTATGGCCAACGCGAGTTCCATGTCTCGGACGAAGACTGCACATTGGTGTTCTTTGGGCAGGCGAAGGCTTAGGGATCTGCGCTTTTGAGCAACGCAGAAAGCGTCACAAATTGATACCCTTGCGCCTTTACCGCGTCGATCATTGGGGCGAGCAGATCTCGTGATCCTTGACCGGACTCATACATCACATGCAGCAGGATTATCGCGCCGGGTTCAAGCTCTTGCGCGACGCGTTCAACGCGCTCTTTGATTGGACCACTCCATTTTTCAGGCGCAATGCTCCACATGATTGAGGGCCGCTGCGCTTTGGAAAGATACCAAGGCAACGTGATGAGTTTCTTGCCAAAAGGCGGGCGAAACGCGAGTGGGCTTTGATACCCAGTATCGCGAATTGCCGCATCGGTCCGCTCAATCTCGCGCGCAACACGAGATGGACGCATCAAAAGCATGCGCGGATGGGTGAACGAATGATTGCCGATTTCATGCCCAGCATTTGCGATCTGTTGCACCAAGTCTGGATTGGCCACGACGTCGCGACCAACAAGGAAAAAGGTCGCTGGGACAGATTTCGCGGCCAAGGTCTCAAGCACG
>CAYQZI010000105.1:2205-4932 GCA_964421835.1 uncultured Planktotalea sp.
GGGGCGATCTTGGATTGGAAATTGGGATCCGCCTCTCGCTGCTTCATCGCTTTGTATTCGATACATGCGTCCGCGAGCGTCTTGCCCTCGTTCGATTTCAACCACGCCATGAATTCGATGTTGAATTTGAAGCCCTCGCCAAGCTGGCTCTTGAAGAAGCGACGCACATTTTGCGTGTTCTTGTAGCTATTCGTGAGAGGTGTTTCAGGTGTGAGCGTTTCGCAGTGCCAATCAAACTTTGAGCGTTTGAGTCTGGGCTTTTGGATGGTGACCTCGGCTTCGCCCGTATCCAAGAAATGTGCGATACGATTGAGAATGTCGAATTTGGCACCGCTGGTTTTGAGGCCGCGTCGTTTGGCTTCAGCGATTAGATCAGACTTGAGCCAATACCATTGCTTTAAGTCAGTTCCGGTTGTGATGCGCTCTATTTTGGGTTTCTGCGATGGGGCCATTTGCAAAGCATAGCGAGGCACGCACAAAAGAAAACACCCGCTTCCTGAGAAAACGGGTGCTTCGATGCGTGTGAATTTTCGAGAAAATTCGGGATTAACGACGTAGGCCGAGACGCTTGATCAGGTCTTGGTAACGTGCTTCATCTTTGCCACGTGTGTAGTCCAGAAGCTTACGGCGCAGAGCGACCATCTTCAACAGACCACGACGACCATGGTTGTCTTTTTTGTGTGTTTTGAAGTGCTCTGTCAGCGTCGCGATGCGCGAGGACAGAATTGCAACTTGTACTTCTGGGGAACCAGTATCGCCTTCTTTGATGGCGAACTCTTTCATCAGACGGGCTTTTTCTTCAGGCGTAATCGACATCGGGGTCTCCTTTAAGAGATAAGAGTGAATGGCGCAGGCCGGGATATCGTCCAGCAAGGCCCATGGAGAATCGTCCGATTTTGAGGTCGGACAAGCGCACTTAGGTCAGTTTGCCACCAAAAGAAAGAGAAAAACGCGAGCGTTTAGCTGCGTTCAACAAGGCTGATGTCCGAAAGCGTAGGTGCATCGCCTGTTACAGTTGCCAAAGTCGCGCCATTTGCCTGAACGAGCCATTGACCCGCATCGCTGTCATCTAAAGTAATACTGATCTCTGGCGCGCCCACATCGCTGTCATAAAACAGCACCAAAGTGTCCTGATTGGCTTCAAAATCCCAAATTTGCGCGCTGCCGCTCGCGTTCGTATCAAGCACAACTGTATCCGCGCCAGCGCCGCCGGAAACGTTATCTAGGGCACCCGCGAAAATCGTGTCATCCCCTGCACCGCCGTTCAGGAAATCAGCGCTTTGCGCGTCCTCTTCCCAGCCATTAAGCGCATCATCACCGTTGCCGCCGTTGAGCAAATCACCGCCTTCGCCGCCATCCAGCAGATCGTCGCCAGAGCTGCCGATCAAGGTATCACGTCCCTCAGCGCCCCAAAGCGTATCCGCGCCTTCACCGCCGTACAGGCTGTCATCCCCTGCGCCGCCATCGAGTTGGTCATCATCGCCATTGCCGCTGAGCGTATCATCCCCCGCGCCGCCAAAAAGCGCATCGCTTCCTTGGTCCCCAAACAGCGCGTCAAACCCGTCATCCCCGCTCAGCGCATCCGCGCCGCCATTGCCATGCAAAACATCATCATCCGCGCCGCCTGAAACCGTATCATCACCGCCGCCTGCCATGATGTTGTCGTCCCCAGATGCGCCGCTCATGTCGTCTGCCCCATCAGTGCCGATAAGCAGATCATCGCCCGGGGTGGTTTCATTTGGCTCTGTCTGGAGATCGCCGTTCTCATCGATGTAAGTCAAAAGATCGTTGGGCGTGTCGCCGCTCTGGGATTGATCCGTCTCAGCGCTGTCTGCAAAGGGGTCTTCGACCTCTTCCTCTGCATCGCTGCTTGGCTCTAAAAACACGATAGAGCCTACGGCCAGCATTCCTAAAAGTCCTGCGAGTAAAAGCATTCCACACCTCACAATACGCCCCACGCAGTGTGTGGCGCGCAAAGAGGCAAGGCGCAAAGCTATTCAGATCAGATGGTTAACGCGCGCGCGGCGATGTGGCGGGGATTTCGATCCATTCAATCAGCTGATTGGCAAAATCACCAATGATCGGAATGAACTCGAATTGCGAGAGCCACCAAACCAAGAGCGAGACAAGAATGGATGCGCCAAGAACGGACCCAAGGCCAAAGGCAAGGCCGCGTGTGAATTGGAAAAGAATGAGCCTCCACAAGGAGTTATGCACGCGGATGAAGCGATGTTTGTTGAGCGTTTCCAGCTCGGTCGTAAGCTTGTCGAGGCGCGCCTCTGTGTCGTCATTCATCTGCTAGGGTCCAGAGTTGAGGTTGCTCGGTATAGGCGATGTAGAGAGGGTGTTTGGGGTGGCCGGCTTTGCTCAGGCCAAGGTGATAAAGCGGTTTACCAAGAGTTGATAAAAGCGCCTGAACCTCAGCGCCGCGCCGCAAATGCGCGCCGTGTGTGCCCCAAGCGGCGATGATTTGATCAGCGCTGCGGCTTGCCCTAAGAATCGCTTCGTTATTGGCTGGCCCGATGGGCTCGGCGGCGGCTTTCATGTTGCGCGGATCCGTGTCGCGCCACGCGAAAATATTGGTCACTGTAAAGCTGCCAAACCCAAGCGCACGCGCGCGGCGCTCGCATCGCTCAACCGTTGGATCGTTTTGCACTTCCGTCGCGGTAGAGGGGTTAAGCATAACAAAACACACATGTTTCCCCGCTTGGTCCCAGACACGGTTCA
>CAYQZI010000105.1:5032-10928 GCA_964421835.1 uncultured Planktotalea sp.
GAGAGCATGGTCGGCCTGTTTCAAGGGATGTTTGAGAAGAACATGCTGACGTTTAATCCCGGTTGGGACCAATCCGCAGGCGAAGTGGATCCCTTCGATGATGTACGCAAGATCAAAGAAAAAATGCGCGCGGCAGGGCACACGATTGAACATGAGCAAGGCGGCGAAAGCGGTCCTGCGAGCTTCATCGTGACGGATCCAGACGGCAACCCGATCCTAGTTGATCAGCACCGTTAAGCGGGTCGCACGAAAACACGGGATGGGTGCAGCTCACCTGCTTTGTAAACGCCAACGGCCACGGCTTCGCCATTGAGCGATGCCCACGCCTCATCGCCATATTCGACGCCATCAGCTGCAAAAACCATACCGGGATTGCCATTGCGCAGTTTGGTGGCGCCTTCCTCGGTGCAGCGCAGCTCTGGCAGATCATCAAGGCCGATCTCAAGCGGTTGGATGTGTTCGTCGAGCGCAGGGGTGCGCTCCAGCTCTTTGATGAGGTCCATGCTGAGGCCATTGGTAGCCTCGAACGGGCCAGACCAGATGCGCCGCAGTTTTAGAACGTGGCCATAACAGCCCAAAGCCGCGCCCAAATCGCGCGCGATAGAACGGACGTAGCCGCCTTTGCCACAAGTCATTTCAAGCTCCACATGATCCGCATCAGGACGATCAATAAGCAGCAGTTCTTCCACCCAAAGCGGGCGCGCAGCGAGTTCGATATCCTCGCCATCGCGCGCAAGTTTATAGGCGCGTTGGCCGTCTATTTTCACGGCGGAAAACTTCGGCGGCACTTGCTGGATATCCCCGATAAAGGCGCTGAGCGCTTCTGTGATGTTTGCATCCTCTGGACGATGATCGCTGACCTCGATCACTTCGCCCTCTGCATCATCTGTGTTGGTCGCTTGGCCAAGACGCACAATGAAACGATAGGCTTTCAAAGCGTCTGTGATATAGGGAACAGTTTTTGTCGCTTCACCCAAGGCAACCGCAAGAACACCTGTCGCTTCAGGATCAAGCGTGCCTGCGTGCCCCGCTTTCTTCGCATCAAGCGCCCATTTCACTTTGTTCACCACGGCAGTCGAGGTGATACCCGCAGGTTTGTCCACGACGAGCCAGCCAGAAATATCGCGACCTTTGCGTTTACGTGCCATGGGAGTGTCCTTGATTGCCTAAGCGCGCCGCCTAGCCAATCCGCGCGCGGGCGTCAATTACTCAACAGGAATGACTACGCCGACGATTGGGCCAAGCTTGTGCCACCCAACACCGGACGAACCGACACTCGGCGCATAAAGCCGCGAGATATTGCCATCAAAGAACAGCGCATTGGGGGTTTTCAAAACATCGCGATAGAAAGAGCCGAACTCGTGAAACGTCACAGTGTTGCGCGAGATGGCGAAAGTCGCAGTGCGACCATCGGCGCTGGTGCCAACGCCGTTGCGGATGTAGCGAGAGGTGCTGTTGACCAAGAAACGCGGATGCAGCTTGCCATCAATCACCAGCATTGGACCGGACTGGCTCGCGTGGGTGCATTTTGGTGGACGTTTGGCAAATTTGCGCGCTTCGATCACGTCAGCGCGGTTTTTGCCGATACAAAACACGCCATTGGGGAGCAGGCCAAAGTTACCGGGGCCATCGGACGTGATGATATGTTGTTCTTGCGCACCGTTCTCGATGTAGAGCCCGACCGGTGCGCGATCCTCGTGATACATGCCCGCATTCATCGCGAAGCTCAGTTGCTCGCCATTCTTTTTCAGCTCCGAATTGAGTGAGGAAAAATAGCCGTGCACATCGCCTGCGTCGTCTTTCAAGAAAAGGCGAAGATCTTCGGTTAAAAGATCAACATCGCAAACGACGTAACGATTGTCTTTATAGGTTTGCTCGCGGCATTCTACGGCGGCCAAAGGGGCCGCAAAGCAGATCAGAAATGCTGTGAGCCAAAGCTTCATTCGTCTTCTTCATCTCGCTCTGACGCGCGTTCAATATCTTTGCGCACGTGCTCTTGTTCGAACATGCGTCGGGTTTCGTCCATTTTGTCGAACGTCTCATCAAGACGGAACCGCATGTCTGGCGAATGCTTCAGCGCGAGTTTTTTGTTGATCAAATGGCGCAGCTCACCTTTGTTCTTGGCGAGCAACGCAATCACATCGTCCTTTCCTTCGCCCCCAAGTGGGAGCGCGTAAACAGTTGCGACACGCAGGTCGGGCGATACACGCACCTCGCCGATTGTCACGGACAAACGGTTGAGATCAACGTCGTGCAGATCGCCGCGTTGCAGGATTTCGGAGAGACCACGACGGATCAATTCACCAACCCGAAGTTGGCGCTGCGATGGGCCGGAGCCGCTGGAATAGGATTTCTTAGCCATGTGCTTCACTTAAGCGCTCTGCGCGCCTTTGCCAAGCGGCTGCGCGCGCGCTAAGGAAGGGCAAAGCGATAAGGAATATCAAGATGACTGAGAGTGTCGGAATTGTTGTGACGGGTGCGTCTGGCCGTATGGGGCAGATGTTGATCAAGACCATTCAGGAAAGCGACGGCGCGCATCTTGTTGGCGCTTTGGAGCGTCCCGGGCATGAGTGGGTTGGTCGCGATATTGGTGCGGCGATGGGTGGTTCGGACGTTGGTTTGCTGGTTGCGGACGATCCGTTGGAGGCATTTGCAAAGGCGCAAGCGGTGATTGATTTCACATCCCCTGATGCGAGCGTCGCTTTCGCGGGCCTCGCAGCGCAAGCGCGCGCGGTGCATGTGATTGGCACGACTGGTTTTGAGGATCGTCATTTGGATGCCTTCAAAGCAGCTGCGCGTCACGCAACGATTGTGCGCGCTGGCAACATGAGCCTTGGTGTGAATTTGCTAACCCAACTGACGAAAAAGGTCGCTGCTGCGCTGGATGAGGATTTTGATATCGAAGTGATCGAAGCGCATCACAACATGAAGGTCGATGCGCCGTCTGGTACGGCGCTTATGCTGGGCGAAGCGGCGGCTGAGGGTCGCGGCGTTGATCTTAAGGACGTGCGCGACAGTGGGCGCGATGGGATCACTGGTGCACGCAAGCGGGGCGACATTGGCTTCACGGCTATTCGCGGTGGCGATATTGTTGGCGAGCATGATGTGCTGTTTGCGGCTGCGGGCGAGCGGATTGTGATCCGTCACATGGCAACAGATCGACGTGTTTTCTCGCGCGGGGCGCTGAAAGCTGCGCTTTGGGGGCAGGGCAAAGACCCCGGCGAATACGACATGCTTGATGTGCTGGGTCTTTGATTTTCCTTAAATTCGGCAAAAACTCTCGGTAGATCCCTGTTAGCCAATCATAGTTTTTTGATCCGTTTGGAGCAAAATGGCGTATAGTGAGTACATCGAAAGGGATTCGAACCATGTTAAGATTTTTCGTTTTTGCGATAGCTATGCTCGCCACGCCTGCGTTTGCCGCGAATTATACGAAGATCAACGACAAGGCTGAATTTGTGAAGCTGGTGAACGGTAAAACGCTCACACGTCCCTTGGTGAAGCTTCAAGTATCCTCTGCGGGTAGCATCAAAGGTCGCGGTGCGACATGGGATGTGAATGGCAAATGGACATGGCAAAATGGCTATTTTTGCCGAAACTTGAATTGGGGTGGCACAGAACTTGGCTATAATTGCCAAGAGGTTGGGCTCTCCAATGGCAAAATGCGCTTCACGTCTGATCAAGGAAAAGGCGATTCGGCTGAGTTTAAGCTGCGCTAAGCGATCAAAAGTCGATCGCGATACCCTTTTTTTCCCAATCCCCATAGCGCACAGGCTCTGGCCCCTTGCGACCGCCAAGCTCTGGAGCAAGCTCTAGGGCTTTTGCGTTTTTGCGACGCTCTTCTGCTTCGGCTAAGGCGCGCTGGGCGGCTGGCGGTAGGTCGTTGTTCTCTAGATCGGCCATGTTCGGGCGCTCCTTTCCATGGGGGTGCACCCTTGATATACGCCGCGAAGCAGGATCGGCAAGCAGTGCAAAGGGCAAGCAATGGCAGATAATGGTGTAGCAGCGCGGCGTGCAGCAGCTGGATTGCTTGGGCAAGTGCTGGGCGAGCAAGTGATGCTGTCCGAAGCGCTTGGCGCGCCTTACATGCAAAAGCTTGGCTATGAAGAGCGCGCGCGCGCGCAACGCTTGGCGACGGAGACTTTGCGCTCGTTGGAGCGCGTTGATCGGATCATGAAGCCGTTTTTGCGTAAACCTCCGCCTTTGGCCGTCCATAATGTCTTAAGGATTGCGACGTATGAGCTGTGCACCGGCGGTGCGGCGCATGGTGTTGTGAATGATGCTGTCAGCAGTGTCGGCGCGAATAAGCGCACAGAGAAAATGAAGGGACTGACCAACGCGGTTTTGCGCAAAGTTGTAGATAAGGGTCCTGAGGAATGGGCGAAATTGCGGGTTCCGCGTTTGCCCAAATGGCTGCGTTCGCCTTTGTCGCAGGCGTATGGGGCAGAGAATGTTGGCGCGATAGAGCGTGTGCACTTCGCGGGTGCACCGCTTGATTTGACGCCGAAAGGCGATGGCGTTGCTTTGGCCAAAAGGGTTGATGGGACGCTAACGGAAACAGGGTCAGTGCGGCTAGAGGGCGCCGTTCAAGTGACTGCGCTTGCTGGATATGATGTTGGCGATTGGTGGGTTCAGGATGCGGCTGCGGCATTGCCAGTTGCTATCCTTAAGCCTGCGCCTGGCGAAAAGATCGTCGATCTCTGCTGCGCCCCAGGTGGTAAAACGATGCAATTGGCCGCGAGCGGTGCCGAGGTCACGGCGGTTGATACGTCAGAGCGCCGCATGCAGCGGGTTCGCGAGAATCTAAAGCGCGCCAAGCTCAGCGCGGAACTGGTTGTTGGCGATGCTCTGGAAACCAGCGGTCAATACGATGCGGTTCTGCTTGATGCACCATGTTCTGCGACCGGTACGATCCGGCGGCACCCCGATTTGCCATTGGTCAAAGACGGATCTGAATTTGGTGAATTAATTGAGCTGCAAGCACAGATGTTGGCCCATGCGATCACTTTGCTGAAACCCGGTGGTCGCTTGGTGTTTTGTACGTGTTCGCTTTTGCCAGATGAAGGTGAGTGTCAGATTGAAGATCTGTTAGACGAGCATCCAGAGCTGGAAATTGATCGCGAGGCGCTGAAAGTTGCGGGTGTTGATCCTACTTGGATCACCGAAGAAGGGGGGTTGCGTTTGCGCCCTGATTATTGGGCCGATCAAGGTGGGATGGATGGATTCTATATCGCACTGCTGCGCAAACCTGCTTAACGCGTGATTTTCAGCGGTGACTCTGAGCCAGTCACACGGTAGAGTGTCCGCAATGAGAGCGCCAAAAAAGAGCGCATAGGGCAGAGCAGATGTCTAAAGACAGCAAATGGTCAGCGCGGGCAACTCGCGCGATGCACCGCGTTCATGCGCGGCTTGTGACCCGCCAAACGGCGGCGACTGGCTTTGTCTCGCAACCTGAACCGCGCACCATTGGAAGCTTTGCAAAAGGGCGCCAGCTGAGTGCTGGCAACATCATGTTTGCAGGTCACTTGGTCGAAGCGCCCGGTTCCAGCCTTTGGGACATTCCCGCGCCGGATGCGGCGTTCGGTGAAGAGGCGCATGGGTTTAGTTGGCTCGATGATTTGGCCGCTGTTGGCGATCTGGCTGCGCGCGAAACCGCGCAAGCTTGGGTTTGGAATTGGATTGACAGCTATGGGCGCGGCAAAGGTCCGGGCTGGGAGCCTGCGCTGACAGGGCGTCGTTTGATCCGCTGGATTAACCACGCTTTGTTTCTGCTGCGCGCACAGGATAGCGACTCCTCTAAAGCGTTTTATCGCTCGCTGACCCAGCAAACCACGTTTCTGTCGCGCCGTTGGCACAAGACTGAACCAGGCCTCGCGCGGTTCGAGGCGTTAACAGG
>CAYQZI010000106.1:0-10864 GCA_964421835.1 uncultured Planktotalea sp.
GTTTCGCCCTTTGGAATGGACAACAGCGCGCCATAGAAAATCTCGCCGGAATATGCCGCCGTGTTCAGGATCAAGACGACCAAGGCCCCTATCGTTGCCGAGGTAAACGGGCTGAAAATCGGGTAGACGCCTTTGAGCGACAGAAACAGGAAGTAGGCAAAAAAGAACTGGATAAACAGCGGTGATCCACGAAAGATAAAGATGAACCATTCGCTTGGTGTGCGCAGCCAGCGATTTGCCGAGGCCTTGCCCAAAGCAACGAGCGTCGCAAGGGCGAAGCCTATCATCAGTGCCAAAACACCAAAGTAGATGTTCCAGATCATGCCCGACCCGATCAAGGTGAACTGCTGGCACAACGTAAAATCCGAGCGTGGCAACAAACGCTCGCCTATGCCGATCGAGCGCAAGCCATAATCAAGGATGGTTTGTGTACAGCTCATGCGGCGTGCTTTCTCTGCGCAGTGCCAGCGGCGGTTCCCTGGCCCAGCGTCAAACGCGCCATGACCCGGTCAAGCACCTTTTCCGATACCCACGTGAAGGTCAGATAAAACACTAGCAGAGCCAGAAAATACCACATGCGCCAATCGCCATGCGGGTAGTCGGTGAACTGCGGTGTCTTTGAGCCTCCTAATTCACGCGCCCAATAGACGATGTCCTCGACCCCTAGAAGAAACAGAAGCGGCGTCGCCTTGATCAGCACCATCCATAGGTTCGACAGGCCGGGAAGCGCGTAAACCCACATCTGTGGCACGATAATGCGCCAAAACGTCTGCCTTTGGGACATGCCATAGCTTTCGGCGGTTTCGATCTGGCCTTTGGGCACGGCCTGCATTGCGCCGAAAAGGACATTTGCAGCAAAAGCGCCAAAAACAATGGCAAAGGTCAAAACGGCCAAGAAAAACCCGTAGGTTTCATGGACCCATTGCGCTGATGTACCAAGCGGCATCTTTGCCTCGGCGCAGACAACAAAGTCGCTGCCCTGCCGGATTGCATCGGGCCAGTCGGGACATTTGATCTTGTGGCGGATGAACTCGATCCCCTGATCCAGTGCGATCACAAAGAACAAAAAGAAGGCGATATCGGGAATGCCGCGCACCACAGAGATATAGGTTTTGCCGATCCAGCGCAGGGGCGCGAACTGGCTGCGCGCCGCTGAAGCCCCGCCAAACCCGAACGCCAACGCCGTCGGTGCGGTGATCGCCAAAAGCAACAGAACCGTGCCCACAGAGACGTACAATCCCATGTGTTTGCCCGTCGTCAGGTAACACGCGAGCCATTGCGCTCTTTCAAGTGTCGATGGGTCTGTGCAAAAGCTAAAGATGATTGATCCCCTTTGACTTAGGTTTTTAGCACAGCGGCGGGCTTGTCAATCAGCTGTGGCGCGTTGCCGTGCCAACGCAGCTCGGGTAGCAAGGCAGTGGGCATAAGGAGCGGCGAAAATGGGCAAACAGATCGTGATCGTCGGGGGCGGGATCATCGGCAGCGCCGCTGCCTATCGTCTGCAACGCGCAGGCGCTGATGTCACCTTGATTGATGCGGGACACCCAAGAGCGACGGACGCCTCTTTTGGTTGGATCAACGCGAGTTTTTTCCTGACTGAAGACCACTTTCGTCTGCGCGCTGCGGGGTTGGCCGCCTATCGCGCTTTAGCAAACGAATTGGCTCTGCCGCTGCGGCCATGCGGATGCCTGATGTGGGACCTTGACGGCGCCGCGTTTGATGAATGCCGCGATCAGCTGGCTGCCTTTGGATATCCGCTCGAAGAAATCGACGGCGGCGAATTTGCCCGATTGGAACCCGCCGTTGCAGCGCCGCCCGCGCGCAGTCTGCGCTTTGAAGCAGAGGCAGTGGCCAATCCGACCGCGCTTGCGGATACGTTACTTGTTCAGGCGCAAGCACTTGGCGCGCGTGTGATCAGGGGCGTGCAAGTGTCCGGCGTTTACTGGGGGGCGAACATCGTCGTTTCAACCGATGCCGGCCCTTTGCTTGCCGATGACGTTGTAATCAGCGCGGGCACAGGCACAAAGGCGCTTTGCGCGCAGCTTGGGATCACGATCCCGATGCGAGAACGCCCAGCTTACATCATCGAAACCCAGCCATTGCCCAAAATGATCAACCATGTGCTTGCCGCGCCCATTGGGGAAATTCGACAGCGCGAGGATGGCGCATTGATCATTCCAGCAGCGGTTTCGCATCAATCCGATAGCGCCGAGCGCCTTTATCAATCCCCGACGCAAGCCGCCGACGCAACTCTGGCGCGGCTTCAAGAGATCTTTCCCCATGCCGCTTTAAAATGGGCGAAAGTCACGCGTGCCAACCGTCCTGTGCCCGCTGACGATTTGCCAGTGATTGGCCGCGCGGCGCAGGGGCCCTATATTGCTGTTATGCACTCCGGACTGACCTTGGCGGCGGTTGCGGCAGATTTGATCACAGCAGAGGTCCTTGAAGGGCCAACAAATGCAACCACTGCGCAGCTTGCGTCCTTCCGCCCCGAGCGATTTGCGTGCTAACCCCAAAAAAGGGCCGCCCTTTGGCGACCCTTTTCGTAGCTTCAAATGGGCCGCGCGATTAGAACTGCTCGCCGATTTCCCACTTTACGATCAGTGCATTCAAAGAGCCATCGTCCTTCATGGATTGGATCGCTGTGTTGAACGTCTCGCGCAATGCGCCGTCGCTTTCGCGCAGACCCATGCCAACACCGCCGCCGATCAACTCATTCTGCTCGGTCATCGCCAAGTCAGCATCTGCTTCAACGATGGGCGCAAGATAGGCGTTGTCGGCCAAAACTGCATCGGCTTCGCCGGATTTCACCGCTGCGACTGTTTCTTCGGGCGTTGCGAATTCAACCAGGGTCGCACCGGATTCGGCGATGAAAGACGCCTGAATTGTGCTCGCCTGCGCGGCAATCACTGCGCCAGACAGATCCATGCCTTCGTTGCCCGCAAGAACAACATAGGATGATGGGTCAGGCTGTGTGTAGTTCTGCGTGAAGTCGATGACCTCATCACGCTCGTCCGTGATGGACATGCCCGCGATAATCACGTCGTAGTTGCCAGACACGAGATTTGGGATGATGCTGTCCCACTCGTTTGTCACCCACTCGCATGTCAGCTCGGCGCGCGCGCAAAGCTCATCACCCAGATCACGCTCAAAGCCGTCGACTTCGCCGTCATCGTTGATGAAGTTATAGGGCGCATAGGCACCCTCGGTTCCCATGCGGACAACAGAGTGACCGTCAGCCATTGCCATGGACGCGGTGATGGCCAGAGCAGCAGTGCTTAGGATAAGATTTTTCATAGATATTTCCCCATTAGGCCGCAGGCCTTGGCTCATGCGGCGGATGATCAAAGGGTTAGGGGAAAAATATGAAAAGGCAAGAGGGGCGTTTAAGCGGGCTGGCTCGCAGAAAGGAATCCACGCAGCCGCTCGGATTTGGCAGCGCCGAACACAGCGCTCGGCGGGCCTTCCTCCTCGATCTTGCCCTTGTGCAAAAACACGACGTGATCGCTCACATCCGCAGCAAGGCGCATATCATGGGTCACAATCAGCATTGTGCGCCCCTCGGCGGCAAGATCTTTGATCACCTTTACAACTTCTTGCTCAAGCTCTGGATCAAGCGCGGATGTCGGCTCGTCAAACAGCATCGCCTTAGGCTCCATGCACAGCGCACGCGCAATCGCGGCGCGCTGCTGTTGCCCGCCTGAAAGCATCGCAGGGTAAACATCGCATTTGTCGCCAATGCCAACCTTTGCAAGGTAGGCGCGCGCTGCTGTCTGTACTTCGGCCTTGTCACGTTTAAGCACCCTGATCGGTGCTTCCATAACGTTTTCCAAAACAGTCATATGCGCCCAAAGATTGAACTGTTGAAACACCATCGACAGGTTGGTGCGGATCCGAAGGATTTGAGCGCGATCCGCAGGTCTGCGGTTAAGCCCGGCGCCCGCCCATTTGACCGGTTCGCCCTCAAAGACCACATCGCCTTGCTGGCTATCCTCGAGCAGATTGGCGCAGCGCAGAAGCGTAGATTTTCCCGAGCCGGAAGAGCCGATTAACGAGACCACATGACCCGCAGGCGCAACGATATCCACCCCTTTGAGCACCTCAAGATCGCCATAAGATTTGTGAAGATCATGAATCGCGATGACGGGATCATTGGATGACACGGGAAAAGATCGCCTTTGCGTTGCTTTCCTCTGAATAAGGCCGACTTTCACCGGTTTTGCAATGCCATTCGGGCGGCGTTTTCACTCTTTGGGTGATGGAAGAGCAAGAGTAGCAAAGCACACGAAGGGTTTCGCACGCTGAAAAATTGCTGAACGCTTTGCGTTTGGACTTTTGGCATTCTGTACCAGTCATTTGGCACTTTGTGCAGTTGGCCTAAGGGGCCGCGCCGCGTAGACATTTTGCTCTGCCAAACCCTGCGGTGTCCGCAGCGCATTTTGTCTGTCCAATTTAAAAGGGAAAGCAGGTCTGTCGAAACGATCGCCTATGTCAAAGCGCTTAAGCGCGTGTCCTGTTAGGCCAGAATCGGTCTTCCTTGCTCCACTCGAAGGCTAAAGCACTATCACCTGCCCCGAGCGCGCCGAAGAATCTGCAGCATCCGCTAAGATTTGCGCTTTTAGCCCATCCTCGCCTGTAGGCGTCACGGGGCTGCCCGAGTTCAAACACTCTACAAAATGCGCCATCTCAGCGCGATAGGCCTCCGCATAACGCTCAAGAAAAAATGGCTGCGCCGGAGCGCTGCGAAAACCTTGCTCGTTCGACAATTCAACCGCATTCTCCAGCATGTTGCGCGCGCGCAGCATTCCCTTGCTGCCATGCACTTCGATACGCTGATCATAGCCGTAGGTGGCGCGGCGCGAATTGCTGATCTGACACAGCTTGCCGCTCGCGGTTTTCAAATTCACCACTGCCGTGTCAAAATCACCAGCCCCACCAATCTCCGGATCAACAAGGCACGATCCAGCGGCGCTCAGCTCAACAGGCTCTTCACCCAGCAAAAACCGCGCCATATCAAGGTCGTGTATCATCATATCGCGAAAAATACCGCCAGAGGTTTTGATATATCCGATGGGCGGCGGCGCAGGATCGCGCGACAGGATTGTCACGATTTCTACGTTGCCAATCACTTGATCCGCGATCTGCTTTTGAAGATGCGCGAAACTCGGATCAAAGCGGCGGTTAAAGGCCGTCATGAACGGCACGCCCGCCTGTTCGATCACGCTCAAACACGCGCGAATACGCTCTACCGACAGATCCACAGGTTTCTCGCAAAAAATCGCTTTGCCCGCGGCAGCCGCCGCATGAATAATGTCGTAATGCGTCGTCGTTGGCGTGCCAATTACCACCGCATCAATCCCTTTGTCTGCGATAATTTCATCTGTACTCATCGCTTTCGCGCCCAGTTTACCCGCCAACGCCTGCGCCGCTTCTGGCAAGAAATCCGACACCGCCGCCGCGCGCGCACGGCTCATTTGCGCAAGCGTCGCGCCGTGGACCTGACCAATGCGCCCTGCCCCCAAAATTCCGATGTTAAGCACTGCTATTCCCCTTCAACGCGGCCAGCACACGACGAGTCGCAGTGACCATAGGATCATGAATTTCTTTCAAAATCGTTACCCGATCAAAGCGCGCCGGGTCCGAATTTACCGCCTCTCGCATCGCCGCGCCAAAGGCCATGCGCAGCTCGGTTCCGATATTATACTTACAAATGTTCGTTGTTTTTGCGAGCTTTTGACGCTGCTCAACAGGCACGCCAGAACCGCCGTGAATCACCAGTGGGACCTTTGTGAGAGCTTGGATGGCGCTGATGCGCGTTTCGTCCAAACCACCCTCTTTATCTTGTTGTAAATGCACGTTTCCGACCGAAATCGCCATGGCATCCACCCCGGTTTCGCGTGCGAAAATCGCGGCCTCTTCGGGGTCCGTTCCTGCGGAACTTTCGCCATTGGAATAGCCGACAAATCCGATCTCGCCTTCGCACGAAATGCCCGCTAAATGCGCCATTGTGGCAATCTTTAACGTATTCTCAATGTTCTTGCGCAAGTCTGAGCGCGAGCCATCAAACATCAGCGACGTAAAGCCACTATCCAATGCCTCAGAACACTCATCATATGTGTATCCATGATCCAGATGCGCGACGACAGGCACGCTCGCCTCCTCGGCCAAATGCCTGAACATTTTGCCCAAGATCGGCAGCGGAGTATGTTCGCGGCAACCCGGTCCAGCTTGCAAAATTACGGCGCAGTTTTCGGCCTCCGCAGCCGCCACAAACGCGCGCATATCTTCCCAGCCAAGCGTGACCAAACCGCCAACGGCATAGCCGCCGCGCAGCGCGGGTTGCAGAACGTCTGCAAGGGTTGCGAGCGTCATTTAAACTTGGCAATCATGTCTTTAATGCCGGGAATAGTCTCGATCTGATAGGCATGTGTTGGCTGGAAAAATTGCACGAGCGAGCGTTGCGACAGACCGCCCAGGATGGTGAAATAATACATTTCATAGCCCGGCATCACGGCGCAGGCATGATAACCGTTGTCGATCATGATCGTGGAGTTATTCATCAGTTGGTACGCATCACCCGGCACGCCCTCTTCGCGCTGAAGGATCTGCACACCCGAGCCATGGTTCGGCTTGAAACGGAAATTATATGTTTCATCATGGCGCGTTTCATGGGGCAGATTGTCTGTGTCATGCTTATGCGCGGGAAAGCCGGACCAGCCGCCTTGACCCACCGTGAACAGCTCGGAGACCAGCAATCGACCAACCCTATCGTGATACTTTGTGCCAAGGATGTGCTTGATTTTACGGTGTGTTTTCGTGTCATCAGAGCCATATTGCACAAGGTCCAACTCATCCGAGCGCACAGCGAAGGCGTCCAACACCTTATCATAGCGCGCGCCAGCAATGTAGATTTCTGCGGTGTCAGATGTGCAAACGAACTCTGCTTTGGCAGCGGTTGGGACATAAACGCCCTCAGGCTCACCGCCCCAGACATCCTCGACCCGTCCGCCAAGATCATGCGCTTTGAACCCCTCGACATTGACATCAACAGAGCCTGTGGCAGGCACAATGCACGTCTCGTAACCGGGCACGGAATATTCGAACGCTTCGCCCTTTTTCAGGTTCACGATGTTGAAGTAATTCAACGGCACCGTGGGATCATCTGCGTCGACGATAGGTTTGTTTTGATTGTCAAATGGCGCAATATGCATGAGCGTTTTCCTTTAGGCAGCCGTTGGGCCGGGATGCTCGGCCAAGAAGGTTTCAAGTATGTTAGTATCGGGCATCGCAGGCGCGCAACCCGGTTTCGACACGGTGACAGAGGCGCAGGCAGAGCCGCGCAAGATCGCTGTTTTCAGATCATATCCGCCTGCGATAGAGGTCATAAGACCCGCCAAAAAACTATCCCCCGCGCCCGTCGGTTTTAGCGCGTCGACAGGGTAAATGCCTGTGCGAATTTCCTCTCCTTCTGCGAAAGTGATCGCGCCCTCTGGCCCCATTTTATACACCACGACTCTGGCGCTGGTTTCTGAAAGTTCTTTCGCTTTCGCAAGGCCTTTGTCGATGCTCCCCGCCATAAAGCCAAACTCCTCATCGTTGCCAACGATCATGTCGCATTGCGCGGCGGCGCGGCTTAACACGTCAGAGGCAACCTTTGGTGAAGGCCAGGAATAGGGTCGGTAATCCACATCGAATATGATCGGCAGATCGGCCTGTTTCGCCAGCGCGAATGCGTGAAACGTTGCTGCGCGCGATGGCTCGGCGGCGAAGACTGTGCCCGCCGTGATCAACGCACCATAGCGGGTGTAATCAACCGCCTCGACATCCGCGATATCCATTTGGAAATCCGCCGCACCGTTGCGATAAATCACCGATTGATGATCTTCGATCCGGCTCTCATAGACCGCAAGCGAGTTGCGAAATTCACCGCCAATCGGGGTCACATATTGCGCGTCCACACCGTAGTGTTTCAGCTGGTTCACGCAGTAGCGCCCGACGCTGTCATCCGACACGCGCGTCACCAGCGCGGCCTGCCCGCCAAGTTTGCAAATGCCCGCGCCAATGTTGGCGGATGACCCGCCGAGCCCCGCGCGAAACACTTCGCAGTCCTCGGTTTTTGTGCCCGCAGGATCCGCGAAGAAGTCCATACCCGCGCGGCCAATGATCACAAAGTTATTCGCTTTGATACCGTCAATCAGCCCCATGCTCAAACGCCCTTGCGCTGACGCATGCGCGTCTGTTCTTGCTCGATATGCGCGGCTTGAACTTTTGGGTTATCCGTCACATGCGGCGTTCCGACCTCCCACCATGTGTGGCCCTCTGTTGTCCACCCCTCATATGGGTCGACTTTGGCGCAAATCACATAGGTCTTGTCGCTGGCCTTCGCGCGCTTGAACGCCTCTGCGAGACCTGACATTTCAACGGTTTCCGCTACTGCCCCGAGCGCGCGCGCGTGGGCTTCAAAATCAACGATTGTTTGGCACGTCGCTGTTGGTGTGTCCGCGATCAGGTTATTGAAGCTTTCGTTGCCCGTGTTGTTTTGTAGCTTGTTGATCACCGCAAAGCCGCCATTGTCGAGCACAAGGATGATCAGCTTTTTATTAGTTAAAACAGAAGAGTAAATGTCGGAATTCATCAACAAGTAAGAGCCGTCACCGGTGAACACGATCGTATCTTGCTCTGGCTCGATCTGCGCTTGCGCAATCCGCGCGCCCCAACCACCAGCGATCTCATACCCCATGCAGGAAAAGCCGAATTCCACATCAACCGTACCGATATCAAGCGTTTTCCAATTCGCGGTGACCTCTGCCGGCAAGCCTCCTGCCGCCGCAACCACGCGGTCGCGCGGATCGCAAAGGTCATTTACGACGCCAATCGCTTGTGCATAAGATGCTGGCCCATTTCCAACGCGCGTGTTTTCGGCGACATACGCGTTCCATTTCGCCCGTTCGCTTTGCGCGCGCTCGGTCCAATCGCGCGGTGCCGAAAAGCCGCTCATAGCAGCGGCCAAATCCCCCAAAGCCAGCTTGGCATCGCCCACAATCGTTATAGACATATGTTTCGCCGCATCATGGCGACCGACGTTCATACCGATGATCTTTGCGTCCTTGGCAAATGCGGTCCACGAGCCGGTGGTGAAGTCCTGCAAACGCGTGCCAACCGCCAGAATGACATCCGCTTCCTCGGCAATCGTATTGGCTGAATCCGAGCCTGTGACCCCAATCGGACCGATGTTGAGCGCATGATCATTCGCCATGTTTGCACGCCCCGCGATGGTTTCGACCACGGGGATTGCCTGTGCTTCTGCGAAAGCGGTCAACGCGGCCACGGCGCCAGAATATTGAACGCCGCCACCTGCAATAATCATTGGGCGCTTGGCGGTTTTCAACAAAGCTGCTGCATCCGCGATCTCGTTCGCATCTGCGCTTTGGCGGCGAATACGGTGCGTTTTTTCATCAAAAAACGACACAGGATACTCATATGTCCACCCTTGCACATCTTGCGGCAAGCCCAAGAACGCAGGGCCGCAATCTGCCGGATCAAGCATCGTCGCCAGAGCAGCGGGAAGCGATTGAATGATCTGGGCGGGATGGGTGATGCGATCCCAAAAGCGCGACACAGCTTTGAAGGCATCATTCACGCCAAAGGTGGGATTGCCGAAATGCTCAAGCTGCTGCAACACAGGATCAGGCAAACGGGTTAAAAACGCATCGCCGCAAAGCAGCAGCATGGGCAGGCGGTTGGCATGGGCCAGCGCCGCGCTTGTCAGCAAGTTCGCGGTGCCAGGCCCCGCACTTGCGGTGCAAAACATGAAACGGCGGCGCAAATGCGCCTTGGCATAGCCAGCGGCAGCGAATCCCATGCCCTGTTCATTCTGCCCGCGATAAAGCGGCAGCGCGTCGCGGTGATCATAAAGCGCCTCGCCAAGACAGGTCACATTACCATGGCCAAATATGCCAAAGCCACCACCGCAAATACGGGTTTTCACCCCATCAATTTCTATATATTGCGCGGCAAGATAGCGAATAATCGCTTGCGCCGTCGTCAATGTGATGGTCTCGTCCGCTCGCCCCATTGCGACCTCCCAGAAAGTTAAGTGCTCTGCCAATCAATAATGCTATTGACCCGCAGACCTAAACAAGGATACCCATTTTGCAACCGGTTGCAACACGTTTTTAGAGAGGACCGTAGAGATGACAAAAATAGGGATTGGAATTGTCGGTGGCGGCTATATGGGCAAGGCGCATGCGGCCGCTTATGCCAGCGTCGGCACGATCTTTGAAACCAAACTGCGCCCTGTTTTGGAGATGGTCTGCGCGACCTCTGATGCCTCGGCCGAGCGGTACAAGGAAAAGTTCGGCTTTAAACGATGCACCTCTGATTGGCGCACGTTGGTCGCGGATCCAAAGGTCGAAGCCGTCATCATCGCCTCTCCCCAATCCACGCACCGCGAAATCGCTGAAGCGGCTTTTGCGCTTGGCAAACCCGTGTTCTGCGAAAAACCTTTGGGTGAAACACTAGAAGACAGCCGCGCGATGCTCACCGCAGCCGAAGCCGCAAATGCGATCAACATGGTTGGCTTCAACTACATCCGCACCCCCGCCTCGCAATATGCGCGCAAGCTGCTGGCAGAAAACGCCATTGGCGATGTCACCTATTTTCGCGCCGAAATGACCGAAGATTTCCTCGCTGATCCTGACGCCCCCGCCACATGGCGCACCACCGGGATGGCGAATGGCTGCATGGGCGATCTGTCCCCGCATATTATAAATTGCGCCCATGCGATGATGGGGCCTGTCAAATCGCTCAGCGCGGTTGTGCAAACCGTCCATTCAACGCGTGGCGGCGAGGCGGTGACCAACGA
>CAYQZI010000107.1:0-10813 GCA_964421835.1 uncultured Planktotalea sp.
GCCAAGGATTTCTGGACCAAAGCGGAAATTCGCAAGTCTTATAAGGCGCTTATCAAAGTGTTGCACCCGGATATGAATGGCGGTGATCGCAGCCAAGAAGAGCAGCTGCAAGAGGTGGTCTGGGCTTGGGATCAAATCAAAGACAGCCGTAACTTCAAGTAAACCATGTTGGAAACCGATCTCTACGCCCCTGTGAAATCCTTTTTGGAAGCGCAGGGGTATGAGGTCAAAGGCGAGGTTGGCAAGCTCGATGTGATGGCGATGCGCGGCGCAGAACCGCCTGTCGTTGTTGAACTCAAAACCGGCTTTTCGCTCTCGCTGTTCCACCAAGGAGTCGAACGACTCTCGATCTGTGACACCGTCTACATCTGCGTGCCGCGTCCAAAAGGCAAAGCAGGCTTAAAGTCGCTGAAACGCAATAGCACGCTGTGCCGCCGCTTAGGTCTTGGCTTACTTACCGTGCGCGCGCGCGACAATTTCGTAGAGGCGCATGTGGATCCGACCCCCTATGTGCCGCGCAAATCGAAGAAGAAGACAGAAAAACACCTGCGCGAATTTCAGCGGCTCGTGGGCGATCCCAATACAGGTGGTTCAACCCGGCAAGGCTTGGTCACAGCCTACCGTCAGGACGCTTTGAAATGTTTGGGATTTCTGGAAGGGCATGGCCCGACCAAAGCCTCCGAGATAGCAAAAATCACTGGCGTGCCGAATGCGCGCAACCTGATGTCGCACAATCACTATGGCTGGTTCGAGCGCATTTCAAAGGGCATTTATTGGCTCAGCCCCAAAGGCCAAGCGGCATTGGGCGAATATGAAGCCGATTTGGATGCGATCCGCGATCTATACCCAAGCCCTCGATAGAGCGCCCGATTTTTCTAGAAAAATCGCTCACGCCGCTCTGAACACAAGCGAAACGCCATTTAGGCAATGGCGTTTTCCTGTGGGCGCGGGGCCATCATTGAACACATGACCAAGATGCGAGCCGCATCGTTTGCAATGTACCTCTGTGCGCACAGACAAGAGTTTGCGATCCTCTTTCGTGCCAATTGCGCCGGGCAAAGCGCGATAGAAACTTGGCCAGCCTGTGGTGCTATCATATTTGGTCTTTGACGAATAAAGCGGCAAATCACAGCCCCGGCAATGGTAGGTGCCAGCGGCGTAATTTTTATCAAGCGGTGAGGATCCGGCCCGCTCCGTGCCCTCTTCGCGCATCACCCTATATTGCATCGGCGTCAGCATCGCTTGCCATTCCGCTTTGCTCCGCGTCACTTCGAATGTGCTAGAGGCCGCCGAACTCGCGCGCGTGCCAAATGCGCCAAGCACGCTCATGCCGGCTAGCCCGCTCACCGCACCTAAGGTTAAAAAATGACGTCTTTGCATACTACCAAACTCCTTTCTCTCAAGGTGAGCGCTTATTCTCAACCTTTCAAGCGCCGCCGCAGCACAAGCGCGTGAGGTTTTGTTGCAGCGCCTAGCCCTGCGGCGCGCTTAAGACATGCACCGCCCCTCGCCCAATGAACGCGCCGCTTGGAGCACCCGATGCCGAACCAGACTCCGCTTCGCTCGACAGCGCCAAAGTCACGCCTTTCTGGAGCAAAGCCGCTTTTTGTGGGCTCAAACGCACCGCAGACACGCGCGATCGTTGCAACACCCCAAGCGACACAGGCGGTGCGTCGTCGTCAACAATCCAGAGCTCAAACGATCTGCCTGCGCCTGCGAATGGACCAAGCCATTCAACATGCAGAAGATCCATGCCCCTGCGCAGCGCCAAATCAACTTGTAGGTTGCTCTCGCGATGCTCGATCTGCGCGCGCAGCACTGGCGCGGTGGCGCTGGCTAAGTCGCTGCGAGAGAACACAAAATAAGCAAACAGCGCAGCCGCAATACCGCCCAAAGCATATTCCCAAATTCGGATACGGCGCTGCCATGGCAGCTTGTTCTCGCCCCAAAGCTCGCGCTTGAGATGCCCCAGCACCGTGGCAGGCGGCTGGGCCACTTCGACATTCATACCGAGCGCGGTGAAATGCGCTTCCCAGCGCAGCGCCTCTTCGCGCAGCGCCGGATCCACCTGCATCAAAGCTTCGAGATGCGCTTGCTCCTCAGCGCTCAAAACACCCAGCACAAAGGCGCGCACCTGCTCGCTTTGATCCTCCGCGCACGGCGCGGCGCTGTCCTTGTCATCGCTCATTATCGCAAACGCGCCGCTGAGCCGCAAAGCCGCGCAAAACACGCAGCGTCATTGCGCTTAAATCTCGCGCGGCTTGCGCCGCAAAACTTTGCACGCAACGCCCAAGCTTTGCCCTTTGGTCCTGCGAGCGGGTGCTCAAGCTCTTGTCTGTACGCCATAATCCCACTTTCGATTGCCCGCGCAGCCTGGCACGCCCCACGTTTTGTGCATAGCCAAAAGAGCAGTTTCATCGCTGCTTTTTCCCCGCCCCTTCCCCTTGTCCTTGCGCGCGATATGTTGCACCACACGAAGCAGAGGATACGCGTGCGCGCAGCAGAGCAAGCACGGCGCACAAGACAAGGACAGACAAGATGGCTGACGGGATGCTGGATATCGACACGAAACCAACCGAGGACATCTCTGTCCGCGAGGTCTTTGGCCTTGATACGGATATGGTCGTGAAAGGCTTTGCGGATCGCACAGAGCGCGTGCCAGATCTCGACAGCACCTATAAGTTTGACCCCGATACAACCATGGCTATCCTTGCTGGATTCTCACACAACCGCCGTGTGATGATCCAAGGCTATCACGGCACGGGTAAATCCACCCACATCGAACAAGTCGCCTCGCGCCTGAACTGGCCTGCGGTGCGCGTGAACCTTGATAGCCACATTTCGCGCATTGACCTCATCGGTAAAGACGCGATCAAGCTGAAAGACGGCAAGCAAGTTACTGATTTCCAAGAGGGTATCCTGCCTTGGGCATTGCGCAACCCGACGGCGATTGTCTTTGATGAATACGATGCAGGCCGCGCGGATGTGATGTTCGTGATCCAACGTGTTCTGGAAGTCGACGGCAAACTCACGCTTTTGGATCAGAACCAAGTGATCAACCCGCATCCCTATTTCCGCATCTTTGCGACCGCCAACACCGTTGGTCTGGGTGACACCACAGGGCTTTACCACGGCACACAGCAGATCAACCAAGGTCAGATGGACCGTTGGTCGCTTGTGGCAACGCTCAACTATCTCAGCGTGGATGCAGAAAGCCAGATCGTGCTGTCCAAGAACCCCAATTACAACAATGATGCGGGTCGCAAGACGGTGAAACAGATGGTCAAAGTCGCCGATCTGACGCGCACTGCGTTTATGAACGGTGATCTGTCCACTGTGATGTCGCCGCGCACGGTAATCGCTTGGGCGCAAAACGCGGAAATCTTCCGCAACGTTGGCTATGCCTTCCGCCTATCCTTCCTCAACAAATGTGACGAGCTCGAGCGCCAGACGGTTGCCGAATTCTACCAGCGCTGCTTTGATGAAGAGCTACCGGAAAGCGCCGCAAGCCTGACGATTGCGTAAGGGTGCGATTTTTCTAGAAAAATCATGCCTCCGGCGGGGATATTTTAGGACCAAAGAAGACTGTAGGTATGGCGCAAAATAACGACAATCCAGCCGATCCGTTCAAAAAAGCCTTGGCCGAGGCGACCAAGGTTATGGCGAACGATCCTGACTTGTCGGTCACCTATACCGTCGATCCCTCTGGCGTGTCTGGCGACACGATGCGCTTGCCGCAGGTCAGCCGCCGCATGACGCGCGACGAAGTTCTGATCGCGCGCGGCACCGCAGATGCGCTGGCGATGCACCGCAAGTTTCACGATGGAAAAACCCATTCGCGTTATGTCCCGCAAGGCGATGTAGCGCGCGAGCTTTACGAGGCGATGGAAACCGCGCGCTGCGAAGCCATGGGCGCGCGCGATATGCCTGGCACCGCTGGAAACATCGACGCCAAGATCGGCAATGAGGCGCTGCGCAAAGGCTTCGATCAGATCAAAGAGGCGGCAGATGCGCCACTAGCGACTGCTGCGGGCTACCTTGTGCGCCACCTTGCAACGGGGCGCGATTTGCCCGAAGGCGCGCAGAATGTGATGAACCTTTGGAAAGGCTTCATCGAGCAGAACGCCGGTGATACGCTCGATAACATTGATACTTTGCTCGACGATCAAGCCGCTTTTGCCAAGCTCTCGCGTCAGTTGATCCAAGAGCTTGGCTATGGCGATCAGCTCGGTGATGACCCGGACGATATCGACGATGAGGCGCAAGACGACGCAGAGGAAAGCGGCGAGGACGAGAACGAGCCGGACAGCACTGGTCAGGATGATGAGGGCGAAGAGGCCGATGACGCCTCTGCGGAGCAATCCCAAGAAGAGCAGCAAGATGCCTCGCAAGCGCAGGTCTCGATGGATGACGTCTCAGATCAGGAAATGGGCGACGAGGCAGAAATGCCAGAGGGCGAAGCCCCGCTTGAGCCGCCGCAACCGCAGCCCATTTCTGACGCGGATCCGAATTATCAGGTCTATGACACGCAATACGATGAAGAGGTTCGTGCCGAGGATTTGGCAGAACCTATCGAGCTAGAGCGCCTGCGCGCCTATCTTGATCAGCAGCTTGAACCGCTTAAAGGTGCCGTTTCGCGCCTTGCCAACAAGCTTCAACGTCGCTTGCAAGCGCAGCAAAACCGCTCTTGGGAGTTTGATCTTGAGGAAGGCACGCTTGATGCGGGCCGCCTTGCACGTGTGGTTGCAAATCCGACGACGCCGCTGAGCTTTAAGATCGAAAAAGACACTGAATTTCGCGATACCATCGTCACGCTGCTGCTGGACAACTCCGGCTCTATGCGCGGGCGCCCCATTTCCATTGCAGCGATCTGCGCGGATGTTCTGGCGCGCACGCTTGAGCGTTGCAACGTAAAGGTCGAAATCCTTGGCTTCACCACGCGCGCGTGGAAAGGCGGGCAATCGCGCGAGGCGTGGCTAAATGCAGGGCGCGATCAACAGCCCGGTCGTCTGAATGATTTGCGTCATATCATCTACAAAAGCGCCGACAGCCCTTGGCGTCGCTCGCGGCCCAATCTGGGTCTGATGATGAAAGAAGGCTTGTTGAAAGAGAACATCGACGGTGAAGCGCTCGAGTGGGCGCACCGCCGCATGGCGGGTCGTCCCGAAGCGCGCAAGATCCTGATGGTGATTTCTGATGGCGCGCCTGTGGATGACAGCACATTGTCGGTAAACCCCGCAAATTACTTGGAAAAACACCTGCGCGATGTGATTGCTATGGTCGAAAAGAAGCGTGCGGTTGAACTGCTTGCCATCGGCATCGGCCATGATGTGACCCGCTACTATGAGCGCGCGGTGACGATCACTGATGTGGAGCAATTGGCGGGCGCGATGACTGAACAACTTGCTGCGCTTTTTGACAGCGATCCGCGTGCCCGTGCGCGTGTGATGGGCATGCGCAAAGTCGGTTGACGCCCCGCGCGCTTTGCGGTCCTGTCATGAAAAAAGGACGCGCGCGCGATGTTTCAAAGCTTTGACACCACCAGCACCCCCGAGCATGGCCCTGCCCGACTGGCCGATCTGCGCACGCAGATGCTGAGCGAGACACTCGATGGCTTTATCATTCCGCGCGCTGACGCGCATCAAGGCGAATATGTCGCCCCGCGTGATGAGCGTTTACAATGGCTTACAGGATTTACCGGCTCTGCTGGATTTTGCTGTGCTTTGCGCGACGCCGCAGGTATGTTCATCGACGGGCGCTACCGCACGCAGGTGAAAACCCAAGTCGATTTGGAGCATTTCACACCAGTGCCTTGGCCCGAAACCTCGCTCGCGGATTGGCTGAAAGAGAAATTGCCAAATGGCGGCATCGTCGGATTTGATCCCTGGCTGATGACCAAAGGCCAGCTTGATGCACATGAAAAAGCCCTTAGTGGAACGGCCATCACCCTGCGCCCGTGCCGCAACCTTGTGGATGTAATCTGGCAGGATCAACCTGATCCCCCGATGACGCCTGCCTTTGATTATCCAATTGAATATGCAGGTAAATCAAGCGCTGACAAACGCGCTGACTGCGCCGCGGATCTGGTTGAAAACGGCGAAAGTGCCGCCATTATGACCCTGCCGGACAGCCTGTGTTGGCTCTTGAATATCCGTGGCAATGACGTCTCTAAAACGCCGCTTGTTCATGGCTTTGCCATCCTTCACGCGGACGCGCGCGTGCAGGCCTTCATCGCGCCAAGCAAGGTGGCTAACCTAACGCTTGATGCCGACATCGAGCTGACTGCGCCAGAACAGTTCCTTGGCTCTATCGCTGAGCTTGAGGGCAAGGTTCGCTGCGACAAAACTTCTGTTCCTATCGCGGTTGTCGACGCGATCACTGCGGCTATCACCTATGGCCACGAGCCTTGCGCGCTGCCAAAAGCGCGTAAAAACGACGTTGAAATCGCAGGCACCCGCGCCGCGCATATCACCGATGGCGCTGCTATGTGCGAGCTGTTGTGCTGGCTTGATCAACAACCAATTGGCAGCATGACAGAGATTGATGTTGTCAGTCAGCTAGAGCAAAAACGGCGCAATACCAATGGCTTGCAGGACATCAGTTTCGATACAATCTCTGGCGCTGGCCCCAATGGCGCGATCATGCATTACCGCGTCACCCATGAAACCTCACGCACGCTGGCTGACGGCGATCTGCTCGTGCTTGACAGTGGCGGACAGTATCTAAACGGCACCACCGATATCACCCGCACCATCGCAATTGGCCGTGTTGGGAGCGAGGAAAGCACCGCGTTCACCCGCGTGTTGCAAGGGATGATCGCCATGTCGCGCATGCGCTGGCCCAAGGGTCTTGCGGGGCGCGATATAGAGATGGCGGCACGCATGCCGCTTTGGCTTGCGGGGCAGGATTTTGATCATGGCGTTGGACACGGCGTGGGGCATTTTCTGGGGGTGCATGAAGGGCCGCAGCGGCTCTCGCGCGTGAGTTCTATCCCGCTTGAACCGGGGATGATTCTTTCCAATGAGCCGGGCTATTACCGCGAGGGCGCGTTTGGCATTCGTATCGAAAACCTTTGCACAGTGCGCGAAAGCGAGGTGCCCCAAGGCGGCGATGCGCACCGCGAGATGTATGATTTTGAAACGCTCACCTATGTGCCGCTTGATCGCCGTCTGATCCGCCTCGACATGCTGAGCGCGACGGAACGCGACTGGATTGATCAATATCACGCGTCTTGTCGCGCCAAACTGATTGGCAAACTCACGCTCGACGCTGAAAAGTGGTTGGAGAAGGCGGCGAAAGCCCTGTAACCGATCACCCTTCATCACAAACGCCGAAGTGGCGGTTAAAAAGGGTTAACTGTGCTCTTCCGCTGCGGTTGCCGCGAGCGCGCGGTTGTACGCTTTGAGCGCGTCCACATGATAGAGCGCGCCCCAAAGTTCGGGGGCTTGCCCCTCGCCCGACAAGGTCACCACGGGGATGAAGACGACGCTGGACTTGTCGAAAATCGGCATCGCGGCTTCCAGCGTTGCGTTTCCGTCCACATAGACCCCTTCGGCGATCATGTCCCAGCAAGCGTCTTCGTCGATGCCGTCCTCGACCTTGCGCATCACCCCTGCCACGCGGAACATCGCCAGCAAGTAAGCCTGCGGCCCTGCCGCGAGGTGAATGTTGCGCCGCTCAAGCTGGGTCAAAAAGAACGAACGATCCACAAGCCGTGACGCAAGCGCGGTCGAGAGCGAGACAGACACCATCACAGCAAGCCCGGTTTGCCAATCTCCTGTCAGCTCGAACACGATCAGCGTTGTTGAAATCGGGGCGCCTAAGACAGCTGCCGCGACCGCGCCCATGCCAGCAAGCGCATATAAAGTGTGCGAGCCGCTGATTTCGGGAAACACGCTGGTCGCGATTAAGCCAAACGCAAGCCCCGTCAGCGCACCAAGCATCAAAGAGGGCGAGAAGATCCCGCCGCCCATGCGCCCGCCCATGGTGATGGCGACGGCGGCCACTTTGATCATCGCGAAGACGACGGCCTCATGCAGCAGCAATTGACCGGTCAACGCTGCCGAAGTTGTCTCGTAACCAACCCCAATAATATGCGGAAACCAGATCGCGATCAGCCCCAGCAAGGCGCCAGCCAAAGCGGGGCGCATCCAATAGGGCAGACCTAAGCGGCTTTGCAGGCGCGATTCCATGTCATCCGCCCAAAACACGCAGCGCATAAGGGTGACCGCAACCAGCCCGCAGACCAAGCCAAGGATCAAATAGGCAGGCAATTCTGCATAAAATTCAAGCGCGGTTGTGCCGGGCAATGCGAACTCTGCTGTGTCGCCAAAGACAAGGCGGTTGATCACCGTGCCCGCCACACTTGCGATCACGATCGGGGCAAAGGCATGGACTGCAAAATGCCGCAACACCACTTCCAGGGCGAACAAAGCCCCTGCGATGGGGGCGTTGAAACTGGCAGAGACCGCCGCCGCAACGGCGCAGCCAAGCAGGTCGCGCCCTGTGATGCCATCGGCGCGGATCAGATTGCTGACCCAACTCGAAATCATTGCCGCGATATGCACCACCGGCCCTTCGCGCCCCGTAGAGCCGCCTGTTCCCAGCGTAATCATCGAGGACAGCGCCGAGGCGATGCCCGCCTTCTTTTCCACGCGCCCTTCATTCAAAGCCGCGCCTTCGATCACGTCCGAAACCGAGCGCACACGCCCATCTGGAGTGAAATTATGCAGAATAATCCCAACCGCCAAACCGCCGATCATCGGGATGATCAAGACCCAATACCATGGCAGCGCCTCGGCGAAGCTGTGCAGCTTGGTGACATCATCGACGCCGTAGAGCGTTGTTTGTAGGAAGGAAATTCCAAACCGGAAAAGAACCGCAGCGCAGCCTGCAGCAATGCCAATCATAAGTGCGATGAACCAAAACTGGATCTGTGAGGGGCCACGCCTACGCAAATGCGACCAGCCGCGCCGCGCGCTGTCTTTCACATCTTGGGACTGTGCGCCAACCGCTGCAAGAAGGGTGCGCAGCATTGCCTAGCCCGCCAACAACGAGCGCGCGGCGGCGCGCGCTTCATCGGTGATGCTATCGCCAGAGATCATCCGCGCGATTTCATCTGTGCGCTGGCTCTCGTCAAGGGGCACAACAGTGGACAGGGTTGCGTCATTCACAACACGTTTTTCCACGCGCCAATGATGCCCGCCAAGCGCCGCAACCTGCGGCGAGTGGGTGACGACAAGCACCTGCCCGCCCTCAGCAAGGCTCGCCAAACGCCGCCCGACCGCATCAGCCGTCGCGCCGCCCACACCGCGGTCGATTTCATCAAAAATCATCGTGATGCCTTGCGCTTCATTGGACAGACACACTTTCAGCGCCAGCAAGAAGCGGCTGAGTTCCCCGCCAGAGGCAATCTTGTTCAGCGCGCCGCTTGGCGCACCGGGGTTTGTGGCCACTGTGAAAGCCACCGCATCGCGCCCTGTCGCGCTTGGATTTGTTTCACTGACTTGCGTCGTGAAAACCGCGCGCTCCATCTTGAGCGGAGCAAGCTCTGTGCGCATCGCCAGATCCAGCCTCTTCGCAGCTTTGCGCCGCTCATCGGTTAAGCATTGCGCAGCGCCATCAAACGTTGCTTGAGCCGCCGACACAGCCGCGCGCGCTTCGCCAAGTTGCGCATCCCCTGCATCCAAAGCCGCCAAACGTTCGCGCAGCTCAATCGCAAATGTGCCAAGCACATCCGGAATCACATCGTGTTTGCGCGCCAAAGCACGGATCGCAAACAAACGCTCTTCGCAATTTTCCAGATCAGCGGTGTTGAACTCTAGATTATCAAGGCAGCGCTCGACGTTTGCGCTTGCTTCGCCAAGTTCCTCCAACGCACGGCCAAGCCCTGTAACAGCCCCATCTAGCTGCCCGTCCGCCTGCGCAGACACGCCATCCAGCCAGCGAATTGCTTCGCCAATCACACCCTCTGCGCCCTCGAACCCCAGCAAACCATGAGCGCGGGCCACATCATCGCGGATCTTCTCCGCCCCTTGCATCTTGCGCCGCTGCGTATCAAGCAGGGCCTCTTCGCCCGGTTTTGGATCAAGCGCATCAAGCTCGGCAACCGCGTGGCGCAGAAAATCTTCTTCCTCGCGCACGGCCGCAATCGCGGCCTCCAACGAGCTAAGAGATTTGCGCGCAGCCAACAGCTCTTTCCAAGACTTTTGCACCGCGACATGCAATTTCGGGCGATCCAGAAACGCATCGAGCACGCTCATATGCCCCTTTGGATCAAGCAAGCCGCGATCATCATGTTGACCGTGCAATTCCACCAGCGTGTCCGACAAAGCGCGCAGCACCTCGCCCGAGCAGCGCCTGTCATTGACCCAAGCCGTCTTGCGCCCATCGCTGCGGTTTACACGCCGCAGGATCAACTCATCGTCAATCGGCAAGCCCGCCTCTTCCAGCACCGCGAAAGCGGCGTGACCTTGAGGTAAATCAAAAACCGCAGTGACTTCGCCCTGCTCTGCGCCGCTGCGCACCAGCTCTGCGCGGCCACGCCAGCCAAGAACAAAACCAAGCGAATCCAGCAAAATAGACTTGCCAGCACCGGTTTCACCCGTCAGCACATTCAGCCCCGGCTGAAAACTGAGCTCGAGATGATCGATGATCAGAATATCGCGAATATCAAGCGTGCGCAGCATAAAGCGACCTCCGCGTGCTGCTTGAAACTACAGCCACTTGCCTTGCAACATTTGGCGATAGATCTGACGCAGCCAACCATCGCCAGCCGCTTTCAACTCTAAACCGCGTCCTGTGAGCAGCTTGA
>CAYQZI010000108.1:0-3245 GCA_964421835.1 uncultured Planktotalea sp.
ACATCAGCTTCACCCTGATAACGCGCGATCCAATCGGCGAGCGTTGCCTCGTCCTTGATTATACGCGCAGGAAAGTGCGGCATGACATCATAGCCTTCGGATTTGATCCGAGCGGCTGTGGCGACCATGTCCTCGATAGGGGTGCCTTCAATATGCGCGATGTAAACGCGTGTGCCTTTGGGTAAATAAGCGCGGAAATCATCCACTTTCTCAGCGGTGCGCGGCATGACCTCGATAGAGTAGCCTTGCAAGAACGCTTCTACTTCGGCGCTGTTGCTCAAATCCGCAGGCGCGGATTTCTTTTTGAAATTCAATAAGGCCATGATCGTGTCTCCCAAACCCATCAAACCGTTAACCAGTGCTTACGCCCAGCCATCCTTTGCAATGAGCGCTTTCAAACGCTCGTTGTCATATTCCGCCTCTAAACGCAGCGCTTCGGCTTTAACAATCGCGTCAGGTTCGCCGTCCATAGGGTAGGGCTCTGCTTTGCGCCACTCTGCCAAATAAGCGTCTGCGTCCTTTGCATTCACTTTCATCGCCGCGCGATCAATCGCCTGCTCAAACCGCTCTTCGAGCTGACGTTTGGAGCCACGGCGTCCTTTGCCCACAATCACCTGAGCTGGGATGTCGCGCCAATAGACCACAGTTACATCTGGCATCGCTGATTCCTTCGCGAATATGCGTTGTTACCCCCTCGTACTGCACCGGGAGCCTACAGCGGGGTTTGTTATCGACAAAACGTCGCATCTGAGCGACCTGCCGCGATTGAGTGAACGTAGCCGCAGCGCAGCATCAAGGGCCAGTGGCAAGCGGGCTCAAAATTTTCATGGAGTTTATGAGGGCGCTGGCGCGCACAAGCCCCTTGCGAGGATCGAAAAGCGGGCGTAGGCTGATCTCAACACGATACATCGGAGGGCGTAAATATGACGCCCAAGCGTCCCAAAGGTGCGGGCGCGCTCCCGAAGACTGGCCCGTTTGATGGCCCCAAGAAGGTAGAGAGCCCTGCGCCGAAACCGCCCGAGTCCGAGCCGCTCTATGCTGCTTTGGATTTGGGTACGAATAGTTGTCGCATGCTGATTGCTCAACCCATGGGCAGCCAGTTCCATGTGATTGATAGCTTTTCAAAGTCCGTCCAGCTTGGCGCGGGTCTGGAAAGCACAGGCAAGCTTAGCCGCGCTTCCATGGCGCGCACGATTCAAGCTTTGCGGATTTGTCAGCAAAAACTGAAGCGGCACAGAGTGAAACGCATGCGGCTGGTCGCGACGGAAGCGTGCCGTCGGGCTGGCAATGGCGCGGGCTTTATGCGCCAGATCACACGAGAGACTGGGCTAACTCTGGATATCATCAAACCCGAAGAAGAAGCGCGTCTTGCAGTGATTTCCTGCGCCCCGTTGGTGTCGCGCAAGACCGAACAATTGCTGGTCGTAGACATCGGTGGCGGCTCGACAGAGCTGGTCTGGATTGATCTAAGCGACGTGCCGCCACAAGAGCGCCCAAAGGCGATCATGCGCCTGCATTCGGGGTTTAAAAACAGTGATACGTCGTTTGTCGCAGCAAAGGTCGTGGATTGGATCTCGGTTCCTTTGGGGGTCGCAACACTGCGAGATCACTTTGATGATGTTGAAGATGATGCTGCGCGTTTCGCTTTGATGAGCTGGTACTTTGAGGAACACCTCTCCGAATTCGCGCCTTACAAGGATGAGCAAACCCGCGAAGGCTTTCAGATTGTTGGCACCTCTGGCACAGTCACGACGGTTGCGGCGTCTCATCTCGGTTTGAAGCGTTATGATCGCAACAAGGTCGATGGTCTGCGGATGAGTTCGGATGAGATCGATAAGGTGATCCGCATGTATCTCAAGCTTGGCCCTACGGGACGGCGACGTGATCCGCGCATCGGACAAGATCGTCAGGCGCTCATCATGTCGGGCGCGGCAATCCTACAGGCGTTGTTGCGTTGCTGGCCTACGGATCAGCTTTCTGTCGCGGACAGAGGTTTGCGCGAAGGCTTGCTTTACGCACAAATGAGCGCGGATGGTGTTTTGGAAGACGGCGTGTATTAAGGGGGCGCGATTTTTCTAGAAAAATCGAATCCCGCCTCAAGCAAGCGTTTGAAAGAGTAAAGACCATGGCAAAGACCCCAACGGGCAAAAACAACTCTGGGCGCGGCCAACGCGATTTGACCGTAAAGGTCAAAAGCGCGCGCGGGCGGCGCATGTCCTCGACGCTTTGGCTGCAACGTCAGCTGAATGATCCATACGTGAAACGTGCGAAAGCCGAAGGCTACCGCGGACGGGCGGCGTTCAAGATTATGGAACTCGATGACAAGTACCGCTTTCTTGTTCCAGGGGCGCGCGTGGTCGATCTTGGCTGCGCCCCCGGTGGCTGGTGTCAAGTGGCTGTTCCGCGCATCAACGCGCTCGGAGATCGCAGTGGCAAAGCTGTGGGCACCTTGCTTGGTATCGACATCCAAGAAGTAGAAACAATGGCTGGCGCCGAGTTCCATGTCCTTGATTTCCTTGATGAAGGGGCCGATGACAAAGTGAAGGAATGGCTTAGGGGTGAAGCAGATGTGGTCATGTCTGACATGGCCGCCTCGTCCTCTGGGCACAAGCAAACGGACCATTTGCGCATTATGCATCTGTGTGAAACAGCTGCGTATTTCGCTTTTGATGTCCTCGCAAAAGGGGGCACCTTTGTTGCCAAAGTCCTGGCAGGTGGCGCAGAGGGCGATTTGCAAAAGCTTTTGAAGCAGAATTTCTCCAAAGTCGCACATATGAAACCACCCAGCTCGCGCTCGGACAGTTCAGAAAAATTCGTCGTCGCCACTGGGTTTAAAGGACGCAGTCATGATGAAATTTAAGGCGTTTCTTTGCATTGCGCTCATGCCAGCGTCTGTGCAGGCGCAGAGCAAGTTTGAATCCGAGCTTTGCGAAGCGGCCACAACAGGCCGCACGATTGAGTTGGTTTACGACAAGGACGCCTCCAAAGGATGCGAACCTCGCCTGATCGATGTGCATCAAGTCGCGATTGGCAACAATGGCAGTCTTTATATGCACGGTTGGCAATTTCGCGGCTGCACCAAAGGGCGCGATTTTGAAGCAAAACGGATTTTCAAATTCGAAAAGATTAAATCCGTGGCATTGATTGACGGTGAATTTGGCGAAAAATCCCAAGCTGCAAAAGACGCCGGATGGAATGGCTGCATTGGCTCGAATTGTTTTATTAAAGAAAACATTTGCGAATAG
>CAYQZI010000108.1:3345-4960 GCA_964421835.1 uncultured Planktotalea sp.
ATGGAATGGCTGCATTGGCTCGAATTGTTTTATTAAAGAAAACATTTGCGAATAGAATTTTCACAGATTTGGATTTTCGTCTCTCGAAACCATTCGGAAAAAGGAAATAAATGATCAAAGTTGCCATCTGTCTTTTTAGACTCTAACCTCAATTGAGCGGCCCTTTTTCCACAGGGTAAACGCGTCTGTGAGGAGGAATTGTATGGCATTTGTCGGCGTTCCATTTACAACCTTCGAAAATTCGACGGCTCTCTTATCCGGTTCCGAGGGAGGCTCGGATGTGCGGGTGACCGTCACGGGCAATGCCAGCCCCGAAAACAATCAGATCATAACACCACCGTTAGGACTACGCATCGGCAAAGGGCCCTCAGGCGATCGTGCAAACGATGATCCGACGTTTACTTTCTCGCGCCCTGTAACGGAACTTTTGGTCAATATCAGAGCCACAAATGGCTACATCGACCCCGAAACCAATGACTATGTCTTATCACCGAGCTTGACGCGTTTTGAAGGCGAAGAATACGCGATTCTTATAAACGGTGAAAAGCTAACGCCCGAAGAGCTGACTGTGGTGCTCAACGACAACGAACCGTTTTCGCCAGCAAGCAGAGGTTGGGAGGTAAATGCCGCGGGCAATCTGATTAAACCCAACAATGATCCTGTTGTGACCACAAGATTTGACTTCAGAGATCTCGCTGATGGAATTTCCACGTTTCAGTTTGACACCATTCACAATGTGGCCCGAGAAGACGCTGATCTTGCATCTTTGAGCGTTGTAAGTGTTTCGGTAGAGACTAGGCCATTTATTCGCGCCGAAGACGCAATCGAAGGCACATCCGATGATGATTTCCTGCAAGGCACGGCAGGCGCGGATTCAATCCTTGGTGGGTCTGGCTGGGATACGTTGATCGGCGAGGGTGGAGATGACTTTTTAGATGGGTCTCGGGGCAATGATCTACTGATCGGCGGCCCGGGCAATGACACGCTTTATTCAGGTTATGGCGCGGATCAGGTTGAGGGCGGCGCCGGTGATGATTTGCTCTTTGTCACCGCCGGCGACACGCTGATCGGCGGTGCCGGGGATGATACGTTTGTTGTCGATCCAAAAGCATTTAAATTGATCGGTCATTCCATAACGATCCACGGCGATTATGGAATTGACGCTGCGGGTGAGCCGGCAGGATATGACACGCTTGATCTAAATGGGTATTTATTGGAAACCTTTTCGCCAGATGGCGGCGATCCTAATTCTGGCAGTGGCACAATACGCTTTGAAGGCTTTGAAACGCCGCGTTCAAGTGGCTTTACGATCCAGTATGACGGAATTGAAAACATCATCGGTCTGCGTGGTAACAACCCGGGTGTTGTGGACACCTCTCAAGACAGCACAATCTCTGGAAATGCCTTTTTTGATTTCGACGGTAATGACGGTAATGATGTGGAAGACACAGGCGATGATGCAATTGCAAACGTCAATGTGAGTCTTTTCGTGATGATGAACTTGTTGATCAAACAGCTACTGATGCCAACGGTGAATACAGTTTTGAGGGCTTAGAAACCGGCGAATATGCCGTGTTGTTTGCCAAGCCCGAAAACACTGAATTTGTTGCTCTGC
>CAYQZI010000108.1:5060-10582 GCA_964421835.1 uncultured Planktotalea sp.
GGCGAATATGCCGTGTTGTTTGCCAAGCCCGAAAACACTGAATTTGTTGCTCTGCAAGATCCAAACAGCAATGGAAGCGAAGAAACAAACTCAGATGCAAATCAGTGGGGTGCTGCGGAAGTGCACTTAAACGGTTCAGATCGCGCGACGCATATAGATGCGGGTCTGACACGCAGCGTGATCCGACAGGACGTGGCTGAACTGCCCGGTGAAGACCTTATGGCCATACTGTTTACACCAATAGAGGACGAAAACATCGTTCTTGATCCTGAAGATGAAGAAGCGCTTGAGCCTGAAGCGCTTTTGCTTGTGTGATCCTCAGCATCAATACTTTTAACCACTAACGCAGACGTTAAATCAGCAACATAAGAGTACAGCTCCAAAGTGCGATCGACGGTGATCGGTGGCGCAAGATCACTTATCTATTCCCAATGATCAAAGAAATTGACAAGACCGAGACAAGCGTATGAGGTCTATTTGAGAGTGCTTCCAGAGCGACTTGGGAAATCTGGTAGGCCCGGCAGGACTTGAACCTGCAACCAACGCGTTATGAGCACGCTGCTCTAACCAATTGAGCTACAGGCCCTACCTTGCCCTTTGATTAGCATACGCCACACCCGCGTCAAGCGTGCTGATTGCAACGCGCGGCATGATAATGTACGGCAAGCGCAACGCGAATATCCCGGAGATTTCCATGAGCGAGACACACGGCAAAAACGGTATCACATATGCAGACGCAGGCGTTGATATCGACGCTGGCAACGCGCTGGTTGAGCGGATCAAACCTGCAGCGAAACGCACCAACCGTCCCGGCGTTATGTCGGGTCTAGGTGGATTTGGCGCGCTCTTTGACCTTAAAGGGGCAGGGTACAACGATCCTATTCTGGTCGGGGCGACAGATGGTGTTGGCACCAAACTGCGCATCGCGATTGATACAGGCAACGTAGATGGTGTTGGCATTGATCTGGTCGCTATGTGCGTCAATGATCTGGTGTGCCAAGGTGCGGAGCCGTTGTTTTTTCTAGATTATTTCGCTACGGGTCATCTTGAAACCGACACGGCCGCGCGTATCATTGAGGGCATCGCAGAGGGCTGTGTGCGCTCCAATTGTGCGCTGATCGGTGGCGAAACGGCTGAAATGCCGGGCATGTATCCCGAGGGTGATTTTGATCTTGCAGGCTTTTCTGTCGGTGCGATGGAACGAGGTGCGGAGCTGCCAGCGGATGTACAAGTGGGCGACGTTTTGCTTGGGCTTGCCTCGGACGGGGTGCATTCCAACGGCTATTCGCTCGTGCGCAAACTGGTGGACATCTCCGGCCTTGATTGGGATGCGGAGTGTCCATTTGCGGATGGTACGCTCGGCGAAGCACTCCTGACACCGACACGGCTTTATGTGACGCAAGCGCTTGCGGCTGTGCGCGCGGGCGGTGTTCATGCGTTGGCGCATATCACGGGCGGTGGCTTGACAGAGAACATTCCGCGCGTTCTGCCAGAAGGTTGCGGCATCGAAATTGACCTGAGCACTTGGGATTTACCGCCTGTTTTCAAGTGGATGGCTAAGACGGGCGGGATTGTTCAAGCGGAAATGTTGAAGACTTTCAACTGCGGTCAAGGCATGGTTTTGAGTGTGGATGCGGCACGCGCAGATGCGCTGATGGAATTGCTCCAGAGTGAGGGCGAAACGGTGACGCGCCTTGGCTATGTCACCGACACGGGCGAAGTGCGTTACACAGGATCGCTGCTTTGAAATCACGCGTCGCGGTTCTGATATCTGGCGGTGGCTCCAACATGGTGAAGCTGCTGGAAAGCATGGGTAGCGATCATCCTGCAGAGCCTGTTTTGGTGCTCGCCAATTCCGCAAATGCTGGTGGTCTAGCCAAGGCACAAGCGCTTGGCGTGCAGAGCGATTTTGTGGATCATAAGCCCTATGGCAAAGACCGCGAAGCGTTCGAGGCCGCTTTGATCGCAAAGCTCGACGCTGCCAAAGCTGATGTGATTTGCCTTGCAGGTTTCATGCGCGTTCTCACGCCGCATTTCATTGATCGTTATGATGGGCGCATGTTGAACATTCATCCGTCTTTATTGCCTAAATACAAAGGCTTAAACACGCACGCGCGTGCGATTGAAGCAGGCGATGCCGAAGCAGGCTGCACTGTACACGAAGTGACTGCCAAGCTTGATGATGGTCCGATCCTTGCGCAAGCGCGCCTTCCGATCCTTAACGATGACACGCCCGAAACACTTGCCGCGCGCGTCCTCAAGGAAGAACACAGAATTTACCCGCAAGCTTTGCGTCAATTCACTGGCGATTTGTGACGCTTGTGTAAACTGCTCCTTCGAGCCCCTTTATTTCATTGATTTTTTCGCGTAGTTCGGATGCTAATACCTCTTAAACGGGCACAATTGAATGTTAACAATCACGACGACCGAGGCACTTGCATCCTTTTGCGACGCCGCCAAAAAACATCCCTATGTGACTGTTGATACTGAGTTTTTACGCGAACGCACCTATTACTCGAAGCTGTGTTTGGTGCAATTGGCGATGCCGGGAAACGATGACAGCTCTGGCTGTTTGGTGGATCCGCTGGTCGAGGGGCTTTCGCTCGAGCCGCTCTATGAGCTGTTCAAGGACCCGAATGTGGTCAAAGTGTTCCACGCCGCGCGCCAAGATATCGAGATTTTCCAAGTGGATGCAGGCGTCGTGCCCGCGCCCTTGTTCGACACGCAAGTCGCCGCGATGGTTTGCGGGTTTGGTGAACAAGTCGGTTATGAAACGCTTGTGCGCAAGATCGCCAAAGCAGAGCTTGATAAGTCATCGCGCTTTACTGATTGGTCGCGCCGACCGCTCAGCGATGCGCAAAAGAAATACGCGCTGGCGGATGTGACCCATCTGCGCCAAGTCTATGAATTCTTAGCGAAAAAGCTACAAGATCAGGGCCGCGCCCATTGGGTCGATCAGGAAATGAAGATCCTGAACAACCCCGGCACCTATATCACGCTCCCGGAAAACGCTTGGAAGCGGGTCAAGACGCGCAACAACAGCCCGCGTTTTCTTGCCATCGTGCGAGAGCTTGCGCGCTTTCGAGAGGATTATGCGCAGACCCGTAACATCCCGCGCAGCCGTGTCTATAAGGACGACGCCTTGGTCGAGCTGGCCGCGACGAAACCCAAGAATGCCAGTGACTTAGGTCGCTCGCGGCTGTTGCTGCGCGAGGCGCGGCGCGGAGACATCGCCGATGGGATTCTCGCCGCTGTAAAAGCAGGCATCGCCTGCAAGGACTCGGATCTGCCAAAGCTAGATCGCAAGCACGAGCGGCTGCAAGTGAACCCTGCGCTGGCAGATTTGCTGCGTGTATTGCTGAAAACCAAAACCGGCCAAGCGGGCGTTGCATCAAAGCTTGTCGCGCCCACTTCCGAGCTTGACGCCATCGCAGCCGGTGAGCGTGATGTGAACGCGTTAGAGGGCTGGCGCTACGAGGTGTTCGGCGCAGATGCGCTCAAGCTGTGCAACGGTGAAATCGCTTTGGCGGCCAAAGGCAATGACGTTATTCTTGTGCCGGTGAAAGCACCTTAGCGGCGCCGCGTGCTGCGCTGGTTGCGCGCGCCTTGCACGACAATTGTGCGCACGCCCTCGAGTTGCTGATCGCTGACATAGCGCGCCGCAACGATTTGACGCGCGGCTTCACTGCCGTTGATCAATTGCTCGGGGCGCTCGGCGCTTAGCGTATAGGTGAGCACACCGTTGACTGGCGTATTGTCATTCTCTGAACGCAGGCGCACATCAAAATATCCAATCGCATCTGTGACTCCGACCACATGAACAATCGCGCCGCCGGGCTTGCGTTCAATGCGTAGTGATTTGATCTGATCCACCGCGGTGCCGCTATATTCAACCGGTGCGCGTTGACCCAAACGCCGCTTTGGAATCAGCGGGTTAACCGGACCTGCATTCTCAAGCGCTTCACCGCGCGATTGACCAAACCAATTGCCCGGGTTCACCCAGCTGTTGGCCAAACCGCCGCCGCATCCGGCCAAAGCCAGGACGGCACAGAAAAGAAGGGGGCGCGCGCGCTGTGTCAGGACTGTCATGATATCTCTCATCTTGCTCGCTTTTGATTTATCCGATCCATGCGCGCTTGAAAAGCGGCAACAGCAGGCTGGACGTTTGCGCCTTTGCCCCCTAATTCCACAGAGAGCGAAGAAAGGACACAGTATGGCAAGTGCCGCGTTTGAAGAGATTGTAGAAGACTTCGAATTTCTCGAAGACTGGGAAGAGCGCTATCGCCATGTGATCGAGCAGGGCAAAGCGATGGAGCCTTTGGACGACGCTTTGAAAGTGCAAGCGACCAAGGTTGATGGCTGTGCCTCTCAAGTGTGGCTGCATCCGACGATTAGTGCAGGCGTGTTTCGGTTTGACGGTGAAAGTGATGCGATGATCGTGAATGGATTGATCGCGGTTTTGCGCATGCTTTACAATGACTTGCCGGTCTCTGACGTGACTGCAGTTGATGCCAAAGCAGAGCTCGCGCGGCTTGGGCTGAACGACCATCTTTCTGCGCAACGCTCAAACGGTTTGGCTGCGATGATCACGCGGATTCGTGAGACTGCAACGGCGGTTTAAAGTTTTAATGTGCTCGGCGTCAGTGCATCGGGCCATCCGAGATAACGTTCAAGCAAGAATAAAAGCAAGCAAAGCAAAATAGTCCCGAAAACAAGCTTCACCCGTTTTTCAGAGGGTGGGTTGCGTGCCCAGCGGGACATGCGCAGGAAATGGCGCGGATTGATCACTCTGCCGTGTTGTCTTCCGTAAAGCGCACTTTGCCAATATAGGGCAGGTTACGATTGCGCTGCGCGAAATCAATGCCGTAACCCACGACAAATTCATCAGGAATTTCAAAGCCGATCCAATCCGAGCGGAAATCAACTTCTCGCCGTGTTGGTTTGTCGAGCAGCGCAATGGATTTCAGTCGCGCGGGTTTGCGAGACAACAGCATTTGCGTCACATGATTAAGCGTGTGGCCTGTATCGACAATATCCTCGACGACCAAGACGTCGCGCGCTTCAATTGCGCCGCGCAAGTCCTTGAGAATGCGGACTTCTCTTGAGCTTTCCATGCCGTCGCCGTAGGACGATGCCTCTAGAAAATCGACCTCGACGGGCAAATCCAGCTCGCGCACAATATCGGCGATAAACACAAAAGAGCCGCGCAAAAGTCCCACGACAATCAGCTTATCCGTGCCCGCAAACTCTTGCTCGATGTCACCGCTCAGCTCTTCTATGCGCGCGGCAATCGACTTGGCAGAGATCATTTGATCGATGACATATGGACGCTGTGGCATGGCTTCCCCTTGATTTTTGACGCCGCGCATAAGACATGCAGCGTAACTGAGTTAACGGGAAATGCAGCGCTATGCCAACCCATTCTGAAAATCGCCAAATGCCTTACACGGCGCAGCAGATGTATGATCTGGTTGCTGATGTTGGCTCTTATCCTGCGTTTTTGCCATGGTGCTCTGCGGCGC
>CAYQZI010000109.1:0-10559 GCA_964421835.1 uncultured Planktotalea sp.
TCGGGCTGGGGATGGATCTGAGCCTCTTCGCGCCTTTGTCCAAAACCTGTCACAGCGATCTTGCGGTAACGACCATAGATAACTTGAGTTGTTTCACAGGTCTTGGGGTCATCGCGCTGCAAGGGTCTTGGCTGCTCGCGGTGACGTTTTTGATCTTTCTTGTTGCCGCCTCTTTGCCCGGTATCCGCAGGCACCTATGGGAGAAACGCTCGATCTTTTTGGCCGTGTGCTCTGCCATGCTGGTGCTTTGGATGACCATCACCGTGGCGATCTGGTCCTTGGCGGTTAACGCGATCACGAACCTACCGACGGATAGATTTATTCCCGCGCGCGCTATCATTGAAGATGGCTTTAAAGAAGCGACAGAGACTTTGGTTTACGGGGTTATCTCTTTGGTTGTGTTGGTGCTGGTTGCGATCTTTGTCGCAGTGCAACGCAGCAGGATGCGCCATTCCTTAAGCGAATTTGACACCCATAGCTCGGATATCGACAAGAAATATGGACGGCTTATCCTGAACCCGTTTCTCAACATCGCGCTGTTTGTCGGCATCGCCGCTTTTGCGTTTTCGGCCTATACTGCGCTTGCGCGGTTCCTTGTCGGCAACTCAGAGAAAACTGCGCTAAATTCTGGACTTACAGGGCAGCTCTATGATTGGGCCACTGGTGTGGATGATATGCTGCGAGGTCTCGACGGCGCAGCGTTCTTTGTAATCACGGCGATTGGTTTTATCATCTTTAACTACTCAAGCGTAATCGCTTCGCTTGTGGGCGTGGCGCGCGATGTCACGACCTATCTGACCCGAACAGATCGCGGAAACCCTTTGAAAAGCGGCGCGCAAAGCGAATATGTTTTTGCCAAAGAGATCCAAACGCGTTTTGAAAAAGTGGTGCAGCAATTGATCGCGCAAGAGGGGCGCGAAAATATCACGCGCATCACCTTCATGACCCACTCACAAGGCACTGTCATTGCAGCGGCGGGTTTGAAAACACTTGCGGCGGATTTGCCTGTTGCGCCGACGCTCGTCACCATGGGTTCGCCATTGACGCAGATTTATGGGCATTACTTCGAGAAGAACTACCAATTTACTAAGGCAAGCAATGGCGCGCTGAAGAATTGGTTCAACATCTACCGCCGCGATGATTTTGTCGGCACGCGTGTGCAAGGCAATGGTGTTGGGGCGCAGAACCACAAAATTCGCGCCAAAGGGCATAGCCACTATTGGAGTGATGAAATCGTGTGGGACAAGTTTAAAGAGCTAGAGATCTTTACAAAGTAACGGCCGCTACCCTTGCTGCGCGCGTTCAATATAGGCGCGCAGCTCTTCGGCCTCATGACGCGCATCACGCAGCCCTTCCATTGCGGCGTTCAACTCGGCCTCGGCTTGCGAGAGTTGATTGGTCAACTCTGCTTCGCGCTGCTGCAAATAGGTGATCGCCTGATCGCGGGTTTCCTCGGCTTCATGCAGCTCTTGTGCCATGCGCTCCAGCTCGCCGACATCAGAGCGCGACACGCGCGTAAAGCGATGGATCAGCCAATTGGCAAACCAGCCCATGCAAAAGGCAACAAATAGAATGATCGCTGTTGCGATGATGAACTCAGTTCTGCTCATCGTTTGTTCCTTCGCTCTCGGCTTGTTCAGTGTCGGTTTGCGCGCTTTCGGCGGCGGCTTCAAGCGTTGTTGTGACCTCTTCGCTTGGCTTTGGCAAAATCACCTTAAACTCGATACGTCGGTTCGCCTCGCGGCCCGCTTCGGTGCCGTTGTCGCCTATCGGGTTTTCCTCGCCATAGCCCTTCGCGACATAGCGCGAGGTCAGCACGCGGCGCTCGCGTAGCGCGCTTAGAACCGAATTGGCACGCGCTTGGCTAAGCTCTTGGTTCATCGTCTCGCGACCTTGGCTGTCGGTATAGCCGCTTATCTCCATACGCATATCCTCTGGGCATTTTACCAAAATTGCCGCGATATCATCGAGGATCTTCTCGGCAGAGCCATCAAGATTGCCAGAGCCGGGTTCAAACGCGATCTTACGCGTTGTTTGAACGTCGGTGATCTGTTGCTCGCATTCAAGCGGGGTCGGCAGACCCAGCACCGGATCGAGCTTTTTCTGATAGGTCACATCAATCGCAAGATCGGCAGAATCCCCCAGTTTTTCCACAAGCAAGCGCGCAATATCTGATTTCGCGCTTGGTAGTCCGGTGTCGCCAAAGACGCGCACGCGATCCGGCGTCACGGTGACAGAGCCGTTCTTAAGCTTGGAGAGGGTTTCAATCGCCGCCAACATACGCACCGACCAATCGCGCGGCAACGTGTCATCAACGCGCGCAGCGGTGTAAACTGCGTCCGAGCCAAAGCGCGCTTTGGCATAGCTATCGGCTGTCTCGCGCGCCAGCTCTGACAGCACGCGCCCACGCATCTGCACTTGGCCTTCTGGGCTGAGCGTGACGATGAATTCTGGCGGGCCTTGGCTCGTATCTTGCGGCACGGGCAACACAGAATTCAGCGCAAAGACTTCGGGAAGACCTGTCTCTAGCTCGCCGACAACGCGGTCAAACAACGCTTGATCTGTGCCCTCATTTGCGAGCAGCGTAATGTCTGCATCTGCAAAGGTGATCGAGCCGCCGCCAAGCTCGGCGAGCTTGTCAATCGCGAGCGCTGCGGCGTTCGACCATTGGCGCGAGGGCACGCCAAGCCCAAGGCGGCAGTTTTGCTCATCGTTCATGCCTGCGCGGCGCGCGGCGGCATCGATAACAGCGCGCGCCTCTTCAGTGTCAGCGCTACATGCATCAAAGCGCGCGCCATCCTCGGCAATCAAAAAGCGCAGCGTAAAGGGGCTAATCACAGGGCGCGGCGCAGAGATATTCATCGCCAGTTGCACACCTGATGGCGTGGCGCGGCGCAGGTTTTGCTCGAAGCGGCGTTTCTCTGCCTCGCTATCGGACATCGCCGTGACCGACACGTTACCCGCATCAATAGAGATCTTGGAACGCGGCAACAGGCGCAAAGCGTCCATGCCAAGCTCCATCGCAGCCGCCCAACCTTGCGGCGCGGGATACGCGGCGCTTTCTAGCAAATCACTTACGGTGCTGCCAGAGGCCAAACGCGCCACATCTTCGCGCATGTCAACGCTTGCTTCGCTCTCTGGGATCAAGCCAATCAGCGAGATGCCACTGTCATTGCGCAAAATCTCGATGGAAAAGCGCGGCGGTGCAAAGGCTTCGCGATCCGCAACTTCCGTTTGATCAATCACCCGCGTCGCATCCACAATGCTGCCAGCCGTGCTGACCGCCTTGAACCGTTCTGCTTCATTGGGGGCGGTGCCAATCAGGAAAACTTGCAAACCATTGGTGTCTGCATCGGCCCAAGTCAGGCTTTCTTTATCCAGTGCGCGGCGCACTGCGGTTTTCGAGTTGTCCTCGATCAAAGTCACAGCAAAGCCCGCAGCCAAGGTGCAAAGCGCTGCCGCTGCAATAAATGTTGCGATCACAGTGATATATGAAGACAAACGCATTGGCATCCAGACTATTCAACCCATTCGCGTGATACGCGGTGCTGGATCAGGTTTCAATCACAGCAAGAGGGCGATGGCGAAAAACAGCACAGGCAGCAAACCTGCGTTGCGATTTGAGCGAAAAAGCGTGATCAATCCGTTCTGATCTTTAGGATTGAACTTGCGCAGTTGCCAATTCAGTTGCCAGCCAAACGCCCAAACACCGCCCAAGGCGGTGATAAGCGATGCCACCGAACGACCGCCAACAGCTTGGACAACTGCGAAGCAGAAAAGCGTGACGCTGGCGACGAGGAAGTACAGCAACCATTGCGGCGTGCTTTCGCCAAACAAACGCGCGGTGCTTTTGATGCCAATCAGCGCGTCATCTTCCGTATCCTGATGCGCGTAGATCGTGTCGTAGAACAGCGTCCACGCAATGCCTGCTGCATAAAGCGTGACAGCGGGCCAACCCAGTGATCCGCTATGCGCTGTCCAAGCCAGCAAGGCTCCCCAATTGAATGCAAGGCCAAGAAACACCTGCGGCCACCATGTGAAACGTTTCGCAAAAGGATAGATCAACACAGGCACCAGCGAGAGCACCCCAAGCCCGATCGCGGCCCAGTTGAAAGTCAGCAAAACACCAAGCGAAATAAGCGTTTGCAGCACCATCCAGATCACCGCTTGTTTCACAGTGACCTGTCCCGATGGAATTGGACGATTGCGCGTGCGCTCGACCGAGCCATCAAACTCGCGATCAGTGATGTCGTTCCATGTGCACCCCGCGCCGCGCATTAAGGCAGCCCCAATAGCGCAGCCGACGAAGATCCACGGGTCAAACCAGCTGGCACTGCCGCTCCAAAGCATGGCAAGCGCAAGCGCCCACCAACAGGGCAGCAACAAAAGCCAAGTGCCAATCGGGCGATCCAAACGCGAGAGACGAAAGTAGGGTTTGCTCCATTCAGGCGCAGCCGTGTCGACCCAATTGCCTGTAACCGCGTCAGCAATCGTGAAACTGCCCTCTGGTTCTTGCGATGCGCCTTGCATATGTAGGGTCCATGACTGCTAAAACTCGCCTTTTTGTAGACCAGCCGCTTGGACTTGGGAACCGTATTTCCCTCTCGCAGCCGCAAGCACATTATCTTTTTGGGGTGATGCGCTTGGCTGTGGGCGATGCGGTGTCGTTGTTTAATGGCATAGATGGCGAATGGGGCGCCGAGATTGTCGCAGCAGGCAAGCGCAAGGGTGAACTCGCGTGCACCGCGCAAACAAAGCCTTTGCAGATGCCGCCGGATCTGTGGCTCTGCTTTGCGCCAATCAAAAAGACCCGCACGGATTTCATCGTCGAGAAAGCCGCCGAGATGGGCGCGGCCAAGATTTGTCCCGTTCAGACAGACTTCACCAATTCCGAGCGCATCAAACAGGAACGCCTGCAAGCGCATGCGGTCGAGGCGGCAGAGCAATGTGGCGGGACTTATGTGCCCGAAGTGACGGCTTTGCGTAAACTCAACGCGCTGCTCGATCATTGGCCCAAAGAGCGCCAATTGATGTTTTGCGATGAAACAGAGCTTGGTGCCGCCAGCTCGCTCGCCTCTGCAGCGCGTGGTCCTTGGGCGATTTTGATTGGCCCCGAGGGTGGATTTTCTGCGCGCGAACGTGAACGCCTGATCGCGATGCCGCAATCGCACGTGGTCAGCCTGGGCCCTCGCATTTTGCGCGCAGACACAGCCGCAGTGGCCGCGATGACCCTATGGCAAGCCGCTTTGGGGGATTGGGCGTGATGAGACGCGCGCGCGAGGACGACTTACCAGCAATCGAAAGCGTGCTGAAAGCGTCCTTTGAAACAACCATGTTTCTGCGCAGTAATCTGGCGAACTATGGCCTTGTTGGTGATGCGAGTCATGTGACAGAGGTCTTTTTCGATGCTAAGGCAGGCCCCTCCGGCGGCCTTTTGGGCATCACCAAAGGTGGTTATCTGATGGCTCACGCAGCGCCTGAAGACACGCGGCTGTGGTCGCAATTTGCCACGGCGATTGAGGGCCGTGTTGTGCTTGGCATGACAGGTCAACCAAAGCAGGTAGAGGCAATGTTTGCCGCTTTGGATCTAGAGGGCCATGGATTTCGTATTGACGACATTGAACCGCTTTATGCGCTTGATCTGTGCGCGTTGCCGCTTTTCGACGGCGTGGTTCTGAGAGCGCCGCAAGAGCATGAATTAGATATTTTGGCGAAATGGCGGTGTCAGAGCAATTCTGAAACCCTAGGCGGCGGCACTGATGCTCTGGCTTTGAGTGACGCCGCCTTCCAAATTGAGCGATCTATAGAACGCGGTGCCCTGCGTGTTTTGGTGGTTGATGGGCAATTGTCCGCGATGACCGCATTCAATGCAGAACTGCCGGATTGTGTGCAGATCGGCGGTGTCTTTACGCCTCAGCATCTTCGCAATCGTGGTTATGCACGCAGAGCCGTTGCCGCTCACCTGAGTGAAGCGCGCGCGCGCGGTGTCGAAAAAGCTGTGCTATTTGCGGCGAGTGAAGCGGCGTGCCGAACCTATGAAGCGATAGGATTTCAACAGGTTGGCACCTATCGTGTCGCCTTGTTTGAGGAACCAATGAGGGTCGGCCAATGAGCTTTATACGCCCAGAAGCGCGTGCCTCGCTGTGGCGTTGGCGGGAAGTTTTGTTTGGCGCGGCGCTCGCGGGGCTTGCCGGCTTCTGGGCGCTCAACGCTTTTGGTATTCTGCGCGCGCTAGCGTTTATTTTACTCGCGCTTGCGGTGCTTATGATCCTGACCGGCATTCAACGCGCGCGCTTTCGGGGGCGCGGCGGCGGGCAGGGCGTGGTGCAGGTGATCGAGGGCCAAGTCAGCTATTACGGTCCTTTGACCGGCGGCGCTGTCGCTTTGTCCGAACTCGCCGCGCTAAGCCTTGATGGGCGCTCGACGCCCGCGCACTGGCTTTTGGTGCCAACCCAAGGCGCGACCTTGCAAATTCCTGTTAGCGCGGAAGGGGCCGATGCGCTCTTTGATGCGTTCACCGGATTGCGGGGTCTGCGCACCGAGCATTTGCTGCGCCTGAAACAAGCCCAAGCGCCGCAATTGCAGGTGGTGTGGCGGCGCAAAGACGTGCAAGCGATCATCAACGCGCTACATTAAGCTATTCTTCAAAATCGTCGCGCTTGAGGGGGGTAATCAGCCCGGCGTTGCGAAGCGATGCGATCGGGTACTCTTCATCGTTCAAAAACCGCTCGAGCGAAAAGTCGTTTTCCAAAGAGTGCATCGCCTTCAAATGCGCGCGCGCGCCGTCCATATCGCCTGCATTGGCGCAGAGCGCGATCAACTGACGGCGCGGGGCGACGAATGTGGGTGCCAGTTTCGTGGCTCTTAAGGACGCGCGGCGCGCTTCATCCAAGCGGCCAGAGCTGATGCAAACCAGCGAATGATACAGATCCCATAGATGCGAAAGTTCATCCTGCGGATTGGCCTTTTGACAGGCCAGAGAAATTTCATATGCCTTTTCTGTGTCTCCCACCGCGCTATGGGCAATCGCCAGCGTTTGCTGCGCGAAAATATTGTTTTCATTCCATAAAATAGCGCGCTGTGCCAATTCAGCGGAAGAATTCAGATCGTCCTTCAACATGATACGCGTGAGCGCAACCAATGCGACAGCAAGGCCATTGTCGCTTGATGTTTGCAGCGTGTCTGATGTGAGCTTTTGAACCTCTTCAAGATAGGCTTCGTTGCTGCTTCCGCCGCCCTCTAACAGTTGCGCCATCCGCGCAAAGGCGCTCCACGCAAGGTAGACACCATTGGCGTCGGTATCATGGGCCTTTTCAAAGTGACTATGGGCTTCACTGAGGCTTTTCGGATCGAAATGCGCCAATTTTCGCAATCCAAGACTGGTAAACCCGGCGGCGGCCACTTCAGGGCGCTTCAAATCAAAAACAGAGGGCATGCGATGGTTGATCTTTGTCACCGCAGAATGGACCAAGCCCTGCACAACGCTGGTTGAAATCGCATCGGCAAAATCGCCTTCAACGTTGCGGTGGCCTGAAAACAAGATACGCCCGTCCGCGCCGTGATGAACTTGCAAAAAGACGATGCGCTTTCCACCGTCCTCGGCGACGTTACAGCGAATTTCCAGATCTGCGGCATTGGACAACATATGAGAGCCATCGCTGGAATACCGTTGCGCGCTGAGCCGATCCTCGATGTTTTTCGCCACATGATCTGCAATAATATTGCTCGCGATCCTCTCGATCGCCGATCCGCGTTCTGTCTGAACGGCTTTGATTTTTATCGTATTTGCGGGTGGCGCGGTTTGGGGGCTTTGCACGCTTTGCGCGGCTTGTCCGTGGCGCGCAACGAAATTCGCTTTCCACTCTTGAAAAGCTACATCGCGAATTTCCAGCCCTTCCAGCAATTCACGCGATAGCGTTTTCGGATCGTCAAGCGCATCGAGATCGGTTTCAACAAACTCCGGATCGAGCCAAACGTTCAGGCGATCTGCGCCAAACACCTGAGGGTCATCGCGAAAGGCCAGTTTTATCTCGCTCAAGGTTTGCCGCAGGCTGCCGCTTGCCTGCGCAGATGAACGGTTTGACCACAATCTTCCCTCAATCCAACGCCGCCCGCGGCGCATTTCACTCACCTCGCACAGCATCGCCAAAAGGCCTTTGGCCTTGCTGCCTTTGGGGGTCACGTCACGCCCGTCAGGATCGATCAGAGCAAACGCTCCAAAATAAGTTACGCAGTAGCGACGGGCCATTATTGGATCCAGAATCGAGTTGCCGGAGTTTAGTTTACGTTACTTCACGAGTTTCGCAAAATCAGCGTTAATAATTTGAAAAAACGCTGTCTTCTCATAGCACTGCCGTTGACAGGAGCAAGCCAGCCCAAAAAGCTAAAATTCGATTACAAGAAAAATTTGCGGGAGATATGAGATGGCACATTTAGCGGGACAAGCCGGGAGAGCAGGACAAGCGGGTAGAGCAGGGCAAGCTGGGCGGGCTGGACAAGCAGGCCGCGCAGGTCAAGCAGGGCGTGCGGGGCAAGCCGGTCGTGGCTCTGGCGGAGTGGATGAAGCGGCCTTGGCGGATGCGCTTTTGACAACGCGTGAAGGTGTTTTGCCCTATTGGGACGGCTCTGCCGATCTTAGCCCAAGCACTACAGGCGCGCCGAGTGAATTTCAAAAGCTCAAGGCGCTTTCCTCGATCCCGAAAGAGGTCGTCATTGATGATCGTCTCTTCTATCGATTTCGCCCAGCGGGTGGACAGGTGCTGTGCTCGGAGCTGGCCCAAACGGGCGGTGCAGCGACGCCGCTGGTCTCTTTGGCACTGCCGGATGACGCCTTTTTCGAGCGGCAGTTGACGCATCTTCGTTCATACGCTGATTTGCGCAGTGACCGCATGGGCGAGATTGATGTGCAGCTTGATGATATCACCTCGTTCTTTTCCTCTGCCTTGCAGCTGGATGCGTCGCGCTCTGATTGGATCCTAGAGACGTTGCGCGCTGTTGTTCGGCTGTGCGGTTACATCGAATTTCCGTTGAAATTCCACTTCAACGTTGCGCGCCCCTCTCAGCGATCAACGCGGGTGATGCCGATTATTGAAACGCCAACGCATGGCAGTTGGCCCTCTGGCCACGCCACCGAAGCTTTTGCGATAGCGACAGTTTTGGCGGGTTTGCTCTATCGCCAAACCGATGACACCGCGCTGTTTTGCATGCATGATGTGAGCAATACCGATGACAAGCTTGGCAATCTGATGCTGCGCATTGCGATGCGGATCGCAGACAATCGCGTGGTTGCGGGGGTGCATTATCCGCATGATGGCATCTGCGGCGGCTTGCTTGGGATTTCGCTGGGCGAGGCCTTGGTCAACTATCTAAGCGGAGCAAGCGGGACCTACACCTATCAACTTGATGCCCCCGCTGCCAGCGCAAACCCAGAGCTCACACATGCAGATTTGGCAAGCGTTCTAGGGGCAAGCACGCGCACAGAAGTGGCCTTTAGCGAAGCGCCAGCAGCGCGCGACGGCGTGCTCAAAGGAGTCTGGGGCGCGGCTGTCGGTGAAATGACAACGAAAGCTTAAGCGCTCAAATCCCTCAGGCGATCAAAGGCGGCTCTGCCCGTCTTTGATCTTTGATCGATGTATTCGCCGTGATGGTGACAGAGCCAAGTCGATCAAAATCGCGCGTCACGGACAGGCTTGACGCAGGGTGCAGCAGGTGCCGCGTGTAGCTTGCCGCGGCGGCACTTGTGCCACTAAGCCGCGCGGTTCCAGTTGCAAAGGTGCCTGATGCGAGCACCCCTGAAAGCGCGTGTCCGCTTTGTGCAATGGCGCTTGCATCTGGTGCGCTGCCTGACCAATCGCCACCCTGTGCCGTGTAGGGCGCGGGCGAGATTTCGTGATGGCGGACAATGGCCGCGCCGACGGCGTGAACATTGTCGCTTGCCACTGTGGAAAAGGCTGAATTACTGCCAGCCTGCGTGAGCACACTGCTTGCTTCAAGCGCCGAATAGTCGCGCCGCTCTTCATCCCAAGCGCGCGCGCCTGCATCGTCAAAATAGGCCTGCCGCGCGCCGGTGTTGCGCCCGAATGGGCTGTCATCGCGTTGAATTTGCAAGTTAAGGTCCATCGCATTAGCCGATACATTGCGGCAGGAAATGCGCCAAAGCCCGCTTGGCGCAATCGTGTCATCTGCTGTGCGCGCCCCTGTTGGGGCAAAGGCAAGTGTGAGATACCCTGGCTCGCGTTCGCCATCCCAAATCTCGCGCGCTTCGGTGTGGTACAGCCGTGCAACGGGCTTTTGATTGGTGCCAAAAAACGTCACATGCCGCCCTTTTCGCACTCTGCGCACCGCGCTCGTGCCATCAGGAGCGGTGAGCGTAACCTCAATACGTTTGGGTTTTTGGGCATCGCTTTGATCGCTCAGGCGCAACTCGACAAAGCTGGCAGTGCGATCATCCGGTTGCCGTGCGATATCTACCGCAGTGCTTGCGCCCGCAGGCAGCGACGCGCGTGCGATCAGACCGTCCTTATGAGCGTTGCCATAGGCAAACACCAATTCCAGCGTTT
>CAYQZI010000110.1:0-10512 GCA_964421835.1 uncultured Planktotalea sp.
GCGGTGTGCACTGGAAAGCCACGCCCCATATCGCGCAGGCCTTGCACGACGCCAGTGGCCGCATCAAGACCGAAAGCAGACCCGCCCGAGAGCACGAAAGCATCGACGCCCGGCGCCGATTTGTCCGGATCAAGCAGATCGGTTTCGCGGCTCCCCGGCGCGCCGCCCATGACGTGCACTGAAGAGGTGAGCGGTTGATCGGCTGTGAGCACCGTGGTGCCGGATTTCAACGCAGCGTCCTGCGCATGACCGACTTTGAGGCCATGCACATCAGTGATCAGGTTTAAGAGGCCAGGTTGCATAAGTCAGGAACCTCCGGCGGGAGTTTAAAGGGCAAGATGAAGCAGGGCGTCAGATACAGCGGCCACCATCGACTTCCATGCAGACCCCTGTGATCATGCTCGCCTCATCAGAGCACAGATAGCAGGCCGCGTTGCCCATGTCTTCAGGGGTTGAGAAGCGGCCAATAGGGATGGTCGAAAGGAATTGCGCGCGACGCTCTGGCGTGTCTTCTCCCATGAAGGACGCGAGCAGCGGCGTTTCGCCAGCGACAGGGTTGAGCGCGTTCACGCGGATTCCAAAGGGTGCGAGCTCGACAGCCATGGATTTGGTCGCGGTGTTCATCCACCCTTTCGAAGCGTTGTACCAACTTAGGTTCGGGCGTGGGCTGATGCCTGCGGTCGAGGCGACGTTGAGGATGTTGCCAGCTTTGTTGGTTTTCATATGTGGGATAACAGCTTGGGCGATTAGGTAGACGGATTTGCAATTCACCGCAAAAACGCGATCGAAATCGTCCTCGGAAATTGTGTCCATTGGGGCGGGTAGATGGGTAACGCCGGCATTGTTAACGACGATGTCGATTTGACCACGCTCAGAAAGAGTAGAGGTGATCATCGATTCAACGCTGGTCCGATTGGCGACGTCCACGGTGCATGGGGTGCCACCGATTTCATGCGCGATCTGTTTGGCAGCATCGCTATTGATATCAGCAACACTCACATGCGCGCCCTCAGCCGCGAATTTACGTGCGATGCCCGCGCCAAAGCCTGATCCAGCGCCGGTGACAATCGCTGTTTTTCCCTTCATTCGCATTGCTCTCTCCTTTGCTCAGCCATGTTTTGCCGCCACTGTTTTGAGGGTTGAAAAGCCATAAAGCGCTTCGAACCCTTTTTCGCGGCCATGACCGGATTTGCCAATGCCGCCGAATGGAAGTTCCACGCCACCGCCTGCACCATAGTTGTTGATGAACACCTGCCCTGATTTCAGTGCTTTGGCGAGACGCATTTGGCGCGCACCGTTTTCCGTCCAAAGGCTTGCGACAAGGCCGTAGTCTGTGCCGTTGGCGATTTTGATGGCGTCCGCTTCGTCCTTGAAAGGGATAATGACTTGCACGGGGCCAAAGATTTCTTGCTGCGCGAGCGGGTGGTTCGGATCGGGGCAAAGGAGCAGATGTGGGGCGACATAAGCGCCGCTCGAAGGCGCATCGGGAGAGATCTGCCCGGTCGCGGCGATCTGAAGATCTTCACCTTGTTTTAAGAAACCTGTGACAATGCTCTTTTGACGTTGCGAAATAAGGGGACCCAAATTGAGATCAGCGAGAGCAGGACCAACCATGAGCGCTTTGTAGCGCTCAGACATCGCGGCGACCACTTCATCGTAGCGCGTGTGATGCACAAGGATGCGCGACGAGGCGGAGCAAGTTTGCCCCGCGTTCTGAATGCCTGCGTTGACAAGGAACGGGAGGGCATCATCAAGATTGGCGTCTTCAAACACCAGTTGTGGTGACTTTCCGCCAAGCTCTAAGGTCACAGGGACAACATGAGCGCCTGCGGCTCGTTGCACCAACGCGCCTGTGCTGACGGACCCTGTGAACGAGATATGCTGTACGCCGTGGTGACTGCTGAGTGCGGCACCGGCTTCTGCGCCAAGGCCGGGAACGACGTTCAGCGCACCATCGGGGAGGCCTGCTTGGCGGGTAAGTTCGGCGAACATGAGAGCGGTCAAGCACGCCTCTTCCGCGGGTTTCAAGACAGCGGCATTGCCCATTGCAAGGGCGGCCCCGACAGAGCGACCGATGATCTGCATTGGGTAGTTCCATGGCACGATGTGACCTGTGACGCCATGCGGTTCGCGCAAAGTGTAAACGGTATAACCATCGAGGTAAGGAATGGTTTCGCCATGCACTTTATCTGCTGCGCCGCCGTAGAACTCCATGTAGCGCGCCAGTGCGATCGCATCTGCGCGCGCTTGCGTCAGCGGTTTGCCGACATCGCGGGCCTCTAGCTCGGCAAGGAGATCGACATGCTCCAGAACCAACTGCCCGATGCGTGTCAGAATGCGCCCTCGCTCTAACGCGGTGGCTTTGCCCCAGTCACCGTCCAATGCACCCTGCGCTGCGCTGACAGCCGCGTCGATATCTGCGCTTTGACCTCGTGCGATTTGGGCTAGCTCGCTGCCATCGGACGGGTCAATAAGCGCGAGAGTTTCTCTGTCTACCGGCGCGCGCCATGATCCATTGATCAGGCAATGGGATGTATCAAATGGAAGATCAGGCAGGGGCATCGATAAGCGCTTTCACATCAGGAAGGGTCGGGGCGGCGGCGATAAGGCTGGCGGTATAGGGATGGCGCGGGTTGGTGAAGACTTGCTCGGTTGCGCCGTCTTCAACAATTTCGCCGTCTTTCATGACCAAAACGCGGTCCGTGATGGTGCGCACAACGCTGAGATCATGGCTAATGAACAGGTAACTGAGGTCATGGCTCTGCGTCAGCTCTGCAATCAGATCAAGAATTTGAGCGCGGATCGAGACGTCGAGTGCGCTCACCGCTTCGTCAAAGATGATCACTTCGGGTCGAATGATCAGCGCACGCGCGATGGCGATGCGTTGACGCTGACCGCCAGAAAAGGCGTGGATGTATTTTCCGGCATCCTCAGGTGAAAGGCCAACGGCCGTCAATGCCTCTGCGATACGCTTTTCGCGCTCAACGCCTTGCGGAGGATTGGGCAGCAAATGGAAGGGTTCGGTGATAATTCGCGCGACTTTGTGGCGAGGGTTAAAGCTGCCATAGGGATCTTGGAAAACGACCTGCAAACCAGAGCGCAAAGCAGCCGGCATATCCGGCGCAACCTCTTGACCGAACGCTTGGATCGAGCCGCCTTGGAGCGGTTCGAGACCTAAAATGGCACGTGTAAGCGTGGACTTGCCGCAACCACTTTCCCCGACCAAGCCGATGCGCTCCCCTTTGTTCAAAGTAAAACTGACGCCGTTGACGGCACGTGTAAATTCGCGTTCTGCAAAGAGCTTTGTGCGTGGCTTGGGATAATCACGAACTGCTTTTTCAACGACCAATAAGGGATCTACTGAATCAGGCGCTGCTGGCAGAGTCACGGCGTGAGAAGACGCCATGAATAGCGCGCGTGTGTAGGGGTGCTGCATGTTGGCGAACAGTGATTGAGTGGCACCTGTTTCGACGACTTCGCCGCGCCGCATTACAACGATACGATCTGCCATATTAGAGACGACAGCAAGATCATGCGTGATCATCAACAGTCCCATGCCAAAGTCCTGCACGAGGTCTTTGAGTAGCTCTAGGATCTGCGCCTGTGTGGTCACATCAAGCGCCGTTGTCGGCTCATCCGCGATCAAAAGACGCGGTCGCAGCGCGATGGCCATGGCAATCACAACGCGCTGGCGTTGCCCGCCTGAAAGCTCATGCGGGAAACGCGAAAGCTTGTAGGTTTCGGGCGGAAGTCCGACGCGGGCGAGGACCTCTTCGGCCCGCTGACGGGCCTCATCGCGACTTTGAGCGGTGTGGAGCAAAATCGTCTCCATCACCTGATCACCGATCGTTTTCAGCGGATTGAGTGCGGTCATAGGCTCTTGAAACACCATGCCGATGTCATTCCCGCGCAAGGCACACATTTGAGGGTCAGGCGCGTTTAAAAGTTCCTGCCCATCAAGTTTGATGGATCCTGTCGTCGCAGTCCCACGTGGCAAAAGTTGCATGACAGAAAAGGCGGTCAGCGATTTGCCAGAACCGCTTTCACCTGTGATGGCAACAATCTCGCCCTGCGCCACGCTAAGCGAAACGTCCTTCAAAATGGGCGTGCCATGGATGTTCAGATCAAGATTATTTATGGCAAGCAGGCTCATGTACGTTCCACCCGAATGCGCGGATCAAGGAAGTCGCGCAGGCCATCGCCCATGAGATTCAGCCCGAGCACCGTCAGAATGATTGCACCCCCCGGAATAAGCGCAAGGTGAGGTGCGAAACTGACCATTGTTTGCGCATCCGCGAGCATACGTCCCCAGCTTGGCAAAGGCGGCTGCGCGCCAAGGCCAACATAGCTGAGACCTGCTTCTGCAAGAATGCCAAGCGAGAACTGGATCGTGCCTTGCACGATCAAAAGATTGGTGACGTTGGGCAGGATATGCTCCAGCGAAATACGTGCAGGACCTTTGCCTGCAACGCGCGCCGCCATGATGAATTCGCGCTGCCATAGGGGCAAAGCGGCACCGCGCGTAAGGCGCGCAAAGACAGGGATATTGAATATGCCGATAGCGATGATCGCATTCACAGCACCGGGGCCGAAGACCGCCGTAATCAGGATCGCAATCACAAGCGAAGGGAAGGCAAATACCAGATCGTTGCCGCGCATGATCACTTCATCCATCAAGGATCCTTGCCGCGCAGCGGCTGCTAAACCAAGGGGCACGCCAACCCCCATGCCAATCCCAACAGCCACCAAAGCCACAGCGATGGAGGTGCGCGCGCCGACCATGATCATGCTAAAAATGTCGCGTCCGAAGTGATCTGTACCCAGCCAGTGCGTGCCATTTGGCGTTTGCAATTTCGCAGGGATATTCATCTGCGTCACATCAAACGGCGTCCAGAGGAAGCTGATCAAAGCAGCAGCAATGAAGAGCGCCGACAGAGCCGCGCCGATGATCAGATTGCGCGACCTCATGTGCGTGACCTTAAACGAGGATCGACTAGGGCATAGGCGAGGTCGACGATGAAATTGACCATGATGACAGCAAAGACCAAGAGCATCACGACGCTTTCCACCACGATCAAATCGCGTTGCGAGATGGATTGAAAAACAAGGCGTCCAAGGCCGGGAAGGTAGAAGACTTGCTCGATGATGATGGACCCTGCCAACAAGAACGAGAATTGAAGTCCGATAATCGTGAGCACTGGGATCAGCGCGTTTCGAAGCGCATGTCGCCACAAAGCTTGGCGACGGTTAAGACCTTTCGCGCGTGCGGTTCTTATGAAATCTTCGTTTAGAATGTCGAGTAAGGAGGATCGCATGACACGCGCGAGGATCGCGGCTTGTGGCAATGCAAGCGCGACTGCGGGGAGTGTGAGCGCTTTGAGACCAACAAATATGCCGTCCTCCCAACCTGGGAACCCGCCAGCGGAGAACCAACGCAGATTGATCGCGAACACCAACACAAGCATCATAGCGAACCAGAAATTAGGGATCGCGACGCCGAGCTGGGTCGCGCCCATGACCGCCACATCGCCGGGTGTGCCTCGACGTGACGCCGCATAGATGCCAGCGGGAAAGGCAATGAGGGTCGAGAGCGTGAGCGCGTAAAGCGCTAGCGGTAAAGATACCCAAAGCCGATCTGCCACCATCTGCGCGACGGGCGTGCGGTACGTGTAAGAGGTGCCAAAATCGCCCTGAAGCATCCCGAAGGTCCACGACAAATAGCGCTCTAGCTTGCTCTGGTTCAGCCCCAACTCTTCCCGCAGCGCGTTGAGCGTATCTTCCTGCGCGTTGATCCCAAGCATGAAAGCGGCAGGATCACCCGGCGCAACCTCGATCACCAGAAAGATGACGAGGCTGGCGATGATCAAGCTGATCACAAGGGACAGCAGACGTTTCAGGCTATAGCGCAGCATTTGGTCACGCTAGGCGAGAGCCGCGCAAGGGTCCAGAGGGCTTGTCGCATCGCCGCGCTGGTGTATGTCAAAGAGCATGTTGAAACGTCCCATATTTATCGGCTCAGAAATCTATCGCGGGTCTTCCTACGGTGGCTTGCACCCTTTGCGCGTGCCGCGTGTTTCAACGGTTATGGACCTTTCGCGCGCGCTGGGTTGGTTGCCGGAGGCGCAGTATCGCAGCTCACCGCGTGCCAAGCCGAAAGCGCTTTGGGCGTTCCACACACCTGCTTATATCTCTGCACTGGCGCGGGCTGAACGACGGGGCGCTGTGAGTGATGCTGAGCGCGATGACTTCGACCTTGGCACGCATGTCAATCCGATCTTTGGTGAAATGTTTCGCCGACCCGCAACAGGCGTGGGCGGAGTAATGCTTGCTGCGGAGTTAATGGCTGAGGGCGGCATCGTGCATGTGCCAGGTGGCGGCACGCATCATGGCATGCCTGATCGCGCGAATGGGTTTTGCTATCTCAACGATCCTGTCTTCGCGATTAAGGCGCTGCAACATCACGGTGTGGGACGCGTTGCATATGTGGATATCGATGCGCATCATCCCGATGGGGTTGAGGTTGGATTTAAGGGCGATCCATCTGTGCGCATGATCTCTGTGCATGAGGAAAAACGTTGGCCCTTTACAGGCAACTTGGATGAAACCGCGGGTGGCAGCGCATTCAATTTACCCGTTCTGCGTGGATTCAATGACAGCGAGATGCGGGTTGTTTTGCAAGAACTTATTGTGCCTTTGGTTGAAGATTTCGAGCCAGACGCGATTGTTCTTCAATGTGGATCAGATGCGATTGAGGAAGATCCTTTGTCGCGTCTTTCCCTGTCTAATAACGCGCATGTTGAGGTTACGCGCGCTTTGATGCCTCTGAGCCACCGCCTTCTGGTACTGGGCGGTGGTGGCTATAATCCTTGGAGTGTTGGCCGATGCTGGACACGCGTTTGGGGCGCTTTGAACGGGTTGGATATGCCGGATAGACTGGAGCTTGAAAGCGCTCAAATTTTGCGAGAGCTAAAATTTGAAGGCAACTCACGGGGGCGAAATCCACCTGAGCATTGGTTCAACACGCTTGCAGATCTGCCGCGCGAAGGTGCTATTCGAAATGCAATACGCGCGCGCATTGGTATTTTGCGCGCGCGTTTGATCTAGGGTGTCGAATTTTCTAGAAAATTCGCTTCCCGCTTAATTCGACCATCTGACGCCTGTCAGATCCGTCGCTTGTGTTGGAGCGTTTTCCCAAAGGCCCTGAACTTTCGCATTCGCGACTGTTGGGAAGGCGAGCTGGAACAAATACCCGTTCACATAATCCTGCGAGATCGTCGTTTGCGCCGTCGCAATCATCTCTGAGCGCATCGCCGGATCAGCCGTCGCATTAAGCTTTGTCATCAAAGCTTGGAACTCAGGGTTGTCATACTGAAAGTAATAATCGGGACGCGCATAAATGCCGATGTCGAAAGGCTCTGTATGGCTGACGATGGTTAAGCCAAAGTCCTTGCCGCGAAAGACTGTCTCAAGCCACTGCGCCCATTCTACATTAATGATCTCTGCTTTAATGCCTACCTGAGCGAGTTGAGCCGCAATAATCTCACCACCACGACGCGCATAAGAGGGCGGCGGCAGGTGCAAAGTCGTTTCAAACCCATCTGCCATGCCTGCTTCTGCCAGCAGCGCTTTTGCCTTGGCCGGATCATGCGCAGACTCGGCTGTCAGGTCCACATAGTCAGGATTGTGCGGCGCGAAATGTGTGCCAATCGGCGTGCCATACCCAAACATTGCGCCGTCAATGATCGCTTGGCGATCAATCGCATGGGCGACTGCTTGACGGACTTTCACATTGTCAAATGGCGGCATTTTGTTGTTGGTCGATAGGATTGTCTCACCTTCCGAGCTTCCCACAAGAACTTGAAAGCGCGGATCCGCTTCGAATTGCGGCAGGTTCTCTGGCGCGGGGAAACCTGCGAACACATCCACGTCTTGCGCCATCACTGCGGCAAATGCCGCCGTTGGATCGGAGATGAATTTGAATGTCGCGGCCTCAAGCGCGGGCGCATCGCCCCAATAGCTGTCATTGCGCGCAAGCTCGATCTTGTCGCCTTGCACCCAGTTCACAAACTTGAACGCACCCGTGCCAATCGGCATTTGCTTGATGTTCTCGATGCTCTCCGGCGCGACGATCACTGCATCGCCCCAAGCAAGGTTAAACAGCATCGAACCATTCGCCTCTGCCAGCGTCAACTGCACTGTCATCGGATCGATGACGCTGACATCTGTGATGCCCGCATAAAGCGCCTTTTGCGCGTTTGTGCTGTCCTCTGCGCGGGCGCGATCGAGTGAGAATTTCACATCCTCTGCGTCCATTGCGCTGCCGTCATGAAAGGTCACGCCACTGCGCAGCTTAAAGGTATAGGTCAGCCCATCGCTGGAAATGTCCCAGCTTTCCGCGAGGCCCGCAACAACCGAACCATCTGCCATAAAGCGGGTCAGCCCTTCGAACACGTTGGAATACAGCACGCTATCAATGGCACCCGCTGCGGCAGATGTCGGGTCCAGATGTGGCGGCTCAAGCTGCAAAGCCACGGTAATATCGGATTGCGCAAACGCGGCTCCAGCCAGCAAAGCGGCGGCGCTCGCGCTCAGCAAAAGCGTTCTAAAGTTGGACATCTTGTCTCTCCCAATGTTGTTTGGGGGCAAGGTTACCGACTTCGCGCCGCGCTGGCTAGGGCTTGCGGTGCGGTGCGCGTTTCGGATATGGGCCGATTTCGGGCAAGCGGAGGCGGAAAATGGCGCAGCATCAGCATGTTTTGGCCATCGATTTTGGCACATCGAACTCGGCTGTGGGGGTCTGCCGCGCTGGCACGGCGCATATTTTAGAGATGGAAACAGGCGCGCAAACCCTACCTACGGCGCTGTTCTTTGACTTTGAAGAAAAGCAAATCGCCTTTGGCTCTGCTGCTGAAAAAGCTCTGTTCGAGGGGGCGTGGGGGCGCTACATGCGCGCCCTCAAATCGCTTCTTGGCACTCCACTGATCCGCGAAAGCAGCGTGTTTCTGGGCAAACGCATGAGCTATATCGATATCGTTGCTAAGTTCCTCGCCGAGCTGAAATCGCGCGCAGAGCGCGCCTCGGGCGAGACATATACGCGCGTGCTCTCGGGTCGTCCCGTGCGCTTTCATCAGGACCCAAAGCGCGATGCGCAGGCGCTTGCGGACCTCACGGAGTGCTATCAAAGAGCGGGCTTCACGCAGGTGCGCTTCATGAATGAACCCGAAGCCGCCGCGCGTGCGCAAGGCCATGTGCTCAGCGCGGGTGATCTGGGTTTGGTGATCGATATCGGTGGCGGCACCTCGGATTTCACCCTGTTTCAAAGCGGTGACAATCAAGCGATAGAGATTATCCACAGCGAAGGTCTACGTCTTGGCGGAACCGACTTTGACCGGCTCCTCAGCTTTGAACATATCATGCCGCTTTTGGGCAAAGGCAGCCAAATTCATCACGCTTTCGGTAAAGACACCCACCTCGCGCCAAATGGTATTTTTGCAGATCTTGCGACATGGCAAAAAATCCCTTTTTTGTATGCGCCAGAAAGCCGCCGCGCGGCGAAGGATTTGTTGAAATACTCTGTCGAGCCGGACAAACTTGCGCGCCTTGATCGTGTGCTAAACGATGAGCGCGGTCATGATCTGGCCTTTGCTGTCGAGGCGGCCAAGATCGCGCTTAACACCAAAAACCTAGCGGTTGTCGACGTCGCGCTGAGCGCGCTTGAAAACGGTCTGACGTCGCAATTACCCGCTTTGGGCCTTGCGCATACGCTCACCCCATCTGCGGCGCAGATTGCACAAACGGCACGTCACTGTGTGAGCGAAGCCAAGCATAAGCCCAGCGATGTAACCCACCTCATTTTCGTCGGCGGTTCCAGCTTGATGACTGTTGTGCAAAGCGCTGTTGCACGCGAATTTCCGAGCGCAAAACGTCACCACGGCGCGGCACTGACAGGTATCATCGAGGGGCTCGCGCTTGCCACAAGCGATCTTTAACCGCTTCTTTGGTCCTTAAATATCCCGGGGGGCTCGGCTTGCCGAGACGGTGACGCGGATCACTTGGTTTTGACCTTTTAGGCCAAATCGGGCGCTTAGCATCGATACGTTCTGAAAAAAGTCAATGAAAACAAAGAGTACTTTATCGAGGGTGTGGGCAAAATCACCCCACACCCCACACTCTAAATGAACCTGTGCTTATCCATTATTTGAAGTTTCAGAAAGCTTATCAAAGCGGTTTCTTACGACTTCCCAAAGGCGTTCCTTGCGTCCAGCGCGCCACGTTAGAAGTTCTTCCATTGAAGTTCCAGACCTGGCTAATTTTCGAGCAGCTTCTCCCGTTCGCAATGATAAATCGGCGGCCCATTATTCTGGCTTTAATCCCAAAATTTCTTCACCAGTGAAAGTTGCTAATTGATTCTTGTTTCCGTGCGCCAATATAGTTTCGAAACAACGCAATGCTGGATCATAGCAGGCGCGATCCGCCAACAGATCAATTGAATTTCTAACAGGTTCCGACCCA
>CAYQZI010000111.1:0-10487 GCA_964421835.1 uncultured Planktotalea sp.
GACCTTTTTCAAAGTGCAAATGCCGCTGATCTTGCCGGGTGTCGTGTCAGGCGCATTGTTTGCGTTCATCACGTCATTCGATGAAGTCGTCGTGGTGTTGTTCATAGGCTCGGCCAAGCTGCAAACGTTGCCGTGGCAGATGTTCACAGGCCTGCGCGAGCAAATCAGCCCAACGATTTTGGCAGCGGCGACGATCCTAGTGGGCATCTCGATTGTATTGCTCACAATCGTGGAAATGCTGCGTCGCCGCTCCGAGCGTTTACGGGGCATGAGCCCGGGTTAATCCCGCCTCATCGAACAATCAAAAATGCCGGCATCCCAAGGGAGCCGGTTTTTTCATTCTATCTCTTCGGATGCTCTACGCGCGCACAAGCTTTTCATAGGCTTCTGAAATCTCGCGTGTGAGCGCGCCAACTTCAAAATTGTAATCGCCGATCTGCCCAACTGGCGTCACTTCCGCAGCTGTTCCAGTGAGCCAGCATTGCTCGAAGCCTTCGACTTCTTCGGGCATGATCACACGTTCATTTACTGTTACGCCACGCTCTTTCAGCATGCCGATAACTGTTTGACGGGTGATGCCATTGAGGAAGGCATCTGGCTTGGGCGTGTGCACTTCACCATCTTTTACAAAGAAGATGTTCGCGCCTGTCGCTTCGGCCACGTAGCCGCGATAATCAAACATCATTGCGTCAGAGCAGCCTTTGGCCTCTGCTGCGTGCTTGGACATAGTCGCGATCATATAGAGACCAGCAGCCTTCGCTTGGGAGGGGGCTGTTTCGGGCGAGGGGCGTTTCCACTTCGCGACGTCGAGCTTGGCGCCCTTCATCTTTGCGTCGCCGTAGTAGTTGCCCCACTCCCAAACGGCCACAGCCATATGGACAGGGTTCTTGGAGGACGCGACACCCATATCTTCGCCAGCCCCGCGCCACGCAACTGCGCGCACGTATGCGTCTTTCAGACCGTTGGCTTCCAAAGCGGTTGTTTTGGCGGCTTCGATTTCATCCACTGTGTAGGGGATGTCAAAATCGATAAGCTTGCCGGAAGCGATCAATCGCTCTGAGTGCTCACGTGATTTGAAGATTTTGCCAGAGTAGCACCGCTCGCCTTCAAACACCGAAGATGCGTAGTGCATCGCATGAGTAAGGATGTGCACATTGGCGTCGCGCCACTCGACGAGTTTGCCGTCCATCCAGATTTTTCCGTCGCGATCTGCATAAGATCCAGCCATAGTGCTCTCCTTCCATTTTTCATTTGTTGCGCAAATTATGACCGATGTGGACATATTATTGCGCCAAAACTGTGAATCGCTAACAGTCTGTTATTGGAAAGTCAACAAAGCTGACATATAATTTGTGAAAGGCCAGAGGAGACGTGTCATGTCGGAACGCAGTGCTGCTCAACATAGCGATATGCTTTTGTTCCTCACGGACGAGCAATTGCGCCAAGGGATCGAGGCGATGTTCTTTGCCTATCAAGGCTTTACGGCTGACCCTGATCGCATCCTTTCTGAGATCGCTTATGGCCGTGCGCACCACCGCGCGGTGCACTTTATCAATCGCGCGCCGGGGACGACTGTGAACAACCTGCTCGGCATTTTGGGTGTCACAAAGCAATCGCTTAACCGTGTCTTAAGAACCCTGATTAAGGACGGTTTGGTCGAGAGCAAAGTGGGGCGCGTGGATAAGCGCGAACGTCATTTGTTTCTGACGGAGGCAGGTGCAGAGCTGGAGCGCAAACTCTCTAACGCGCAACGCGCACGCATGCGCGCAGCATATCGTGATGCAGGACCCGAAGCCGTCACTGGATTTCGTGCTGTACTTGAGGCAATGATGGACAAAGAGATGCGCCGCAAATCGCGCGCGCTAAAGGAAGGCAGCACATGAGCGATCCCGACGCCCATCTTTTGATTGTAGACGACGACGAACGCATTCGCGGCTTGTTGCAGAAATTCCTAATGCGCCATGGATTTTTGGTGACCTCCGCGCGCGACGCAGCGCATGCGCGGCGTATTCTCTCGGGCCTTGATTTCGATATGATCGTGATGGACGTGATGATGCCCGGCGAAGATGGGGTGAGCCTGACGCGCGATCTGCGCAAGACATCCAGCACGCCGATTTTGTTGCTGACGGCGAAGGGCGAGACAGAGAATAGGATCGAAGGTCTAGAAGCGGGCGCGGATGATTATTTGGCCAAGCCATTTGAACCCAAAGAGCTGCTCTTGCGGATCAACGCGATCCTGCGCCGTATGCCTGAGACAGAAGCAGCAGATACAGCGCCAAAAGTGCTGCATCTTGGACCTGTGCGCTATGATATTGAACGTGGCGAGATGTGGCATGGCGATGATCTTGTGCGTCTGACTGCGACAGAGTCGCAGCTGATGCGTATCTTCTCGAAACATGTGGGCGAGCCTGTGAGCCGTGTGCAACTGGTCGAAGATTTGGGCCGTGATCGTGGCCAAGCGCAAGAGCGCGCGGTTGATGTTCAGATCACCCGTTTGCGCCGCAAGATCGAGATGGATCCGAAGCAACCCCGCTACATGCAAACCGTGCGCGGCGCTGGGTACATGTTGGCGCCTGATTAAGGATGTTTCCTTTAGCTGACTTGGTCATGATCTGGCACATAGGCGCTTCGCTTAAATTGAGACGCAAACTTATTCGTGACCACCCGAAAACGTGGATTGCAATCCTTGATCGAGTAGACAACCGTGTTTGGATTGGTCGCTTTTTATTTCCTAATTGGTGGAGCGAGAGCCTAGCACTTCAGCACTTCTGTCTTTTTCAAATTGATCGAATTCCAGTTCGTGTATTGGCAGATGATGAAGTGTTCACGAAAATTCAAAAGCTGCGCAGAGGTTTTGCTGTCTGGCTATATGCCATCCTTTTAGGCGCGGCGATTTCAAGTATGTCGTAGGAAATCTAAATGACCACAGCCCTCATCACCCATCCCTCGTGCCTTGAGCATGTCACGCCAAACGGCCACCCCGAGCAGGTCGCGCGGCTGGAGTACATCTTGCGTGCGCTCAAGGATAAAGACCTTAAGCGTGTCAAAGCGCCCATGGGCAGCGAGGATGATATCCTACGCTGTCACCCTGAGACTCATATCGCGGATCTGCGCAGCGCTTTGCCGGACACGGGGCATCGCCAGATTGATGGCGATACCTTTATGTCGCCCGGCTCGCTTGATGCGGCCTTCCGCGCGGTGGGGGCTGTGACCAAGGCTGTCGATATGGTGATGGCTGGCGAAGCAGGCAACGCGTTTGCAGCGATCCGCCCCCCCGGCCATCATTGCGAAACATCAACGCCGATGGGGTTCTGTCTGTTCGGCAATGTCGCGATTGGCGCGAAATATGCGTTGGAGCATCATGGCCTGAAACGTGTGGCCGTTGTGGATTTTGATGTGCATCACGGGAATGGCACGCAGGATCTGCTTTGGAACGAGGCGCGTGCGCTTACGATCACCTCCCAGCAAATGCCACTTTGGCCCGGCACGGGTGAGCGGTCTGACAAAGGCGGGTTCGATAATGTGGTGAACCTGCCCATTGCACCATCTGGCAGTGGCGACGAGATGCGCGCGCTTTATATGGGCGAAGTCTTCCCCCGTTTGCGTGCCTTCAAGCCTGAAATGATCTTCATCTCTGCTGGCTTTGATGCGCACCAAGACGACCCGCTTGCGAACCTCAATTGGTCCACGGGCGATTTCAAATGGCTCACTGAGGAGCTTTGCAAAATTGCAGGCGAAATTTGCCGCGGGCGTGTGGTCTCTGCTTTGGAAGGCGGCTATGATCTGGATGCGCTCGCGGATGCGGTCAGCGCACATGTCGATGCATTGAGGGAGGCCAGCGGATGGGCGACACTAACGTAAGTGAAATGAGCTTTGAGCAAGCCATGGGCGAGCTGGAGCAAGTGGTCAGCCAGCTAGAGCGCGGCGATGTGCCTTTGGAGCAATCGATCACTTTATATGAGCGCGGCGCAGAGCTGAAAAAGCGCTGCGAGGCCAAGTTGAAAGAGGCCGAAGAAAAGGTCGCGGCAATCACGTTTGATGGGGATGGCGCGCCCAAAGGGACAACACCTGTCGAGGGTCTGTGACACTTCAATCTGAAATGAGCGGTTGGTCTGATGAAGTAGATCAACATTTTACGCGTGTCTTAAGCGATTTCGCTGATGTGCCAATCGTGCAAGCGATGCGCTATGCGACGACGGGTGGCAAACGCCTTCGTGCGTTTCTTGTGCGTGAGAGTGCGCGTGTGTGTGGCGCGAATGTTGCACGCTCCATTGGGCCAGCCTGTGCGATTGAAGCGCTGCATGCATATTCACTGGTGCATGATGATCTGCCTTGTATGGACGACGATGATCTGCGTCGCGGTCAACCGACAGTTCATGTGAAGTGGGATGATGCGACGGCGGTGCTCTGTGGCGATGCGCTGCAAACGCTGGCGTTTGAGTTGGTCAGTGATCCGGCCTGCCATGATGATCCGTTTGTACGCTCAACCCTTGTTTTGATGCTTGCGCGCGCGAGCGGTGCGGCGGGCATGGTTTATGGTCAAGCGCTCGACATCGCGGCTGAAAGCACGGCGACACCTTTGAACATCGACCAGATTACAGAATTGCAAAACGGCAAAACAGGTGCGCTCATTACATGGTCCGCCACCGCTGGCGCGATCCTTGCCAAAGCTGACACACAAGCGTTGAAAACCTACGGCGATGCGCTTGGCCTCGCGTTTCAAATTGCGGACGACATTCTCGACGTGACCAGCGATGCCGAAACCCTCGGCAAAGCCGCACAAAAGGACGAGGACGCGGGCAAAGCGACCTTCGTCTCGCTTCTGGGTCTAGACGGGGCAAAGCGCCGCGCTGAAACGCTGGTGGAATCGGCCTGCGATGCACTATCTATCTATGGAAGCGATGCGGATCATCTGCGCGATGTTGCGCGTTTTGTGATTGAGCGTCGCTCGTAACTTACGACCAAGGGGGCATTTGATATGTCTGACCGCCCGAATACCCCGCTTTTAGACCGCGTTCAGCGTCCTGCGGATCTCAAGCAGTTCTCCGATTCAGACCTCGCGCGCGTCGCGCAGGAATTGCGAAGTGAAACGATTTCAGCGGTGTCTGAGACAGGCGGCCACCTTGGGGCTGGGCTTGGTGTTGTGGAGCTGACGGTTGCTTTGCACGCGGTATTCAACACCCCCAAGGACAAGATTATTTGGGACGTGGGGCATCAGTGTTACCCCCATAAGATCCTCACAGAACGCCGGGATCGCATTCGCACCTTACGTATGAAAGACGGGTTGAGTGGCTTCACCAAACGTAAGGAAAGCGTGTATGACCCCTTTGGCGCGGCGCATTCTTCTACCTCCATTTCTGCGGCGCTTGGCTTTGCCGTTGCGCGCGATCTTGGTGGGGAAGCGCCCGGTGGTTTGGGTGATGCGATAGCAGTGATTGGCGATGGCTCTATCAGTGCTGGCATGGCGTTTGAGGCGATGAACAACGCGGGTCACTTGAAGAAACGCATGTTTGTGATCCTCAATGACAATGAGATGAGCATCGCGCCGCCTGTTGGGGCGCTGTCATCCTACCTTAGCCGTCTTTACGCAGAAGAGCCGTTTCAAGATCTCAAGACCGCCGCCAAAGGTGCCGTAAGCTTGCTGCCCGAGCCGTTCCGCGAAGGCGCGAAGCGCGCCAAGGATATGCTCAAAGGCATGACCGTTGGCGGCACTTTGTTTGAGCAGCTCGGGTTTTCCTATCTTGGCCCGATTGATGGGCATGATATGGACCAGCTCCTGCCAGTTTTGCGCACTGTTCAAGCCCGCGCAACGGGTCCTGTGTTGATCCATGTGATCACTAAGAAGGGCAAGGGCTACGCACCTGCGGAAGCTGCGCGCGACAAGGGCCATGCGACCGCGAAGTTTGATGTGTTGACGGGCGAGCAAAAGAAGTCCCCGTCCAACGCACCCAGCTACACCAACGTGTTCGCGCAGAGCCTACTGAAAGAGGCGGCTGCCGACGACAAGATTTGCGCTGTCACCGCTGCGATGCCCGATGGCACGGGTCTGACGCAGTTTGCGCAGCGCTATCCAAGTCGCTGCTTTGACGTGGCGATTGCCGAACAGCATGGCGTGACGTTCTCTGCTGCGCTTGCCGCTGGCGGGATGAAGCCGTTTTGTACGATGTATTCCACATTCTTGCAGCGCGGGTACGACCAAGTTGTCCATGATGTTGCGATCCAACGCTTGCCTGTGCGTTTCGCCATTGATCGCGCGGGGCTTGTGGGGGCGGATGGCGCGACCCATGCGGGCGCATTTGACACTGCTTACCTCTCCAATTTGCCGGGTTTCACGGTGATGGCCGCCGCGGATGAAGCTGAGCTGGTGCATATGGTTGCCACCGCTGTCGCGCATGATGACGGCCCCATTGCCTTCCGCTTCCCGCGCGGGGAAGGCGTTGGCGTAGAGATGCCTGAGAAGGGTGTGCCGCTTGAGATTGGCAAAGGCCGGATGATCCGCGAGGGCAAAGGCATTGCCATTCTCTCCTTCGGAACCCGTCTGAAAGAGGTGGAGGATGCCTGCGATGCGCTTGCCGCGAAAGGGATCACGCCGAGCATCGCGGATGCGCGATTTGCCAAACCTTTGGACCGTGATCTTATCTTGCAGCTCGCGACTGACCATGAGGCATTGATCACCATTGAGGAAGGCGCAGTTGGCGGCTTTGGTTCCCATGTCGCACAGCTTTTGGCGGAAGAGGGCGTGTTCGATACAGGTCTCAAGTATCGCTCCATGGTTTTGCCGGATATCTTCATCGATCAATCCAGCCCGCGCGACATGTACGCTGTGGCGAAACTGAACGCAGAGGATATCGAAGCGAAGGTGCTCGACACGCTCGGCATCGCGTCAATCGCTACCAAAAAGGCATGAGCCTGACGCTCACCAATCTGCCAAGCGGCTTTCACGACGATCCTTATCCACACTACGCGTGTCTGCGAGATGAACATCCTGTGTGCGCGCAGCCTGATGGTACCTTCATTATCTCGCGGCACGTGGACTTGGACATGATCTACCGCGATACGGCGCGGTTTGTCTCGGATAAGAAGAAGGTGTTCGCCCCGAAATACGGCACCGCTGCGCCGCTTTATGAGCATCACACGACGTCGCTTGTCTTCAACGATCCACCGCTACACACGCGCGTGCGCAAGATTATGGTGGGTGCGATGAACCCGCGTGCTTTGGCTTCTATGGAACCGGGTTTGATTACTTTGGTGGATGGTCTTCTGGATGAGCTGGAAGGGCAGGGCGAGGTTGATCTGATCGAGGCTTTCGCAGGTGCCATACCTATCGAAGTCATCGGCAACCTATTCAATATCCCCCGCGAGCGACGCGCGCCTCTGCGCGATTGGTCCCTCGCAATCCTTGGCGCTCTAGAGCCGCAATTGACACCTGAGCAAGAAGCGCTTGGCAATCAAGCTGTGCTCGATTTCGTCACCTTCCTGCGCGAGATTGTTGATGATCGTCGTCTCAATCCCGGTGATCCTGAAACAGATGTTTTGACACGTCTTATTCAGTCCGAGGAAGGGCGTTTGAGCCCTGAGGAGCTCTATCAAAACTGCATTTTCATTTTGAACGCTGGGCATGAAACAACGACGAACCTTATAGGAAACGCTCTGATGCTGCTTGATCGCGACCGCGCCGCGCGTGCAAGGCTGATCGCAGAGCCGGAGTTGATCACAACCGCCGTCGATGAATTCCTGCGCATGGAAAGCCCAAATCAATTCGGCAACCGTCTGACAACAGAGCCGATGACTTTGCAGGGCGTCGATATCCCTACTGGCACGGATCTGCATCTGTGCATCGGCGCAGCCAACCGCGATCCTGCGCAGTTCGAAAACCCCAATTCGCTTATGCTAGATCGCCGTCCCAACAAGCATCTTGCATTTGCGGGCGGGGCGCATACCTGCGTCGGCCTTACGCTTGCGCGGATGGAGGGGCGTGTCGCGGTTAACAAATTCTTAACGCGCTTTCCCGAATATGAGATTTTACCGAGGACAGAACGTTCTGCGCGTATTCGTTTTCGTGGATTTACGTGTTTGCCCGCAAACCTAGGATAAAGGATCACGCCATGCTGTGCCGTATCGGAGATGTCGAAATCTGGCGGATCCTTGAGTCAAATGATCCATTCCGAACGCCTGAAGAGCTGTTTCCAGACGCAGGCCCAAACGTGCGGGAAATCATCGAGCAACAGGTGCCGGGCGCGTGCTGCGCGACCTCTGGTAAACTCATTCTGCCGGTTCAGGGATTTTTGCTTAAAACGCCTGACCATGTGATCCTCGTCGATGCTTGCGTGGGCAATGACAAAACAGTGCCAAGCACGCCGGACTGGCACAAACGCAAGGGAACGCGCTTTATGAGCTCGCTTGGCGCGGCTGGGGCGCGCGTAGAAGACGTGGATTACGTGCTTTGCACCCATCTGCACACGGATCATGTGGGCTGGAACACGCAGTTGGTGGACGGGCGCTGGGTGCCGACGTTTCCAAATGCAAAGTATATGCTCCCCGAAGCGGATGATGATTTCTTTAGTGTTCATGCAGGCGCAATTTACGAAGAAAGCGTGCTGCCAGTTGTGCAGGCGGGCCAATCTGAACGGGTCAGTGCGGGGCATATGCTTGGGGACTTTGTGACGCTCATCACAACGCCGGGTCACACGCCGGGGCATGTGTCGGTGTTGATCAAAAGCGGCGGTGGCGAAGCGGTGATAACCGGCGATGCGCTACATACAACAGCGCAGCTTGCCTATCCCGAATGGCACTTCAAGTATGACATGGATGGCGATCTTGCTGTGAAATCGCGCCGCGCATTGCTGGGCGAGGCAAGCGAACGCAATCAAAGGGTTCTGGGCAGTCATTTTGCGCTCCCCTCCATTGGCCGCGTGCGCGCGAAGGGTGATGTTTTCGAGTGGGACGCGGATTAATCGACATTTTTCCAAGGATTGACCCGCGCGCCGCGTCCTATGACCATAATGCGCATGAATACGAGTGATACAGAGTTGGCAAAAGCTGCCGCAGGGGGCGATGCGCAAGCGTTTTCGCTTCTGTTGGAGCGATCCTATGATCGTCTTTTCGGCTTGTGTTTCCGACTGATGGGCTCACGCGCAGAGGCAGAAGACCTGTGCCAAGACATATGCGCTGCTTTGCCTGCGAAACTTCCGCGCTTTGAAGGCGGCTCTGCCTTTTCCACATGGCTTTATCGTGTCGCAGTAAATGCTGCACATGATCGCCGCCGCCGCGCTGCAACCCGTCGCAAAGCGGCGACAGGTTGGGGGGATTGGGAAGTGAACCGCACAGAAGCGAATAAAGAACAAGCCGCCGCACAGACTTGGTTGATGCATGCAATCGGCACTTTGCCCGAGGATCTGCGCGATACTGTAGCACTCGTGATGGATGACATGAGCCATCGCGAAGTGGGTGAAGTTCTTGGGATTTCTGAAGGCACTGTGAGCTGGCGCATGAGCGAAGTGAAGAAGCATCTGAAGGCCATAAAGGAGTGCGAGCAATGAGCGACGATTTCGACGATCTTAAGCGCGCTTTTGCGCGTGCGACACCCTCGCCTGACGCTGCCAAACGTGCGGCCAATACCGCTTTGGCTCAAGAAAATTTTGCCGCGCTCCAAGGATCACGAGCTGAGCCACGTCCTATATCTGACGCCCCCAAGATGGGCGGTTTGGGTAAAGGATTTCGTACGATGTTTGATGCACTTTCTTCAAAGGCTGGTTTGACGGCGACAACTGCTTTGGCCGCCCTTGGCTTGGTCATGGTTTTGCCTGTCTTACAGGATGGGCCGTCTGATGTGTTCACTTCAGAACCTGCAGTGATGATTGAAGCACCCGTGTTGGAAGAGGCAGAGGTGACGGCTGATTTCGCCGATGGTGCCATCGCATTAGAGGCCATGCCTGCCCCAGCACCGTTCGTGATGAGCAAACAAGCAACCCGTTCGCGCGTGGCCCCTACCGCTGGTTTGATTGCGGATGCGCCGATGATTATGCCAGAGGCGAACACAGAAGCCTTCGCAAGTGCGCCTGAGAACAACTTGAAAGTAACTCGCGAAACCCCAGTTTCGACCTTTTCCGTTGATGTGGATACGGCGAGCTATGCGATCGTGCGCTCGTCCTTGATGAACGGGCAACTCCCCCCGAAAGCGGCGGTGCGGATTGAGGAAATGGTGAACTACTTCCCCTTTGACTACGCCGCGCCTGAGAGCGGTGCCTTTGCGACATCGCTCGCCATGATGCAGACACCCTGGAACGAAAACACCCAGCTTTTGCGCATCGCTTTGCAAGGGGAAATGCCCGAAGTGGAGGCGCGTCCGCCTCTAAACCTCGTGTTCCTGATCGATACATCTGGTTCCATGAACCAACCCAACAAACTACCGCTTCTAAAGCAGTCCTTGCGACTTATGCTCGGCCAGCTGCGCGCAGAGGATCAGGTGGCGATTGTCGCTTACGCAG
>CAYQZI010000112.1:0-10476 GCA_964421835.1 uncultured Planktotalea sp.
GATGGCGAGTGGGGGCAAATGTTGATGCGCCTGGCCAGCCGCATTGCAACCAATCGAACGATGGCGGGTGTGCACTTCCCCATCGACAGCGCCGCAGGCTCGACGCTTGGGCTGACCCTGTCCCAGTTCATGAAAACGCTCTGCACAGGCACGGATGACTACACAAGCGCGCATTTTGAAGCGACAAACTTCGATGCGAATGCTGATTTCGACTGGTCCCTGCTTTACACAGCAGAGGATGATGCTCAGGCGGCGGCATCCAGCAATGCGGCTGCTGGCGGTGATTTTGCCACATCCACTGGCGAGACCCTGCCCGCAAATACGCAAACCGCAGCACCGCTCGCATGGCTCTGGAACAAAGCCGTTGCTGAGTGGGCGGATTTGCAAGCGTAAGCTGGAAAGGTTGGTATCACATGCTGTTATGGCAAGAAGAAGAGCGCCCGCCGATCAATGACGCGCGCACCTTTCACAGGATCACCCAGTCGGCTGCACTTACGCAGATTGCCGTTCAAAAACGGGTGGTCGCGCAAGACCAGGTCGCTGCCGCGCCCCCGGTTGCCCCCGCGCCGTGGTTTTCAATCCTGCTCAAGCTTGAAGACACAAGCATTGACGCGTTCCTTGAAAGCCTTTCAAGTGAGCTTAGGGACGCAGTGCATGTGCCCGCGCTTTATGACGCTGAGGAGCGATCCGAGACTGCGCCGGTTCACTATGTCAGTTGTTTTGCAAAAACCACGGCGCTGCGGTCTCTGAATCAAGAGGACAATGCCTATGGCGTTTCCGCCTTGCGGCTTGGCAGTCAAGTAAAGGGCGACATCGATCCGAGCGCAGGGTTTGAAGCCCTTGCAGAAACAGAGGTGGACGAGAAAACCGTTGTGATGGCGATCATTGATGATGCCATCGCGCTGGGTCACAATCTGTTTTCGAGCGATGTGAACAAGACGCGTATCAAAAGCGCCTTGGTCATGGGAACGCCTAGCAGTGGCAGCGCGGGGGGGACTGTGTTTTCACAGGCGCAGCTGAATGCCATGCTTGCCCAATGCACCACCGCGGGACTGCTTGACGAGGATAAGTTCTACCGCTTGACGGGTCAGATCGACACGGATGACACCACCTCCTCGCCGCTTGCGCGCCTGCGCTCGCATGGCACGCATGTCGCCGCTCTGGCGGCAGGCTATCCAAGAGAGGAAGCGCCCGACACGCGCCCTTTGATCTGCGCCACGCTTCCGCCTGAAGTGACGCGAGATGTCAGCGGGCGCAGTCTTTTGCCCGATTTGGTCTATGCGCTAAAGTTTGTCGGCAAACAGGGCAAACGGATCCGCAACAACGGCGTGCCTGCGCCACTGGTGTGCAACTTTTCCTATGGCTCCTACGGTGGGCCACATGATGGCACAGGAGACGTAGAGCAGGTTCTAGAGAATTTCGTGTCCAACAAAACCCAAGTCAGACGGGTAATTCTGCCCTCTGGAAACAGCTATGACAAGGACATTCACGCCTGTCTCGAGTTTGACGGAAATGGCCCTGAAACCAAAAGCGTCGCTTTGAGTGTGCCGCCGGGTGATCGCTCGGTCAGCCATGTTCAGTTCTGGCTGCCTGTCAGCAAAAAGAGAAAGCCCGCGGGCAGCCCGACGATTGAGATCACTTTGCCCTCTGGGCTGAAAAGTCCGCCCTTCGTTGCTAGCCCGAATTCTTCGCTGTCTTTGCGCAATGAGCTTGGTCAAATTGTTGCGCAGCTTAGCTACGCTTACGAGCGCAAACCAACGCAGCGCGGTGTGATCACTTTGACGATCTATCCGACCTTCAGCTTGGACACCTCCGAGCCGCTTGCCGGAGCAGGACGCTGGGATGTTGATTTCACCTATTCGGATGATGCGAAAATCTATGCGTGGATCGACCGCGATGAAGATCTTCCCGGCTACCGGATTCGGGGACGTCAGATGCGCTTTGTCGGTGGCGAAGATGCAGGCGTTAGCGATCTGCGTACGCTGAGCGGCTTTGCCTGTGGTGCCTCGCCCATCGTGATCGGCGCGATCAATGAGCGTGCGCAAGTCATGTCCGACTACTCTGCTTCGGGGCCGATCACGCAGACGGTGAACTCGCCGAACACCCCAAGGCCCGGACCTGACGCAGCCGCGATTGGCGATGACAGCATGATACGCGCAGGCGTGTTTAGCGCTGGCAGTCGAAATGGTGCGTTCGTGCGCATGAACGGCACAAGCGTTGCATCGCCGCAGATCGCACGCATTGTGGCAAACGGGCTAGCAGCGGATCAACCCGCGACCCGCGCTTGGGTACAAGCCAAAGCGCAAAGCGAGAACCCGAACATCGATCGCACAGCTTTCCCGCTTGCCCGCGCTGGCGAGGGTCCAATCGATGTCTCGGTGCCTTTCGCCTTTCGAGAGTAACGCGCGCTCGGCTTGGCGGCCCAAATCTAAATGCCCAAGAGCAAGGGGATCAGCTTCGGTTGGTCCCCCTTTTATCGTTTGGCGGGGCACGTTTTGTCGGATGAAAATACCTGAGTGAAAAACTCAGATTGACATTTCTGATTAAATTACTCAGAATTAAAGTGCCAATGCGCTATCCCTCTGAAAGGAGATCGACACATGTCATTTCACGTCGCGAAAGAAACGAGCACACCGACGCCAAGCCCGCTCCCCACCTATGCGGCGCAGGATTTAACCAAAGGCGCGGCGCAAGCGCAGATCGTGCTGGGCGATCAAACCTACACCCTGCGCATCACGCGGGCAGGCAAATTGATCCTGACGAAATGAGGCATTCACACGCAAACCGTGGCGGCGCACCCGTCGGCTTTCTCTCTGAGTTAGAGGCTCTTGAAGCGGCGAGCATCCTTTATTTGCGCCGCTGGTGCGATGGCCCACGCAGCAGAGCTCAGGTTTCACATGACTTTGCAGCAACGCTTGGCGCTGAACATGGGCAGCGGGCGCTTGACGCATTCGAAAATTTGTACAGCCTGTGCTGCGAACATGGGCGCAGACCTTTGATGCGGCATGCGGTAAACTGCAAATGCATGGGCTCGGACGAGTCTTGTTTTGCAAATTTCGTCGCCGCTGCAGCCACTGGCGCACGTGAAGATGCCTTGATGATCGCCACCTTGCTTGTGCGCCCTGATGTTGCGCCAATCCTTACCGCGCTTGCGGCTGATTTCGGTCTTGCGCTCGCACGTATGAACCTGCGCGCGACTAGATCGGCAGCCCACGCCACGCGTCAGCCAGCCCCTCGCCCTATCACGCTTCACTAAGCGCGCAGCATCCGCAAGCAAGGATCCAATCATGTTAGCCTATCGCCAAAACGACCTCCCCGCGCGGCCACCCGAGCAACGGTTTGATCTACCTGCGATGGCATTTATCAATCATCTGCGATTCGTATCGATGGGGTGCCGCTGCAAAGCCAAGACCTCTCTGTTTGAGGCCTGCGCGCTTTTGCACGGTCAACCGACGGCAGAGCTGAACTCTTATACAGAGGCTTTGATGCGCTGTCTTTGCGAAGCTTTGGGACAGCCCGCCACATTATTTGCGCCTGCGACGCAGGAAATTTCGTTCGATGAACGTTGGTTGCTCCAACTCGCGCGCGCGGCGCAAACGCAGGATGACGCAAGCTTGCGCTTTCTGCTGGGTTCGCGCGTCGCCCATGAAAACAGGCGCTTGGTACGGTTCTTGATAGCGCGCATATCTGACCATTTCGCGCCAATTTAGAATTATTCTAAAAAACTCTTGCCTTTTGCCTGCTGCCGCATAGATACTGATGTAAGCAAGCCAGCCAGATCAAAAGCCAGCCAGCGAAATCACAACATTTAGGGAGTTTGATATGACCCAGACCGCTATTGCTTTGTCCAGCGATGCACGTACCGCCGTGGCCGAGGCACTGAACCAATCTGTTGCAGAAACCGCTGTAACAACGATGCTTGCGCAAAATTTCCATTGGAACGTGACGGGCATGGCCTTTGGTCCCTTGCATGACCTGTTCCAGAAAATTTACGAGGACCATTTTGTTGCACAAGACGATCTCGCAGAGCGTATCAAAGCGCTCGATGCCCATGCGGAGGGCACGCTTTCTGGTATGCTCGCTCGCTCTAAAGTGGCCGAGCATGACGGACACGCAGGCGACAAAGAGATGATCAAAATGATGCAGCAAGCTCAGGAAACCCTTGCGGCGACCCTCGCAGGTGCAGGCGCTCTTGCGGCAGAGCATGGGGATACATTGACCGAAGATCTGTGCATCGCACGCGGCCAAACCCATGAAAAGTTCGCATGGTTCCTACGTTCGCATTTGGCCTAAGCACGCGCTCATACACACGAGAAATAGGTCAGGCCACATCTCGCACAGCGCGGATCGGTGTGACCTTTTTCTTTTCGCATTTGCGCAAATACTGCGGTGCCCAATGGCTATATTTGCCCAAGCTTGACTGTTGAGTGATCAGCAGCTCGACGAAAGCATCGCGGTGAATGTCCTTTTTCAGCGCCTTAAACAGTGATTTTTGCGCCTTAGTCATCGCGCAACCGATGCAATGCCCTTCGCGTTTGAACTTGCAAACGTCGATGCAGGGACTAGGTGTCTTGCTCATGGCGAACCTCGAGAAACGGACCGAACAAAAGTCGCTGCGCTGACTGGTGACTGGATTGGCTCAATGAACCCTTGATACCTGATTAAATCAGTCAGACAAGGCAATTCCGAGTCAAATTATCAGACTATTTTTCTGCGCCAGCACGGGGTAAATACACACAACACTCATTGAATGGGCAGCGGGCGCGCATGGACAGACACTTTATCTCGGGCGTTTCGATCTTTGTGATGGCGATCTGCTTGTTGCCGATCATCGGCGTCATCGCAGCCGCGACGCTTGGCACCTTTGAAACGCTGCACCAATTGGCCGAAACCGTGCTGTGGCGCTACTCTTGGACGACGCTGGTTCTGGTCGTTTTGGTGGCCAGCGGCAGCATGGTGATTGGCACGCTCACAGCTTGGCTTGTTGTCACCTCAGAGTTCAAAGGACGCCGCTTCTTTGAAATCGCGCTCGTGGTGCCGCTGGCCTATCCCGCCTATGTGCTCGCCTACGCCTACACAGACATTCTGGACCATCCCGGCATTGTGCAATCCACACTGCGCGATCTGATGGGCTGGGGGCCGCGTGATTATTGGTTCCCTGAAATTCGCTCGCTCGGCGGCGCGGCGATGATGCTGACCTTGGTGCTTTACCCTTATGTCTACCTGCTCGCGCGCGCCTCTTTTCGCATGCAAGCCGCAACGCCGTTTTATGCCGCTCGCTCGCTGGGCGCATCGCCCATCAGCGCATTCTTGCGTGTGTCCCTGCCTATCGCGCGCCCTGCCATCGCCGGTGGCAGTTTGCTGGTGATCATGGAAACCATCGCGGACTTTGGCACAGTCGCACATTTCAGCGTACAGACCTATGCGACGGGGATCTACACCAGCTGGTTCGGCATGGCGGATCGCGGCGCGGCGGCGCAATTGGCCGTTGGTTTGCTGGTGTTCGCGCTGCTGGTGGCATGGCTGGAATACATCAATCGCGGCGCAGCGAAATATGGTGTCAAAGGCGGCCAAGAGGTCTTTACCCCCTTTCAACTCAAAGGCAGGCGCGCCTTCGCGGCGCAGCTTGTTTGCGCCCTTCCTGTGATGCTCGGCGTTGTTATTCCAACGATCACCTTGATTGCGATGGGGCTGCGATCAGAGCAAAATATATTCAGCGCGCGCTATGTGCATTTCATCGTGAATTCCCTCACCCTGGCGAGCATCGCCGCGCTTGTGACCGTCGCCGCCGCCATCATGATCGGCACCTTCAACCGGGTTGCCAGCAACCGGCTTTCGCTTGCCTCGCTCTTTATTGGGCGGCTTGGCTATGCGGTGCCCGGCGGCGTGATCGCGGTGGGGCTTTTGGTGCCCTTCGCCAGCCTTGACAACTGGTTCGATGCGCGGATGGAGGCGATGTTTGGCATTTCAACAGGCCTGCTCATTTCTGGCTCAATCTGGCTGCTGATCGCCGCCTATCTGATCCGCTTTCTCGCGGCCGCGATTGGGGCCTATGACAGCGGTTTGTCCAGCGTAACGCCCAACATCGATGCCGCCTCGCGCGTGCTGGGTCGCACGGCTTGGGGCACGGTGCGCGATATTCATCTGCCTGTGCTGCGCCCCAGCATTCTAACTGCGCTGCTGATTGTCTTTGTGGACACTGTGAAAGAGCTGCCCGCCACATTAATCCTGCGGCCCTTTAACTATGACACGCTCGCGGTGCAGGCGTTTCGCCTTGCCTCTGACGAGCGGCTAGAGGGTGCGGCAGTGCCGAGCCTGATCATCGCGGGCATCGGCCTTGTGCCTGTGATCCTGCTGTGTCGGCAAATCAGCGGCACATCACAGCGCAGAACATAAAAGCCGAACGAGTACCCCTCGTCCGGCTTTCATTTTCATCGCTCGTTTAGAAAAACGACAGCTTAGTTCCAGCCAACCTGATTAAAGATCTGCTGCGCGCTTGGCACGTTCTTGGCCACTGCGCTGAGATCAACCGCATCAGGGCGGAACAGACCAAGCTGCGCAACCGACGGGCTTAGCCCGACACCGGGAACCGCTGGATATTCATCATTGCCAGCGCTGAAATACTGCTGCGCGCTTTCGCTGGAAAGATATTCAAGGAACTTGATGGCGTTCTCGCGGTTCGGCGCATGTGCGGCAACCCCTGCCCCTGACAGGTTCATATGTGCACCCTCGGCGTTTTGCGCGGGAAAGATCCAGCCGATATTGGCGATTTCATCGCTTGCCAGCCCTTTGACCTCTTTGCGCAGCGCACGCGCGAAGTAATAGGTGTTGGAGACAGAGATTTCACATTCGCCCGACACCAAGCCGCGCAGCTGATCCGTGTCACCGCCTTGGGGATCGCGCGCAAAGTTCGCGACCATGCCAGCGGCCCACTCTGTTGCCGTCTCTGCGCCGTGGTTCTCGATGATCGAGGACAGCAAAGTCTGCGAATACACATTAGAGGATGAGCGGTGGCAGACCATGCCCTTATAGGCTGGATCGGCAAGGCTCACGTAGTCGAGCGGCGGATTGGCGACATCGTTTTTGTCATAAAAGATGATGCGCGCACGCTGGGAAAAACCGAACCATTGGTTGCCCGAATCCTGCAAGCTGCTGGGTACGCGTTTTTCGAGCACATCGCTGTCGATGGATTGCAGCACGCCCTCAAGCTTGGCGCGCTCAAGGCGCGATGTGTCAACTGTGAGCAACACATCTGCGGGTGAGTTCTTGGCTTCGATCTTCATGCGGGCGACCAGCTCGTCGGCTTTGCCTTCGATGCGGTTGATCGTGATGCCTGTCAGCTCTTCAAAATCGGAGTAAAGGCGCTCGTCAGTGTCGTAGTGGCGCGAGGAATAAAGGTTCAACTCGCCCTCGGCGTAAACGGCGCTGCTCATGGCGAGGACCAGCGCAAGGCTGGTGTGGGTTAGGGATTTCATCGGTTTTCTCCGTATGAATGAACGTGCTGGCTAAGACAGAACCACGATTCGTCTATTTGCTGAGTGTTTTTGTCAGAATTGTCCCATGCGCGTCAAGAGCAGATAAATAGGCGCGTTCAAACGTTGTAGATCGAAGCGCTTTTGGCGTTACGCCACCCCGATATCCTCGACATGGCGCAGAAACTCCGCAATCGCCTCTGCGTCAGGCATCTGGCCGGTAAACCCTTGAATATAGGGCGAAAGGCGCGACATGCGCGTCTCTATGTCCTCGCGTACCTCTAGCGCATGATAGCCCAACTGCATAAAGTACAAAATGCGCGCGCGCGCATCTGCATCCACAGACGCATACCCATGCTTTGCGAAACAGGCGGTCACCCCTTCGATCCGAGAAGCGTCAGCGCCATCCACGCGCGCGCGGATCGCATCATCGCGGCGCGACCACTCGCGGATCGCAAAATCAAGTCCGCTGTCGAACTTTGAGGTGTCCACGAAACAGCGAAAGAAGTTGCAACAAGCTTGGGTAATATTGCGCGAAGGCAGCTGGCAATGGTGCACAATTTGCGCTGTGTTGCGCGTTTCCCATTCGCTCAAAAGCGCGGAAAGCAGGTCAGCGCGGTCTTTGAAATACCAATAAAAACTGGAGCGCGACACGCCCATGCGCTTGGCAAGGCCCAGCACTTTCACCTCGCCCACCCCTTCGGTCACAAGCACATCGCGGGCCATATTCAGCCAATCCGCGCGGGTCACTTTTACATGGCCCACCAGCGGATCCTTGTTCGGATCATCGCGGTGCAGCAGCGGTGTTGCGCGACTTGTCATACCCTAGCTCTCTGGCGGCGCGCCGCCCGCAGCGGTGCGTTTGGCGATATAGCCCTGCAGCGCGTCCAGCCTATCCCCATCGACGGCAACGGCAGAGGGGCGTGCAACAATCTCTTGCCACACATCTGTGGCGCGCGTGCTGGCATCGCGCCCGCCCCTGTCTGTCCATGTGCCAAAATTGGCGTAATCATGCACGATGGGTTCATAAAACTCCGTGTCATAGCGCGCCATCGTTTGCGGTGCGGCGAAGAAATGCCCGCTTGGCTCTACATGGCTGAGCGCGTTGTCAAAGCCGATCTCGTCCGAGCCAGCTTGCGCGCCAGCGCAAAGCTCGGCCATCATGTTGAGCACTTCAACGTCCGTGATGATCTTCTCATAGGACACAGAAAGCCCGCCTTCGAGCCAGCCCGCCGCGTGAATGATCACACTCGCCCCAGCCATCAAACAGCCCCATAGGCCCATCTGGTTCTCGTTCGCGGCCTGCACGTCGTTGATATTGGACGCAGACCCCGCCGCAGAGCGCCATGGCAGCCCCGTAAGACGCGCCATTTGACCGGCTGCAAGTGAGGCTTGAAAATGCGTAGGCGTGCCAAAGGCAGGCGCGCCGGATTTCATATCCACGTTGGAGGTGAAAGTGCCATAGCAGATCGGCGCACCGGGGGTCACAAGCTGCGTCAACGTGATCGCCGCGAGCGCCTCTGCATGGCTGAGCGTCACCGCCCCCGCAACTGTGATCGGGGCCATCGCGCCCATCAGCGTGAAAGGCGTGACAATCGACATTTGCCCCATCTTTGCAAAGTCGATCAGCCCCTGCGCCATAGGAATATCAAGCGTACGCGGGCTGTTGGTGTTGATGATCGTGTAGCAATAGGGATCGGCGGCGAACTGAGCATCCGACACGCCGCGAAAGTCGCGCAGCATCTCGAAACATTCCATCACCTGCGGCGTGCCGCGCGAGAAAACGAAAGGGAACTTGTTCGACTGCGTCAGCTGCGTTTCGGTGGTGAAATAATGGCGCAGATGCGTCGGCACATCTTGCGGCTCGACCGAGGGCGAGAGCATTTGCAGCACATCAAAATGCTGGTTGAGTTTGGTATACTCGATATAATCCTGCCCCGAGCCGGGTCTGCGCCCGCGCACCAGATCAGTGGCATGGGGCGCGCCAGCGCCCGGTTGAAACACCATGCGCCCAAGCTCGAAGGTCAGGTCTTTCTGGCGAATGCCAGCTTTGCCCTCAATGGACTTTGGCGCCGTCGCAAGGGCCGCTTCGACGATGTCACGGCCAATATAGACCATATCCTCGAGCACGCGCGCACCACCTTTGCGATAGATCTCTATCGCTTCGGGCAGCAGCACTTTCATCCCAAGCTCTTCAAGGGTGCGCAGCGACGTCTCGTGCATCGCCGCCACTTGATCGGCAGAGAAAAGCGCCATCGGCGGGAAAGGGTTGCGCAGATCGTGATAGTTCACATTGCGTTTCGACGCCGTCGCCTCGGCACGCCTGCGCCGCCCGCCGCGTTGCTTGGTGCTCACCGCCCTACCCTCGCATCGCTGTGCCAGCGGGATCATAGGGCGAGGCCGCGATCACCCGCGCGCTGCGCTCCGCGCCAACGATATGGACCGACACTTCACTCCCGACGGCGCAGTGCTCTTGATCTACCATGGCCATGGCCATGGACTTGCCCACTGTGTGCCCATACCCGCCTGATGTGACAAAGCCCACGAGCTTGCCGTCAGCCCAAATCGGCTCATAGCCAGCCGCATCCGCATCGCTTGCATCGACTTCCAAAGTGACCACCATTTGCGCAGGCCCATTGCCATCGCGCTCGGCCAAGGCGGCGGATTTGCCGATGAAGTCTTTGTCCCAGTCGATCCAGCGATCCATACCTGTTTGCGCCGCTGTATAGCCTTGGGTGAACTCCGCCGACCATATGCCAAAGCTCTTCTCAAGCCGCAGGCTCAGCAGTGCGTTAAAGCCGACTTCGCGCAGACCCAGATCTGCGCCCGCCTCTAGCAACAGTTTGCGCAGGCCAATGTGCTCGGCCGCTTTGCAGTGAATTTCAAAGCCAAGCTCCCCCGCCACTGAGAGCCGCCCAACCTTGGCGCGGATCAGACCGATATCGAACGCGGCGCAGCCCATGAAAGGCAACTCGCCCACAGGACCATCTGTAAGCTTTTCGAT
>CAYQZI010000113.1:0-10385 GCA_964421835.1 uncultured Planktotalea sp.
CGCGATATTCCTGATTTTGAACGGGTTTTGCGCCGCCGCATTATGACACTGCCGGGCGCGGGCGATGTAGAGGCGAATGTACTGCTCAGCGAAGAGCGCAGGCCCGGGCCACTGGGCTAGCGGCGGTATGCGAATGTAGACTTTGCCAAGCGCGCGCAGAGGCGTTAGCACAGAGTTAACAAACTGGAGATACATATGCCCGCATTGCTCGACACCATTGACCCCAATGGCCTTGAAGAATTTTCCGTCGTTTTCACCGACCGCTCGCTCAATTCCATGAGCGGCGCGTTTCAGGGCGTGATGAACGACATCTCTTCCATGTTGAAAGAGGTTTACGGCGCCGATGGCGTTGCGCTCATTCCCGGTGGCGGCTCTTACGGTATGGAAGCGGTCGCGCGTCAGTTTGCGCGCGGTGCCGAAGCTTTTGTTGTGCGCAACGGCTGGTTTTCCTATCGCTGGAGCCAGATCATTGAAACCGGTGGTTTGACGCAAAGCTGCACGGTGATGAAAGCACGCCAGACCGGCAATGACACGCGCGCGCCCTTCGCGCCTGCACCCATCGACGAGGTGGTCGCCGCGATCCACGCGGAAAAACCCAGCATTGTGTTCGCTCCGCATGTCGAAACCTCTGCGGGCGTGATCCTGCCGGATGACTATGTCACAGCGCTTGCCGCTGCGGCGCATGACGTGGGTGCTTTGATGGTGCTTGATTGTATCGCTTCAGGCTGCGCGTGGGTTGATATGAAAGCGACTGGCGTTGATGTGTTGATCTCTGCGCCGCAAAAGGGCTGGTCTGCCTCGCCCTCTGCGGGGCTTGTGATGATGTCCGAACGTGCTCTTGCACGTTTGGAAGAGACGACGTCTGACAGCTTCGCGATCGATTTGAAGAAGTGGTATCAGATCATGCAGGCCTATGAGAATGGCGGTCATGCCTATCACGCAACGATGCCAACAGATGCGTTGCGCGCGTTTCGGGACACGATGCTTGAGACGAAAGAGTATGGCTTTGAAAAACTCAAAGACGCGCAATGGCAGCTTGGCAATGAGGTGCGCGCGTATCTTAAGAGCAAAGGCATCATCTCTGTCGCGGCGGATGGCAATGGCGCACCGGGTGTTGTGGTCAGCTACACAGATGATCCTGCGATTCAGAATGGCAGCAAGTTTTCAGCGCTTGGGATGCAGATCGCGGCGGGTGTGCCGCTGCAATGTGATGAGCCGGACGATTTCCGCACCTTCCGTTTGGGGCTGTTTGGGCTTGATAAACTCTATGATGTAGAGGGCACTATGGCGCGTCTCACCAAAGTGCTTGATCAGGTTCTATGAGGTAAGGTGCGTGATCTCACGCACCCTACGTTACCCCTTCGCGCCAAGTCCCATTTGCATGATGGATTTGCGCAAAGGGGCAAAACTATAAAGCGCATTGAGCCCTGCCGCGCGCGCATCGCGCAAAGGTGCAGCGCTCAACATAGACGTTTGATTTAGCATCTTGATTCCCGCCTCGCGCAAACGGATATCGTTGAAGCGCGCCTTGTGAAATGCTTCCAACATCGCGACATCTCCAAGCCCATCGGGACGCGCAGCAGCCAAATCGCGCAAAGCTCGGATATCGCTCAACGACATGTTCAAACCCTGCGCGCCAATGGGTGGCAAGACATGCGCGGCCTCTGCGATAAGCGCCAAACGCTCACCGCTCAAACGCTGTGCATGCTGGCTGATGATCGGCCAAATCGTGCGCGCAGATGCCAGCCTCAGCGTGCCAAGCACGCTGCAAGAACGCCTATTCATTGCCGCTTCAAACTCCGCGAGATCCATCTCATGCAAGGTTTTCGCCTTGGCCCCTTCCTCCATCCACACAATCGCCGAGCTTGGCCTGCCTTCAAAATCGGGCAAGGGCACCAATGTAAACGGCCCCCCTGTGCGGTGAATTTCGGTGGAGACATTTTCGTGCGGGATGTCATGCGTTACCGCAAAAGCCAGCGCCTTTTGCCCAAAGCGCGTTGTTTTCACAGGGATATTCGCCGCCTCTCGCATGGGCGAGCCGCGTCCATCCGCTGCAATTACGAGTCGCGCCGTAACGCGAGAGCCATCGCTTAACCCCACGCGCGCTTCTGCGGTGCGGGTGAACAATGTGCGTGCGCCAAGGCCAGTCCTATAGGTGACATTGGGCAGCTCTTGCACATGCGCCGCCATCTCGCGACGCAAAAGCCAGTTGGGCAGGTTCCAGCCGAAGGGGTGATCGGAAATATCTGCCGCGTTGAATTCTTTCGTCATGCGCGCTTCGTGCTCAGCGCCGCCCGCATCAATGATGCGCATGATTTGCAAAGGCTGCGCATTGGGCGCAAGGCGCAGCCACAAGCCGACCTCTTCGAGCAGCGCGCGGGCGGGCTGCAAAAACGCGGTGCTGCGCAGATCAGCGCCGCTCGCATCGCGGGCGGTGACGGGCTTAGCCGGATCGATGCAAAGCACGTTAAAGCCAACCTGTGCGAAGGCCGCTGTCGCCGTCAGCCCCGCAATTCCGCCGCCTGATATGATGATGTCGTGATCCATAAGCCCCTCACTCTATGTTGTCATAGATAGGCTGCAAAGCAGCGCGCGCCATAGTCAAAACGCCGCAACTCATGTTTGCGTGCTGCGCAGGAACGCCGCAAGATCGCTGGTGTGATGCTGGATATGTGCGCTTGGCTCAGCGCTTGGCGCGACGTGCACGGTGCGCATTCCAAGATCATGAGGCACGATCAAATTGCGCGGATCATCTTCAAACATTACCGCCGTTTGCGGCGTCACATTCGCGAGCTTGAAGACCGTGTCAAAGGCGGCCGCATCGGGTTTGGGATGGAAATTGGCGTGCTCGACCCCGAAGATCGCGTCAAAAAGCCCCTCAAGACCGCGTGCGCGCAACACATTTTGCGCATAGGGCGCGCAGCCATTTGTATAAACGATCTTGCGCCCGGGCAGCGCTTCGATCGCGCGGCGCAGGTTTGGATCAGGGGAAAGCACTGTGAAATCAATGTCATGCACATCCGTAAGGTAGGGGGCCGGGTCAACATCATGCTCGCGCATAAGGCCCGCAAGCGTCGTGCCATGGGTGCGCCAATAATGGCCGCGCAGATAATCCGCGCGCTGGCGGTCCACGCCAAGGGCCTCCATCACATAGGCGGTCATGCGCACTTCGATCTGGTCAAACAGGGTCATGTGCGGCGGATAGAGCGTGTGATCGAGGTCGAACACCCAAGTGTCCACATGAGAGAAGTGCGCTTTGATCATGGCGCGACGCTAGCGGGATTACGCAGCGCTCACAACAGGTTGATCATATCCGCCGCTGCGCATAGGCTTCGCGCTGAACAAGGCCGAAGGAACAGACATGAGCCAATCACGGGCAGGGCAAACAGATGCCTATTCACTGATCCTTGAAGCGATTGATGTTGGCGTGTTCAAACCGGGAGATCGATTGGTCGAAAGCGATCTTGCTGATCGCTTCGGCGTCTCGCGCACCCCCATTCGCGAAGCCCTGCAGCGGCTGGAGACGCAAAACCTGCTCACCCGCGATGGGCGCAGCCTGATTGTGGCCTCGCTGAGCCATAACCAAATGTCCGAACTTTATACTGTGCGCTCAGAGTTGGAGGGGCTCGCCGCAAAGCTTGCGGCGCAGCATGCCAGCGCTGAGGAGGTCATGGTGCTGCGCGAAATGGTGCAGGAGGATCGCAAGCTGACCGATGATCCGTCGGCTTTGTCACGCGCGAACCGGCGCTTTCACAAGCAGATCCATCTGGCTTCGCACAACCGTTTTCTGGTGCGTCAACTTGATTTGGTGCATCGCTCTATGGCCTTGATGGCGACAACATCGCTGGCCGCAGAGGGGCGCGGAGAGATTGCGATGGACGAGCATCACGCGATTGTCGAAGCGATTGCCGCAGGCGATCAAGCGAGCGCGCAAAAGGCGCTGCGCGATCACATCTCTGTCGCGTTCGTCACGCGGCTTAAGCTCGATTCACGCGCCTCCGAAGGACCGTGAGGCACGGTTTGCTCGCTATGACCATGCGCTGTTTTTTCCCAGTGGAACGGGCGTGTCACCAGCTCCCACATGCCTTTGTAAATCGCCAATGTGCCAAGACCCATGTAAAGCGTCATCAGCAGTGTCCACGGCAGTAAATGTCGGTGGCGTTTTCGCGTGACGGCAATCACGTAGGTCAGCAGGCTGGCCAGCCACATGAAAAAAAACGTGATGATAATGGTGCCAAGCAGCTCGGGCGGGATGGCGGTTTCTAGCCAGTCGGGGGCGATCAGATAGAGCAGCATGTGTGACCAAATCAGCGGCGCAAGCATGTATTGGCAAATGGACGAGAGGAAAAACGTCTGAAATCCGAAGAATTGCCAAGGCCCTAGCTCGATCAGCAGCCGAAAAGGGCGACGCATATGGTTGAAATAGGTGATCAAATAACCCTTTAACCAACGCGAGCGTTGCTTGATCCAAGGCCAAGCTTTGTTGTTCGCCTCTTCCAGCGTGACAGAGGCAATCAACCTCGTGCGATATCCCGCACGCGCTAGGCGAATGCCCAGATCAGCGTCTTCTGTGACGTTGTGAGCATCCCAACCATGCAGCTTTTCAAGGATATCGCGGCGAAAAAATACGCTGGTGCCCCCAAGAGGAATGGCAAAGCCCAGCTTGGAAAGTCCCGGAAGGATCAGGCGAAACCACGTTGCGTATTCTATCGCAAAAAAGCGCGCCATGGCATTCGAACGCGCGTTGTAGAAATCCAGAACGCCTTGCAAACAAGCGGTTTTTTCAGGCTCTGCGGCGAAGCGCGCGACGACTTGGTTCAATTGCTCGGGGTGGGGCGCGTCCTCTGCGTCATAGATGCCGACGATCTCGCCTGTGCAAAACGGCAGCGCGTAATTCATTGCGCGCGGCTTAGTGGTGATGTTTCCGGGCGGTACAATCAATGTACGCATCCAATTGGGCAGGTCCGCACTTTCCAAATGCAAGCGCGTGGCGTCATCGCTGGCTTCCATCACCAAGATCACTTCGAGCAAGGATTTGGGGTAGTTTAGCAGCCCAATCCGCTCAAGCAGCGCGTTTAGGATTTCACTTTCATCATGCAATGGGATCAAAATGCTAAGCCGCGGGAGTTTGGCGGGTAATGGCGGCAGGGCTTTTGTGTCTTCCTTTCGCGCGAATATGGTCATGAAAACTGCAGCGCTTTTGAGCACTATGCCGATGCAGACCATCATGATCGCGAGGCCGAAAAAGGCTTGGTACAAAAGAACCAGCGAGAGCCAGTTCAATGCAAGCGCCAGCGCGATCAGCGGTGCGATCACCGTCGTAACCCCTTTGAGCTGCGCAGGCAGAGAACGGCAACTAAGCGCCTCCGGCACCAGAGTTTCAGCGCGCTCAGCCAGCAAGCTATCGCCGCCCGCGCGAATGACTTTGTGGATATCGCTTGGCCGCGCGATGGCCCCTTTGATCGGATGCAAATAGGCGGGCATATGTTTGATCGCTTCGGCCAACTGCTCGGCACCGATGCTTGCGAGCAGTGTGCCGCCTTCGGTGCGCTGCCAAGGCACGCAGTTCAGGCGCAGACATTCATGCGGTTCCAGCCCGCTTTGCAGGCTCAGGTCTGGCGGGCAACTGCTGGATGTTACAAACGGCAGATCCTGCTGCTGCGCGAGGGTTTCGAACAGATCATGCTCGCTGATCAGATCCTGCGCGATCAAAAGATGCCCAAGCTGTGCATCGCTGATCCGTTGATGTCCAAGCGTGACCAGAACGTCCGCGGTTTTGATCAACCCGCGATCCACCAGCATCCGCCCAAGGGGGCGCTGGCTGAATTGGGGTTCTCTTTGCTCTTCAATATCGAGCAAGCGAAAAGGAGCACCGCTCATGAAAGACCTCTGAAACACGGGGGTTCAGCGGTTATGAGGCAATGTTAGTTAATAGCTCGTTAAGATTAGGGGGGCGTTAACCCTCAACCTGCTTTGCGCGCGTCCATAAGCTGGGCAAAACGCTCGAACAGGTAGTAGCTATCTTGCGGCCCCGGGCTTGCCTCTGGGTGGTGCTGCACGGAATAGACTGGGCGGCCATCCAAGCGAATGCCGCAGTTTGAGCCGTCAAACAAGGACACATGGCTTTCGATCACACCTTCTGGCAAGGTTTGGCTGTCCACTGCAAAACCGTGATTCATCGAAGTGATTTCGACCTTGCCCGTGTCATGATCCTTCACAGGATGGTTCGCGCCGTGATGGCCGTGGTTCATCTTGATGGTTTTGGCACCAACCGCGAGCGCCAGCATTTGATGGCCCAAGCAAATCCCAAAAACGGGCAGATCTTTCTGCTCGAGCACGCTTTGGATCATTGGAACGGCATATTCCCCCGTCGCGGCAGGATCGCCCGGCCCGTTCGACAGAAACACGCCGTCAGGCTCATGGGCCAAAACCTCTTGCGCCGTTGCAGTGGCCGGAAGCACGATCACATCGCAGCCCGCCGAAGCAAGGCAGCGCAGGATGTTGCGTTTTGCCCCGAAATCTAGCGCGACAACTTTGTGTTTTGGCGCGTCTTGCACCGGGTAGCCATCAGGCCAAGCCCAACGCATTTCGTTCCAACGATAGCTTTGTGCGCAGGTGACCTCTTTGGCCAGATCAAGCCCTTCAAGACCCGCAAAGGCACGCGCTTGCGCAACCAAATCGTCAACGTCAAAATTGCCGTCGGGATCATGGCACAGCGCAGCATGGGGCGCGCCTTGTTGACGGATCGCGCGGGTCAAGCGGCGCGTATCGATGCCGCCAATCGCAATGCGCCCGCGCGCCGCAAGCCAATCGCCAAGCTCGCCCGTGGTGCGCCAGCTTGAGGCTTCCGTTGGGTCCCATTTGACAACCATGCCTGCCGCAACCGGCTCGCTGGTTTCATCATCCTCAGCATTGGTGCCGGTGTTGCCAATATGCGGGAAGGTGAAGGTCACGATCTGCCCTGCATAAGAGGGGTCGGTCATGATTTCCTGATAGCCGGTCATCGCGGTGTTAAAGCAAAGTTCGGCCACCGTGGTGCCCTCAGCGCCAAAACCGCGACCATAAAAAACGGTGCCATCGGCAAGGGCGATACAAGCGGTGGGTGTGGGCGATGTTTGAGCAGGCGTGGGCATGTGGCAATTCCCCAAAATCTGAAGGTGCTTTTGCGCGCCGCGTGTTGTGGCATGGCTGGCACCAGATAAATCTGCGCGAAACTATGTGCAGGGCCGCGCGAGGTCAAGGGAAAGTGCAAAAACGAAAACGTTTAAAATCAGTGCTTTAGGTAAAAATCCATCTATTGCGCTGCGGCGGTGCATTGAGTAGTGTCCAAGGCTCGGGTGACCCCCGATTGAACCAGGGGATGGGTTTGGAGCGCGTTATGCGAGAGAAAATCAATACGGCACTCAAGCAAGCCATGCGCGATAAGGCAGCAATCCGCCTGTCGACGTTGCGCCTTGTGAATGCGGCGATCAAAGATCGCGACATCGCTGCGCGCTCAAGCGGTGGTGAAGAGGGGGCAAGCGACGCTGAAGTGCTTGCGATCCTTGGGAAAATGTCCAAGCAGCGGCTGGAAAGCGCGCGCGCCTATGAAGAGGGCGGACGCCTTGATCTGGCTGAGCGCGAGCGCGAAGAGATCGACGTTATTGAAGAATTTCTGCCACGCCAGCTTAGCGACGATGAAGTGACCAGCGCTGTGAACGAAGCGATTGAAGCCAGCGGCGCAGAATCGATCCGCGACATGGGCAAGGTCATGGGGATTCTTAAAGAGCGCTACACAGGCCAGATGGATTTCGGCTCTGTCGGCCCTGTGGTCAAAGACCGGCTTTGCGCAGGTTAACGCGTGAGGTGCTGATCTAACCCTAGATCCGCCCAAGTGCGGCGGGTCTTGCGGGTGTCCTCGATCTTGGCACGGTTGGCTTGCACAATTTTCGGATCGACATAGCCGCGCGGATGGTCAATGTGCAGCAATGGCGCGGAATAGCGCAAGAACTGGCCCTTTACGCCAGCATTCAGTAATCGCGAACCCAGCTCTTTGTCCTCGCCGCCATAGCGCATCGTTTCGTCAAAGCCATTCACTTTGGTCAAAGCCGCGCGCATCGTAGAGGCATTGCCGCCCGACCAAGTGATGCGCACAGGCGAGATGCGATCAAGGAATTTTGCCAACGGCTTGGGGGCGCTGCCCGCTTTCAAACTGTCGCTAAGACCTTTGATATTTCCATTTTTGCTAAGCCAAGCCGGATCGAACACGCGCGTTGACGTGATATCGTCTTCAGTGAGCGCGTCCGAGGTCCGCGCATTTAGGCGCACCACGGAACCAGTGCTAAAACTATTCGGCCGCGCCAGTTCAACATGGCGCGCGATAAAGCCAGCACTGGCAAGGCAATCGCCATCGATGAAAATCAACAGATCAGCCTCAGAGCTGGCAATTGCCTTGTTCAGAATTTCATTCTTTTGAAAACCCGCATCAGGGTGCCAGACATGGCGTAGGGGCAGCTGGGCTTGGTGTTTTTGCAAGATCGCAAGGGTTTCCGGGCCGGACCCATCATCGGCAATGGCAATGCTGCCCGGCATAAGCGTCTGTGCGCACAGGGCGCAGAGCACGAGGTTTAGCGCCGTTGGGCTGTTATAGGTGGTGATGATGAGTTCTGTTTTCATGGGAGTCTTGAGGCGTCTTTATCTGGGTGCGCGCGCTGTTGAAAAAGCCGAGGTGAGATCCTCAAACAGCTGTTGTCTTTCCTCTTCGCTCAAAAACGCGCCGATTTCAACTTCCCGTCCATTGCCCGTAAGCGTGATGTAGTTTGGCACAGGGCCATCGGTTTCGTGACGTTTGACCGTGACCCAATAGGTGTTGCTGTGCCAGTGTTGCTCTTTCGTGCGCGGATTTGTGCGGCGCAGGGTGGTTTGATCGGCATCAATTCGAAGCACTTCGAGGGTGCTGCGATCTTGCTGCGAGCGGTTGAGCGCGTACCAAATTGCGCCAACGGCAATCATGAGAAATGGTAGTAAGGCCCACAAAAGTTTGGTTCCCAGCAGGCCAAAGAGGGGGATTGTAATGAGGGTAAACGTTGCGAGCACAAAAGCTGCCATGCCCCGTGGCGGGAGCGATTGATGTGGCCAAAGCGTGAGCGTTTGCACATTCTTTGGATTCTCTGAAGACCATTCAAAAGGCATTCAACTTATCCGTAAAAAACCAGTGTTATGCAGGAGATAGCGGTCATTTGGCAAAAAGAAAGCCCCGGTGATGTGCACCGGAGCTTCGTTTTTTGTGACTTATGTTTCAAGCTTAATGCGCAGGGCTTTTGTCCCAGTCTTCCTGCTTTGGAAGCTGCTCGAACGTGTGCTCTGGCGGTGGGCATGGAAGTGTCCACTCAAGCGTGTCTGCATACTCGTTCCAAGGGTTGTTCTGTGTGACGCGAGCGCCCCAACGAATGGCGTAGAACATAACCCCAAAGAAGAAGAGGAAGGATGCGAAGGAGAGGAATGCACCCCAGCTGGAGACGTAGTTCCAGTATGCAAACGCCTCTGGATAGTCGATGTAGCGACGTGGCATGCCCTGACGGCCCAAGAAGTGCTGTGGGAAGAAGGTCAGGTTTGCGCCGACGAACATCGCCCAGAAGTGCAGCTTGCCGGCCCACTCAGGATACATGCGGCCCGTCATCTTGGGGAAGTAGAAGTAGATACCCGCAAAGATGGCAAAGACCGCACCAAGGCTCATCACGTAGTGGAAGTGCGCAACGACGTAGTAGGTGTCGTGATATGCGCGGTCCACAGCGGCTTGGGACAGAACGATGCCCGTCACACCGCCAACAGTGAAGAGGAACAGGAAGCCGAACGCCCAAAGCATAGGTGTTTTGAACTCGATAGAGCCGCCCCACATAGTCGCGATCCAGCTAAAGACCTTAACACCCGTCGGAACCGCAATCACCATCGTCGCCAGCATGAAGTAGGATTGCTGTGTCAGCGACATGCCAACCGTGTACATGTGGTGCGCCCAAACGACGAAGCCCAAGGCACCAATCGCGATGATCGCCCAAACCATTGGCAGGTAGCCAAACACTGGTTTGCGAGAGAAGGTCGCGATGACGTGGCTGATGATACCAAAGCCTGGAAGGATGATGATGTAAACTTCAGGGTGACCGAAGAACCACAAGATGTGCTGGTATAGGATCGGATCACCGCCGCCCGCTGGATCGAAGAACGTCGTTCCAAAGTTACGGTCTGTCAGAAGCATCGTGATCGCACCGGCCAAAACAGGCAGAGCCAACAAGATAAGCCATGCCGTGACGAAGATTGACCATGAAAACAGCGGAACCTTGAACAAGGTCATGCCCGGGGCACGCATGTTTAGGAACGTTGTGATCATGTTGATCGCGCCAAGAATAGAG
>CAYQZI010000114.1:0-10212 GCA_964421835.1 uncultured Planktotalea sp.
CGACGTGCTTGACGAGCGGCGCCCTTGCCTGTCCCCGTACGGACCTCAGCGTGGAAATCAGGAATTTCTCCAGCCATTTTATATTCTCCAAATGTAAGAGCGAAGTGCCTCCAAGGCTGTCACCTCGCATGAAGCCGCGCGTATAGACTGGAATCGTGAGTAGGGGAAGCCTATTTTTCTTGCAATGCCCGCCAGCGCAGGTCAGGAGAAAAACATGCGCTTTTTGAACAGGCTTCTTATCGATTTACGCCACTCGAAACCAGCCGTTGCGGGCTTTGTCTCTGAGGGGTTGGTTTGGGGCAGTTTCGCAGGTCTTGTACCCGATATCAAAGCCGCCATTGGCGCGAGCGATGGGGTGTTTGGGCTGGCGATGTTCTTTGCCTCTTTGGGGGCAGTCGCGGCAATGTGGCTGGCTCCGCACGTGGACGCAAAACTGGGCAACCGCGCGATGCAGGGCGCCGCTTTGGCGATGGCGCTGGCGTTCTTATTGCCGGGCCTTGCCAGCGGAGCGATTTTCTTCACGATTGCGATGGTGCTGGCTTCGGCAAGCTCTGGCTCGCTTGATGTGATCATGAACACCCGCCTGAGCGGCATAGAGGCAGATACAAAACGCACTTTAATGAACCTCAATCACGCTTTGTTCTCATTCGCTTATGCAGGGGCGGCCCTGTGTACAGGCGTGTTTCGCGAGGCAGGATTGCAACCTTTCTATGTGTTCCTGATCATGACCGCATTGGTGTTTCTTTTGATCCCTTTGATGTTTCACAAACCTGTCGGATTTGGCGATGGCGCCGCGCACAAACCGCTTAAAGTGCGCCGCGCGCTTATCTTCCTTGGTGGCGCGATCATTTTGATCGCTTTCATGTCTGAGCAAGCGACCGAAGCATGGTCGGCCTTGCACCTTGAGCGCGGTCTTGGGGGAAGTGCCGCGCAAGGGGCGATGGGCCCTGCGATCCTAGGTCTCACGATGGGTGTTGGGCGCATGTCGGGCCAGTTCATCGCGGCCCATGTGCGTGAAACGACGGTGCTACAAATCGCAGCGATGGTTGCCGCGCTGGGCTTGTTCATCGCGGCGGGGGCGAACACCCTTACGATTGCATATGTTGGCTTTGCAATATTGGGGTTTGGCGTGTCCGTGATGGCGCCAATGGCCTATTCCGCTGTCGGCAAGCGCGTGAGCAATCAGCAACGCGCTTTGGTGATCACGCGTATTTCGGTGATTGGGTACATGGGGTTCTTCTTGGGGCCGCCTTTGATGGGTGGGCTGTCTGAAGCGTTTGGATTGTCAATATCCTTCTACACAATCGCGGCGATTCTGCTGATTGTGAGCGGTGTTCTCGCGCCAGGGTTGAGGAAACAGTAAGTTTCCAAAGAGTCCAATATTAAGGCGAGACCGCGCAAATGCACTGAATCTAGTTATTTTCCGCTAAGACTCCGGCAAAATGCAATAAATTTGCGTTAAACTAGCAAGGATCCGCCGAGCCGAAACTTGAAGAGTCGTGCCCAACTAGCATAAAAAAGGCTTAATTGTGTTCAAAATATGTTTGTCTCGCTGAGTCGAGACCAAAAAGCGCTCTGTCGGAGACATCTAAATGCCTGTTGAGATTAACCAGTATATCTATGGTAACAGCCTCGTAAACTACGCGGGCGGTTCGCCGCAGAGCAACGTGCCGTTTTGGCTTGAACAATTTTCGAGTGCTGCGGGCAATACGTATTCCGTCAACGGTGGGTATGGTTTCCTGCGTCAGTTCGCGGATCGTGAAGATCCAAGCAACGAGTGGGGTTTTCAAGGCGTCAACGGCGCATGGGATTCCGATTTCAACACCTTCGACGAAATCTCTTTCGATTCCGTTGTTCTGACCCCTGGCAACTTTATTCAGGGCCTAGCGCCAAACGAACCCTATCCGGGCGACACGCGCTCGCCGCTAGAGGCGTCGATTGATGTGGTGCAAGACACGCTTGCAGATCAACCGAATGCGCAGTTCTACGTGTATGAGGGGTGGGCGGATTTGGGCAGCCTTTATGGCTTCCCTGTCACGGAAACACAGCTTGCCGACTATCACGCTTACAACATGGGCGACTACCACGACTGGTTTGTGGACTATACCCAAGCGCTCGACGACGCGGTTCCGGGCGCTGATGTTCAATTGATCCCCGTCGCGTCGGTAATGGCCGAGCTGTTTACAAATGGCCCTCTGGAAGGGCTGACGCTGGATGATCTCTATGTGGACAGCGCTCCGCATGGCACGGAAACCGTTTACTTCCTTTCGAGCATGATCACCTACCGCGAAGTGTTTGGCGAAGCGCCGCCTGCTGGCTTTGACGTGCCGGATGTGATCCATCCTTTGGTCGCGCAGAACTATGACGACATCAACACACGCATCGGCGAGTTGTTGGGCCAAAGCGATCCCATCGAACAGCCCGAGCCAATCGTCGTGCCCAACACCGACCCAAGCGTTGAAAACGATACAGCCGAGCTTGAGCAAGGCGAAGTCGCCGTGATCGACGTCTTGGCGAATGATTCAGACGCGGACGGGGATGTGTTGACGCTGCAATCTGTGGGCGATGCCAGCGGTGGCAGCACGCAGATCGTCGATGGGCGCGTGGTTTACACCCCCGATGATGGTTTCTCGGGTGCTGACAGTTTTTCATATGTGGTTACTGATGGTGAGGGTGGTCTTGTCGAGGGCCGCGTCGATCTTGTTGTGGCTGAAGCTGAGCCAGAACCAGAGCCAGAACCAACACCTGAGCCCGAACCAGAGCCAATCGAAGATCCCAACACTGCGCCAAGCGCGGTCAATGACACCGCAGAGCTTGAACAGGGCGGCGTCGCCATTATCGATGTTCTCGCGAATGACAGCGATGCAGACGGCGATACGCTTAGCCTGCTTTCGGTTGGTTTTGCTAGCGGGGGTACAACTGAAATCATCGATGGCCGCGTCGTCTACACGCCAGATGAGGACCATCTCGGGATTGATAATTTTTCGTACACGGTCACGGACAACGAAGGCGGTATTGCGACAGGGCGCATCAACCTTGTTGTCACAGAGGCAGATCCGGAACCAACGCCGGAACCGGAACCCACGCCAGAGCCTGAGCCAGAACCAACCCCTGAGCCAGAACCGACACCCGAACCAGAGCCGACGCCTGTGCCACCTGTGACGGTAGAGCCGGGAACGGCTGGTTTTGCAGCGTCCTATTTCAAGATCACCGATGATCTCGCCAGCTTAGATGATGTAGATTTTGAGGCAGAGCCCGCCACAACCGGCACCGTTGATGCGCTGCAATATATCGAAGTCACCGACGCGTTTGCATCGCAAACCGGCGAGGATAATTACGCTGTGAAATACACGTCCGTCTTGAATGTCTTAGACGCAGGTTTCCATCAGGTATCGATCCTCGCGGACGATTATGCGCGCGTCTTGCTTGACGGCGAAGTTATCCTTGATACGTCGAACGCGAGTGCAGGCAATCTGGTCTCTGAGTGGATCGATTTCTCCGAAGGCGAGCACGCGCTGGAAGTCCAATACATCGAGATAGACGGCGAGCAATCTTTGAGCCTCAATTGGTCTGGCCCTTCGACGGATGACGCCGTTGAACCGTTTGTGGGCACTGTACCGACAGGCGAGGTGATTGAAGAGCCGACAGAGCCAGACCCCGTTGAACCTGATCCTGTGGAGCCAGACCCGGTTGAGCCCGATCCTGTCGAGCCGGACCCAGTTGAACCAGACCCAGTCGAGCCTGATCCTGTTGAGCCAGTTGAGCCCCCTGTTGAGACAGAGGCAGAAACCAGCTTCGCGGCCACTGCGATTGAAACCACAGCAACCTCTTTGTTTGACGTCGATTTCGCGAACCATGCTGGGATCTCTCAGATCACCAATGGTGTGACGTTGGCCTCTCAAGACGCGGAATTGCTAGAGGGAGGGCCAAGCGAAGGCGCGGTCCAGTTTACCACGATGATTACTGTCGAAACCTCGGGTCTTTATGAAATTGGCCTAAGCGCAGATGATCAAGCCTTTGTCTCGATCAGCGGATTGCCTGTCGCTTATACCGATTCCGCTGATGAGGGCGCCGAGCAAAGCAACTCGATCTTCTTGCTGGCCGGTCAGCACTCTATCGATGTGCGCTACTTGGACAGCGAAGGCGATCAATCGCTTAATGTGACGTGGGCTGGCCCCGACACAGAGGGCGAAGTCATGCCCATCGGCGATGTACCTGGCGATGCGGTCATGGCGCTTTTTAGCGATGAGGTCGCGCAGCGCTCAGAGGAAGAAGCCTTCGAAATCGCCATGTGCGAAGAAGAAGAGTGCGAAGATGGAATGATCTTGACCTAAGCTCTTGCGCTAAGCGCGCCTCTCGCACATCTTGGCAAAATCTTTAGCCAAGTGGGAGAGGCCGCATGATCCACCGTAAAAGCAACGGCGTTTTTATTATCGCTGCAACGCCATTCACAGAGGATGGCGCGCTTGATCTGACAAGCACGGATCGCATGGTGGATTTCTACCTTGATATGGGTGTGTCCGGCATGACCATTCTTGGCATCATGGGCGAGGCACCGAAACTCACCTCCGAGGAATCCCTGAGTTTTGCGCGCCATGTGCTTGCGCGCGTTGCGGGCCGTGTTCCTGTGGTGGTTGGTGTTTCTGGCCCGGGCCTTGATAATATGGCGCGGCTCACGGGCGAAGTGATGACGGCTGGCGCTGCTGGCGTCATGGTTGCGCCCATGCCAAGCCTGAACACCGATGCGAAGCAAAAGGGCTATTTCGCACAGGTCTGCAAAACGCTTGGCCCCGATGTGCCGATCTGCTTGCAAGATTATCCGCAAACGACGGGCGTGACTTTTTCGGTTGAAACCTTGCTCGATATCTTCGCCACGCATGAGCAGATCGTCATGCTTAAGCACGAGGAGTGGCCAGGTCTGACGAAGCTCTCGCGCATTCGCGAAGCGACAGGGGAGGGCGCTGCGCGTTTGTCGATCCTGACGGGCAATTCGGCGCTGTTCTTGCCGCAAGAAATGCAGCGCGGTGCGGATGGTGCCATGACCGGATTTGCCTATCCTGAGATGATGGTGCAAGTGGTTGCGCGCCATCTTGCGGGGGATGTGGACGGCGCTGAAGATCTCTTTGACGCCTACTTGCCGATGGTGCGCTATGAGCAACAGCTCGGCCTGGGCCTCGCTATTCGCAAGGAAGTGCTGCACCGCCGCGGCGTGCTGGACAGCCCCAAAGTGCGCGCGCCGGGTCCTAGCCTAAGCGATCTTGATAAAGCCGAACTCACCCGATTGACCGCGCGTTTAGAGGCGAAGCTGGCCGCTCTTTCATGAGTTTCGATCTGGTGATCAAAGGCGGCACATGCGTCACTGCCTCTGAGATGTTTGAAGCGGATATCGGCATCACGAATGGCCGCATCGCTGCGCTGGGCGAAGGGTTTCACGCTGCTGATGAAATCGACGCAGGCGGCAAGCTGGTTATGCCCGGCGGCATCGAAGCCCATGCGCATATCGCGCAGAACTCGGCGACGGGCGGCATGACGGCGGATGATTACACCTCTGGCTCTGTCTCTGCGGCCTTTGGCGGGAACACCTGCATCATTCCTTTCGCCGCGCAGCATCGTGGCATGGGCGTGACCGAAACGCTTGATCTTTATGATAGCCGCGCTGAAGGGGCTTCGGTGCTGGATTATTCCTATCATTTGATTGTTTCCGATCCGACAGAGAAAGTCCTTAGCGAAGAACTGCCCGCCGCCTTTAAACGCGGCATCACCAGTTTCAAACTGTTCATGACCTATGACAAAATGTTGGTGAGCGATGCGCAATTCTTGGACGTTTTAAGCGTTGCGAAAACCCATGGCGCTTTGACCATGGTGCATGCGGAAAACGCGGGCATGATCAAATGGATGACGGATCGCTTGCTTGCGCGCGGATTGACTGCGCCGAAGTATCACGCGCTCAGTCATCCTGCCTTGGCCGAGGAAGAAGCGATCCACCGCGCTATTTGTATGGCCAAGCTGGTGGATGCGCCTTTGCTTATCGTGCATGTCAGCACGCCCGAGGGCGCCGCTTTAGTGCAAAACGCGCGCGCTTCGGGGGCAAAGATCTACGGTGAAACCTGCCCGCAATATCTGTTCCTCACGCGCGAGGATATGGACAGGCCGGGGATGGAGGGCGCAGCCTTCATGTGCTCGCCGCCGCTGCGCGATAAGCCGACGCAAGATGCGCTTTGGCAGCATATCAGCGCTGGCACGTTTGATGTGGTCAGCTCGGATCACTCGCCCTACCGCATGGATGAAACAGGCAAGCTCGCCCATGGCCCGGATGCGCCTTTCACAGTGATCGCGAATGGCATGCCGGGGATCGGCGCGCGCCTGCCGCTGCTGTTTTCCGAGGGCGTTGGCAAAGGACGGCTGACCTTGCCTGAATTTGTAGCGCTGAGTTCCACCAATGCGGCGCGCCTCTATGGCTTGCTACCGCGCAAAGGGGCGCTGGCGATTGGGGCGGATGCGGATATCGCGATCTGGGATCCTGCTGCGAAGGGCGTGATCTCTGCCGAAAACCAGCGCGACAAGGCGGGCTATTCCCCCTTTGAGGGCTGGGAGGTCACTGGCCTCCCGGTGACAACTCTTTCGCGCGGCAAGCGCGTCGTCGATCAAGGTACACTTCATGCAAAGGCGGGCCATGGCCAATTCCTTGCGCGCGCAAAATTCGACGCAGGCAGTCGCCAAGGCACAAATCTTCCCGAACAGGTCCTTGCCCCATGAGCATCATCGTCATCAATCCAAACTCGAACGAAGCCGTCACCCAAGGGCTGCGCGATGCGCTTCACGGTTTTCCAGATGTCACCTGCGTCACGCTCAAAGAGGGCCCCTTTGGCATCGAAAGCCAGCAAGATAGCGATAGCGTTATCCTGCCGATGCTGGAGCTTATGAAGGCAACCCCCGGCGCGAGCGCCTTCGTGATCGCTTGCTACTCTGATCCGGGCATCGATGCGGCGAAGTCGATAAGCGCGGTTCCGGTCTATGGCATTCAGGAAGCAGGGACCGCCACAGCGCTTTGCCGCGCTGATATGTTCGGCGTGATCGCCATTGGCGCGCCGTCTATCCTGCGCCACCGTAAATACATGCGCCGTATGGGCGTACTTGATCGCCTTGCCGGCGAGCGCGCTTTGAATATGAGCGTTGATGAAACCGCGCGCGGCGAAAACACCTTTCAACGTCTGACAGAGGTCGGCTCAGATCTTATATCCGATGGCGCGGGCTGCCTGATCCTCGGCTGTGCTGGCATGGCCCGCCACCGCGCATCGCTTGAGCAACGCCTTGGCATCCCTGTAATTGATCCGACCCAAGCGGCCGTCGCGATGGCTCATGGCACGCGTGCCGCTTCTTTGGTCTAAAAATATCCTCGCCGAAGGCCTCTTTCTTCTTAAGGCAGAACCGTCAACCAAAACCAAGCGCTCACGGTGGTCAGCGCCGTTGCGATCAAAACTGTCGAGGCTGCAACCCGCTGTGCGCGCTGATACATGCTCGAAAAGATATAGGCGTTTACGCCCGGTGCCATCGCAGATGTCAGCACCGCTGAGCGCATCCCCTCTGTCGACACGGACGTTACGCTTCCAAGCGCATAGGTGATCGCCGGATGCACCAGCAAAGAGAGCGCGCAGGCAAATAGGATCACTTTGATATCCCCTGCGGGTCGGTAGCGATACAGGATCCCGCCCAAAGCAAACAACGCCGTTGGCAGCGCTGCGCGCACCATCATATCAAGCCCGCCTTGGATCGGCGCGGGGATCGACGCTCCGGAAATATTCACCACAAATCCAGCAACAATCGCGATGATCAAGACGTTGCTGAACATCGCCTTCAGAACAGTGCTTGGCAGTTTTTTCAAACTCGTGCCGGCCTCGCGCGCGCAGACCAATTCCATCACAGTGATGCCAAGGCCATAGCAAAAAGGCGCATGAAGGGCGACGATTGCATAATTGCCTGCGAGTGCCTCAACGCCGTAGGCGCGCTCAGTAATGGCCAGGCCGAGAAGCACAGAGTTGGAAAACAAAGCGCAAAAACCAATCGCGACGCTGTCTTCCCAAGACCGCCCAAAAAGATGCCGCGCGCCAAAAAGCCCTAAGGCAAAGCTAATCGCTGCGCCGGTGTAAAAACTGAACAAAAGCGCCGGATCAAACCCTGCGCTTAGATCGATCTTTGCCAAAGCGGCAAACAGCAAACACGGTACAGCAACTTGCTGCGCGAATTTCATGATGCTGTCGATGGCGATATCGCTTAGAAATTCACGCCACACCAAGACATAGCCCAGTGCGACAACCATGAAGACTGGCAGAATGACATCGATCAGCGCTTGCATGGCGCGCTAAATGTCGTAGCTGATACGCATACCGTCAAAGGCAGGCGCGATGTGATCGGGTGTTTCGTTCAGCACCGTTTCATAATCCAGATCGATATGCATGTTGGTCAAAATGGCGCGAGGAACGGCCGAGGCTTTGATCCATTTCAGCGAATTTTCAAGATGCGAGTGGCTTGGATGGGGCGTGCGGCGCAGCGCATCAAGCACCCAGCAGTCCGCGCCTTTGATCGCATCCCACGCCTCTTGGCGCATCGCAGACACATCCGGCAGATAGGCGAGCGGGCCGACACGAAAACCGAGCGCGTCAATCGAGCCATGCTCGATCTCGAAGGGGCGCAAAGTGATCGGGCCACCGGCCCCCTCTACGATGAAATCGCCATCGATTGTGAACAGGTTCAATATAGGCGGGTAGGGCGAGCCATGGGGCTGCACAAAGGCATAGCCAAACCGCGACAACAGATCGTTTTGCGTTGCGCCATCGGCCCAAACCGGCAAGCGCGCGCGCATGTTGAACACAATCATGCGCAGATCATCAATGCCATGCACATGATCTGCATGGCTGTGTGTATAGGCGACAGCGTCCAGCGCGCCAATCTCTGCATCGAGCAGTTGGCTGCGCAAATCAGGCGAGGTGTCGATGAGCACGCGCGTGATGCCTTCCTCGCCAATGCGCTCGATCAGCATTGAGCAGCGCCGCCGCCTGTTTTTGGGGTTGCTCGGGTCACAATCGCCCCAATGCCCGCCAAGACGCGGAACCCCGCCCGATGAACCACAGCCAAGTATGGTAAAGCGCAGCTTTGCCATCACGCCGCCGCCTTGAAGGCCGCAACCTTAGCGAACAAGCGCTCAAAATTTTTCTCTGTTTGGGCCGCGAATGCGCTTGGGTCCAAGTCAAAAATTTTGGCCCCAACCTCTGCTGTAAACGCTGTATAGGCAGGCTCATTGCGCTTGCCACGGCGGGGCACAGGGGCAAGGTAGGGGCTATCGGTTTCGACCAAGATCCGCTCGATTGGCGCTGCAGCGAAAATATCGCGGACCTCTTGAGATTTGGGGAAGGTCGCGATGCCGGACATCGATAGGTAAAACCCAAGATCGAGGCAGCTCTTAGCCAGCTCAGGCCCTGAGCAATAGCAGTGCATCACGCAGGAATAGGGTGCATTGCGATGCTCTGCGCTTAGGATGTCCGCCATATCCGCATCTGCAGCGCGCGCGTGAATGATCAGCGGCAGACCTGTGCGCTGCGCAGCTTCGATATGCACCAGCAAGGATTGCTTTTGGATCTCCGCGCTCTCGGCGGTGTAGTGATAATCAAGCCCCGTTTCACCAATGCCCACCATTTTGGGATGTGCGCTCAATGCGATAAGCTCGTCCACTGTTGCGAGCGGTTCTTCCGCCGCGCTCATGGGATGCGTGCCAGCGGCGTAAAAGACCTGATCATGCGCTTCGGCCAAGGCGCGCACGGAAGGCTCATTGCGCAGGCGCGTGCAGATTGTCACCATACGGTGCACCCCCACTTCGCACGCGCGCGCAAGAATTTCGGGCAATTCCCCGTCAAAGTCGGGGAAGTCCAAGTGGCAGTGGCTATCTGTAATAAGGGGCGGTGTGCTCATGATGCGTCCTTGCCGCGCGGCTTAGCGCGCCGCCTGCGAAATATGTCTCAGGGTATCTAGGATGAGCGCCGCAGGGTCAAGGTTCACAGCGCGCCCATGACGCAGCTTCGCGTCCACCTCTTGGGCAACTTCGGCCCAGCGACGTGCGCGGCGTGGATCAGGCGAGAGGCGCGCAATCATCTCTGCCTCGCCCTGCGTGGCTTCTGGTGTTGGCGTCACCCCAAGCGTGCCTGCCCGCGCGAGCCGCGC
>CAYQZI010000115.1:0-10190 GCA_964421835.1 uncultured Planktotalea sp.
AGCGAGCTGCGCCGCGAAACACCGTGGAACACCTATGTAATTGACGGCTTGCCGCCGACTCCGATTGCCAACCCTGGCCTTGCAAGCTTGCGCGCGGCAGTGAATCCTGACCAGACGCCCTACATCTTCTTTGTGGCGGACGGCACGGGCGGTCACGCCTTTGCGGTGACGCTGGCCGAGCACAATGCCAACGTGGCGAAGTGGCGTCAGATCGAAGCGGATCGGGCGAACAACTAACCAACTTGAGCGCGGCTCAGATTAACTTTTTGTTAATCATACCGGACGCTTAGGTAATTCGCGCACATGGGTTTTGCTTGACTTGGCGGACGGTCTCGCCTATAAGTTGCGACATGCTAGGAGAAGTGGCGAAGCGGCCTTGAGGGGAGACCTCGGGGCCGTTTTTCATTTTTTCTCGTGCGGAGGAAACTCGCATGAGGAGTAAATATGTATGACACACACACCTCCACGCGTGTCAGCTCAGGCGTTATCTGAGCTACAAACATCAGCCAAAGCGCAACTGGTGCGCGCCATCGCAGCGCTTAATCAGCTAACAGCGAAGGTTGATGCAGGGACTGTGGGACCAAAATCCGAAGCGAACAAGACCCTTGGGGACATTCGGGACTGGTTAAAAATCGCTCATGAGATGGAGTTGCGTCTTGAAAAGTACGAACAAGAAAGAGGTGGCAGAGATTGCGCAAATGGAAGCGCCCTTGATTTGGCTGAAGCTCGGAATACGATCGGGGGCCGATTGGATCGCCTCCGCCGACAAGGCTGTCCGGGATGTTTTCCTAAGTGAGTTGGAAGAGGGGGAGCTTTTGGCTCTCCCTTTTTTATTCGAGTTTTGGGCGATGGAGCACCAATTGCCACCTGAGGGGGATTGGCGCGCCTGGATCGTTATGGGCGGTCGTGGTGCAGGAAAAACACGCGCGGGCGCTGAATGGGTGCGCGCGCAAGTCGAGGGTGCTGGCCCAAAGGATAATGGAAAGTTCTCACGTATCGCGTTGATTGGAGAGACAATCGATCAGACGCGCGACGTGATGATTTTTGGCGAGAGTGGGATCTTGGCGTGCTCGCCGCCGGATCGAAGGCCCGAGTGGCAAGCCACGCGTAAGCGTCTTATTTGGCCCAATGGCGCGGTGGCGCAGGTTTTCTCGGCGCATGACCCCGAAGCATTGCGCGGGCCGCAGTTTGACGGCGCATGGGTGGATGAGCTTGCCAAGTGGAAACGCGGGCAAGAGGCCTGGGATATGTTGCAGTTTGCCCTGCGTTTGGGGGACGACCCTAGAGTGTGCGTGACCACAACGCCCCGCACGGTTGGCGTTTTGAAAGATCTGATCGCAGCGCCGAGTTCGGTTGTCACCCACGCACCAACTGAGGCGAACCGCGCGAATTTGGCGAGCAATTTTCTAGAAGAAGTCGAGCGCCGCTATGCGGGAACGCGGCTGGGGCGGCAGGAATTAGAGGGGCTGTTGCTGGAAGACGCGGAGGGCGCACTGTGGAGTAGCGCTTTGTTAGAGGCTCAGAGGGTAAACATATCTCCAGACCTTGATCGCATCGTTGTTGCGGTTGACCCCCCAGCGGGATCGAAGACAGGGGCAGATGAGTGCGGGATTATCGTCGCGGGCGTTCAATGCAAAGGACCACCGCAGGAATGGAAAGCGGTGATTCTGGAAGATGCGAGTGTGCAAGGCGTGTCGCCAAATACATGGGCGCAAGCGGCAAGTGATGCGATGCAACGTTGGGAGGCCGAGCGTTTGGTCGTAGAGGTGAACCAGGGCGGCGATATGGTAAGTTCGGTGATCCGTCAGGTTGATCCGCTGATGCCAATCACAGCGGTTCATGCCTCAAAGGGCAAGGTCGCGCGGGCAGAGCCGGTGGCCGCATTGTACGAGCAAGGGCGTGTGTTGCACATGCGCGGGCTTGGGGCGTTGGAAGATCAAATGTGCCTGATGACGGCGCAAGGATACGACGGAAAAGGATCCCCTGATCGCGTTGATGCGTTGGTTTGGGCTTTGTTCGATTTGATGATTAAGCCTGTCCAGTCATGGCGCAGGCCGCAGATAAGATCGCTTTAACAGGCGCAAGATACTGAAAATGAATCAAGAATAACGTGGGCCCATGCCTGGGCCACGCTCAAGAAAGCTGTGCGAAGAGGATAGAAAATGGCATTTGATTTTTTCAAGCGGCGCAGCGATGAGGCTGGCGCGGTGGAGCAAAAAACAAGCGCGGCCGGTCCGGTGATTGCCTATCATGGAGCAGGGCGTGTGGCTTGGTCTGCGCGCGATACGGTGTCCTTGACGCGCTCGGGCTTTGCCGGAAATCCGGTTGGGTTTCGCGCGGTAAAACTGATCGCCGAGGCCGCAGCGGCGGTTCCACTTGTGTTGCAAGACAGTGTGCAGCGCTATGAAACACATGATGTGTTGCGTTTGATTGCAGCGCCCAATAGCGCGCAGGGGCGGGCCGAGTTTTTCGAGGCCTTGTTTGGGCAGTTGCTTCTGTCGGGCGACGCTTATGTAGAGGCCGTGGCAGGCGAAGTGGGTGCGCCCTTTGAGCTGCATGTGCTGCGTTCGGACCGTATGAAGGTGGTGCCCGGCGCTGATGGGTGGCCTGTGGCCTATGAATATGCGGTAGGCGCGCGCAAGCATCGTTTTGATGTGAGCGGCGAGGTGCCAGCGGTCTGTCATATCAAGAGTTTCCATCCGCAAGACGATCATTATGGCTTGTCCCCGATGCAGGCCGCAGCAACGGCGCTGGATGTTCATAATAGTGCATCGCGCTGGTCAAAGGCGTTGCTTGATAACGCGGCCCGGCCATCGGGCGCGATTGTGGTGCATGGCAAAGATGGCAATGCAACGCTGGGGCCAGAGCAGTTTCAGAGATTGCAGGATGAAATGGAAGCCTATCATCAGGGCGCAAAGAATGCAGGCCGCCCGATGTTGCTTGAGGGGGGATTGGATTGGAAGCCGATGGGGTTTTCGCCCTCGGATATGGAGTTCCAAAAGACCAAGGAGAGTGCGGCGCGCGAGATTGCAATTGCCTTTGGGGTTCCGCCGATGCTGCTGGGGATTCCCGGCGATGCGACCTATGCCAATTACCAAGAGGCGAACCGTGCGTTTTATCGCCAAGTCGTTGTGCCATTGGCGAGTAAAGTCGCGGGCAAGATCGGTGACTGGCTGGCGAGCCACACAGGGGAAACCGTTGAGCTGAAGCCGGATCTGGATCAGGTGGCGGCCTTGGCTGTGGAGCGCGATGCGCAGTGGTCGCGCGTGGCAAGTGCTGATTTTCTAAGCATCGACGAGAAGCGTGCGCTGCTTGGGTTGCCGCCGCTAAGCGCGGAGGACAACGCATGAGCGAGCGCTATGGATTTGAGGCGTTCGATTGCGCGCCTGCGCTTAGGCTAGAGGCCCATGAGCGCGTTGCAACGTTGCAATTTGAAGGCATCAGCAAGCGGTTGGACCGGATAGAAACGCTGATTGAGCGGCTGGAGAAGCGGCTTTGGCTGACGGTTTACGGCGTTGTCGCGGTGATACTGGCGCAGGCGATCCAGCCCCTTTTGGTGAACGTTTGAAAGGACAAAAGATGCAGTTTGAGAGTGAATTAGAGCGAAAGTTCAGCCAGTTTGGCGAGACTTTGAAGGTGACCGACGGAGTCGAAATTGAAGGCTATGCGTCTTTGTTCGGGCAACCGGATCAAAGCGGAGATGTCGTGCAAAAGGGGGCTTATGCGAAGTCTTTGGGCGCTTTGAAAGCGCAGGGCCAGCATGTGAAAATGCTTTGGCAGCATGATGCGAGCGAGCCAATCGGCGTTTGGGACGCGGTGCATGAGGACGAAAAAGGGCTTTATGTGAAAGGGCGTTTGCTGGACGGTGTGGCGCGGGGGCGCGAGGCGGCGGCTTTGATTTCAGCGGGCGCACTTGACGGGTTGTCGATTGGATATCGCACCAAGAAAGCGCGGCGCGATGCGCAAGGTTTGCGCCAGCTTGAAGAGCTCGAATTGTGGGAAGTGTCGCTGGTGACATTCCCGATGCTGGCCAGCGCGCGCGTTGGTGCCAAATCGGGCGATCAGCGCGAGACCGACCGCGAGGGTTTGCGCGATATTGCCAGTGTTTTGCGCGGCATGATCCCACAGATGCACCTTATGAGCAGCAACGGACATTAACATCTAACACAGAATAGGACCAAGCGATGAGCGATCCTGAGATGCATTCTCGGGCCGGGGAAGATCTGTCTCCTGCCCAGGAATTGAAGTCAGCCTTAACGGATTTCGTAGCCGGCTTTCAAAGCCACAGAGCTGCAACAGACAAACGAATTCAACAGCAAGAAGAGCGATTAACTATGTATGAACGTAAGTCATTAGCGCGCACGGCGCGTCCGGCCTTGTCTTCGGCTGCGAAAGAAACAGCGCCCCATGAAAAGGCATTTGGGGCCTATGTGCGCAGCGGTGAAGAAGAGGCGCTGCGCGGCATCGAGATGGAGGGCAAGGCGATGTCCACGGCGGTTGCGGCGGACGGCGGATATCTGGTTGATCCGCAAACCTCTGAAACGGTGCAAAGCGTGCTGAAGGGCGCGGCGTCTTTGCGCGCTGTGGCGAGCATCGTGAATGTCGAAGCGACGTCCTACGATGTGTTGGTGGATCACACCGACGCTGGCGCTGGCTGGGCGAGCGAAACGGCTGGTGCGAGTGAAACAGGATCACCGCAGGTGGATCGCATTTCCATTACGTTGCATGAGCTGAGCGCGCTGCCGAAGGTGTCACAGCGTTTGCTGGATGACAGTGCGTTTGACATCGAGAGCTGGCTTGCAGGCAAGATCGCCGACAAGTTTGCCCGCGCGGAAAGTGCTGCGTTTATCAACGGCGATGGGATCGATAAGCCCAAAGGGTTTTTGACCTACACAACAGCTGAGAACGGCACGGAAGCTTGGGGCGAGATTGGTCATGTCTTCACCGAGGCGAGCGGTGATTTCAACGCAAGCGCCCCTGCGGATGCCATTGTGGATCTGGTCTATGCCTTGCCTGCGCGCTACCGCGCGAATGCGGCCTTTGTGATGAATTCCAAAACGGCAGGCGCGGTGCGAAAGCTGAAGGATGGCGACGGTCGTTTCTTGTGGTCTGACGGTTATGCGGCCGGCGAGCCATCGCTGTTGATGGGCTATAAAGTCGTCGTATGTGAGGACATGCCGGATATTTCAGCGGGTGCAAATGCAATTGCCTTTGGCGATTTCGCGGCTGGCTACACGATTGCAGAGCGTCCTGACTTGCGCGTTTTGCGCGATCCGTTCTCTGCCAAGCCGAATGTTTTGTTCTATGCAACCAAGCGTGTGGGTGGCGATGTGACGGATTTCCACGCCATCAAGCTTTTGAAATTCGCGGCCAGCTAAAGAGCTTGGCTCGCGAATGCGAAAGACCAGACTGACATCTTGGTCTTTCGCCCTCTGGGCGTGTGCAGAGAGAACCTGTGTTGTCTAGCTGCTCCCCTCCGTCCGAGCAACGCAGCTGTGCGCGCCCACCTTTGCAAAAGGGGAGGCATGACTAATTTGGAGAAATCGATGATGTTGATCGAAGAGGCCTCTGTGCCAGATGAGGCTTTGCCTCTCGCTGCTTTCAAAGCGCATTTGCGTCTCGGAACTGGGTTCGCACAGGAAGATGTGCAGGATCCTGTTCTAAAGAGTTTTCTAAAAGCGGCTTTGGCTGCGATTGAGGCGCGCACTGGAAAGGCGCTGATCACCCGCGCGTTTTCTTGGACCGTCACACGCTGGCGCGACGCGGCCGCAGAAGCGTTGCCGATTGCCCCGGTGCGCGCGATTGAAGCGTTGGAGATTTGCGACGCGGATGGTGCAGATTTGATTGTTGCCCCAGAGCGATATGCGCTGGAAATTGATGCACAACGGCCAAAAATTCTCGCGCGGGGGGGCGGATTTGGATCGATCCCTCAAGGCGGAAAAGCCAGCATTCGCTTTGAAGCGGGATACGGGCCGACCTGGAGCGATTTGCCGGATGATTTGGCGCAAGCGGTGTTTTTGTTGGCAGCGCATTACTACGAGTACCGCGACGAGACTTCGCTGACGCGCGGATGTATGCCCTTTGGCGTACAAACCTTGATCGAGCGGTATCGCCCTATGCGGTTGTTCACGGGTGCGCAGGCATGAGCGCGCCGTGTTTGAACCGCGCGCTGTCGCTTGAAGAGCGAGAAGAGAGCGCTGACGGGGCCGGGGGCGTGCGCGTTGATTGGCGCACGCTGGGCACACTGTGGGCTGAGGTACGCAGTTTTTCAGGGCGCGAGAGCGGCGCGCTTGGCGTTGCGACGTCGAAACTGGCGCTCAAGATCACATGCCGTGCGATGCCGCATGGTTCTGAGATGCGGCCAAAGCCACAACAAAGGTTTCGCGAGGGCGCACGGATTTATCGGATCACGGCTGTGGCGGAAGCAGAGCCAATGGGACGGTATCTGCTGTGCTACGCAGTAGAGGAGACGGCGGTATGAGTGATTTATTATCGGACGCATTGCAAACGGCCATATATGATCGGTTGTCGAGCGATATTGATTTGGGCGCGATTGTGGGCGCGCATGTCTATGACGCTGTTCCCGCGGGACCTGTGCCTGATCTTTATGTGCTGATCGGAGAGGAAAGCGTCAAAGACGCCTCTGATCAAAGTGGATCGGGCGCGGTGCATGACATTTTGATATCGGTCATGAGCACCGCAAATAGCTTTTTGCTGTTGAAAGAAGCCGCAGCGGCGATTTGGACGGCGCTAGATTCGGCGACTTTGGTGCCCTCGCGGGGGCGCATCGTCGGTCTGTGGTTTCGCGCAAGCAACGCCAAACGCAGCAATGCCGGGCAGCGCAAAATAGATCTGAAATTTCGCGCAAGATTGGAAGCTTGATCACGGCGCGAGTGAAATATCTGAGCAAATGGAGTGAGCATCATGGGTGCACAAAACGGTAAAGATCTGCTGATCAAAGTGGATGTGAATGGAACGGGCATGTTCGAAACCATGGCAGGGCTGCGCGCCACGCGGGTGAGTTTCAATGCCGAAACGGTGGATGTGACGAACCTGAGCAGCGCCGGTGGGTGGCGCGAGTTGCTTTCTGGTGCGGGGGTGAAAACCGCAGCGTTGTCTGGCTCTGGCGTGTTTCGCGATGAAGCAACGGATGAACGTGCGCGGCAGATTTTCTTTGATGGGGAAATCCCGAATTTTCAGGTGATCATTCCTGATTTTGGCATTGTGCAGGGGCCGTTTCAGATCAGTGCGATTGAATATGCCGGCGCGCATAATGGCGAAGCGACTTATGAGATCTCGATGGCCTCTGCGGGCGAGCTTGTCTTCACGGCAGACGGCTGATGGACAATCCTTGGAGCGGGCGTGTGACGCTGAGTGTCGACGGCGCGGCGCGGCCTATGTCGCTGACGCTTGGGGCCTTGGCCGAGCTAGAGGTGACGCTGGGCGATGACACATTGCTGGCTTTGGTGGAGCGGTTCGAGACAGGGGCGTTCTCTAGCGGAGATGTGTTGTCGTTGATTGTCGCAGGGCTGCGCGGAGGCGGCTGGAGCGTGACGCGCGCAGAGCTGTTAACGGCAGAGATTGAGGGCGGTCCGATGGGCGCCGCAAAAGTGGCAGCGCAGCTCTTGGCGCGTGCGTTTTTATTGCCCGAAGAGCGCCGTGCATGAGTGCCGTCAACTGGCCGGATTTGATGCGCGCCGGGATAACGCGCCTGCGTTTGCGCCCTGATGAGTTTTGGGCGCTCACGCCTGCGGAGCTGATGGTGATGCTGGGACATGGGAGCGGCGATGCCCCGATGGGGCATGCGCGTCTGGCTGATTTATTGCGGCTGTACCCAGATGATGCGCGCGGCGCACAAGACGAAAGGAAGGCGACAGATGAGTGACTTTGACAGCTCGGGCTCGATGGAGGTGCAACTTGAAGCGCTAGAAGGGAGCTTTGCGAATGCGGCGGGTATGGCGTCAACGTTTGATGCGGAGATGCGGCGCATTCAAGGGACATTCGAGAGCACAGGCAGGGGCGTGCAAAGCCTTGATGCATCGCTGTCGCGCTCTTTGCGCGGTGCTTTGGAGGGCGTTGTGTTTGATGGCCAAAAGCTGAGCGATGCGTTGCGAGAGGTCGGGCGCGCGATGACGAGCGCAGCGTTTAACGCAGCAGTTAAGCCTGTGACGAACCACTTTTCCAGTTTGATCACGGGCGGCGTTGATGCGCTGTTTAATGGGCTGATGCCGTTCGAGAAGGGTGGCAGTTTTTCCAAAGGGCGCGTGACCGCGTTTGCCAATGGTGGCATCGTAAATGGACCAACGACTTTTCCGATGCGCGGCGGTATGGGATTGATGGGCGAGGCCGGGCCGGAGGCGATCATGCCCCTGACACGCGGTGCGGACGGCAAATTGGGCGTGCAAGCCAACGGCGGTGGCGGGCGTTCGGCGCCGATTGTTGTGAATATTTCAACGCCAGATGTGGAGGGGTTTCGCCGCTCGCAAAGTCAGATCGCGGCGCAGATGAGCCGTGCTTTGGGACGCTCGCAGCGCAGTCGTTAAGCGGAAATTTGGAAGGGTTAGACAATGCAGTTTCATGAGATCAGATTTCCGGCGGCCTTGAGCTTTGGCTCGATGGGTGGGCCCGAGCGGCGCACGGATATCGTCACTCTGAGCAACGGTTACGAAGAGCGCAACACGCCTTGGGCGCATTCGCGCAGGCGTTATGATGCAGGCGTCGGCCTGCGCGCGATGGATGATGTAGATGAGGTGCTCAAGTTTTTTGAGGCAAGGCGCGGACAGATGTTTGCGTTTCGCTGGAAAGATTGGTCTGATTTCAAATCCTGCAAACCCTCTGAAACGGTTGCGCATGGGGATCAAACGATTGGGTATGGCGACGGTGTCACCACAGAATTTCAGCTTACCAAAACCTATCGCTCTGGCGACGAGAGTTACACGCGCAACATTGAAAAGCCTGTAAGTGGCACGGTTCTGGTCAGTCTGGCAGGGGATCCGCAAAGTGAAGGCGTGCATTTCGAAGTGGATTTGACACGCGGTGTTTTGATCTTTGAGCGCGCGCCGGACGAAGGGCGCGATATCACAGCGGGCTTTGAATATGATGTTCCTGTGCGCTTTGATGCGGATCGCATTCACACCTCTGCTGCAAATTTTCAAGCAGGCGAAGTGCCAAACATTCCTGTGGTTGAGGTGCGGCTGTGAGCGCGCTTTCGGCAGAGCTTCAAGCGCATCTGGACAGCGGTGTCACCACGCTTTGTCGCGCTTGGCTGATCGAGCGGCGCGACGGGGTTGCGTTTGGCTTTACCGATCATGATTTACCGTTGCGTTTTGGCGGCGTGGTTTTCAAGCCCGACACAGGTCTGTCGGCGATGGCGCTGCAACAGAGCACGGGTTTGTCTGTGGATAACACGGAAGCCATTGGTGCGCTCAGCGCTACCGCGATCAAAGAGAGCGACATTGATGCAGGGCGCTTTGACGGTGCAGAGGTGACGGCCTGGCTGGTGAATTGGGACGCGCCAGAGCAACGCGCGGTGCAGTTTCGCGGCAACATTGGTGAAATTCAGCGCGCAGGCGGGGCGTTTCAGGCGGAGCTGCGTGGCTTGACGGATTTGCTGAACCGTCCGGTGGGGCGGGTTTACCAGAAACCTTGCGGCGCAGTGCTGGGAGATCATGCCTGTGGTTTGGACTTAAGCAGCGTGGAGTACCGCGTGGAAGCTGCGGTGGCTGAAGTTGAAAATGAACGGGTGTTTCGCTTTAGCACGCTGGGTGGTTTCGCGCAGAGCTGGTTCGAGCGTGGGCGCTTGGACATATTGGACGGCGATGCCAAAGGGCTTGGCGGCGCGATAAAAGTGGATCGCTTTGTTGGGGCCTTGCGCGAAGTGACCTTGTGGGAGCCGCTGCGCGCGGATGTGCGGGTCGGCGATCCTGTTCGGTTGATCGTGGGCTGCGATAAGCGCTTTGAAACCTGCAAAGCCAAGTTTTCAAATGTGCTGAATTTTCAAGGGTTTCCAGATATTCCTGAAGAAGAATGGATGATGGTGCATCCCAGTAATGCGCCTGCGCGCGATGGTGGAAGCCGAAGATGAGCGCTGCAATTATGCCTGCGGGCCGCGTGATAGATGCTGCGCGCGCGTGGATTGGCACGCCCTATCGTCATCAAGCGTCTGTGCAGCATGTTGGAACGGACTGTCT
>CAYQZI010000116.1:0-1242 GCA_964421835.1 uncultured Planktotalea sp.
GCGATGTCAAAGGCGGTGCCGTGATCGGGCGAGGTTCGGATGAAATCAAGTCCCAGCGTCACGTTCACACCTTTGTCGAAATCGAGCGTCTTGATCGGGATGAGAGCTTGGTCGTGATACATGCACACGGCGGCATCATACCGAGCGCGCGCAGCGGCATGAAACATCGTATCCGCTGGGAGGGGGCCGCTCAGCGCAAAACCCTCGGCGCGTAGTTTTTCCAGCACAGGCGCAATCAGCGCATCGTCCTCATAGCCCATTTTACCGCCTTCGCCCGCATGCGGATTAAGCCCCGCAACGGCAATCATAGGGGAAGCAATGCCAAACTGTTTTTGCAAAGCGCGATGCGTGATCCGAAGGGTTGCTTCAAGGCGCTCAGCGCTCAGCGCGCTTGGCACATCTTTCAAAGGGATATGGATCGTCGCAGGCACCACGCGCAATTGGTCAGAGGCGAGCATCATGACCACATCGCTTTTACCATCCAGAGCCGCCAGAAATTCTGTGTGACCGGGGTAGGCGAAAGCAGCGCCATCTTGCAGAGCTTTTTTGTGAATAGGTGCGGTGCAAAGCGCGGCGGCGTCGCCGGACTTGACCAGCGAAACGCCTGTCTTGATCGCATCTATCACGCCTTGCGCATTGGCGGGATCGGCAATGCCTTTGCGCGAAGAGCCGTCAAAGCGTTGAAACAAGACCGGCATGGCGCGCGTGCTGACACCTGCGGCCTCGCTTGGGCTTGAGATCACTTCGTAGGCGCTGCCATCCGGCAGATGCGCCGGATCGCCGATCCAAAAGAACGCCGCATCCGCGCGCAAAATATCCCAGGCTTTGACGGCAATTTCAGCGCCGATGCCCGCAGGTTCTCCGCAGCTCAGCGCGATGGGTTTTGGCATGCTACTTCTCGATGATACGCGCATCAGCGCGCAATTGCGCAAGATAGCCGTCAGAATAAGAGGCAAGGCGCTGGTTCTGCAATCCAAGCGAAAGCTCTGCGCGGTCCACTTCCTCTGCCAGCTCGGGCGTGCGCCCGCAGAGCATCAGCACCACCAAGGTTTGCCCATTCGCGCGGGTCAAGGTCGTGGAAATCTCGCCGGGGTCCATCTTGGAGAGTTCAAGCGCAATGTCGGCTGGAATGTCTGCGGGCGCTTTGGACCCACGATCCAGCACGCTTGGGTCTTGGCCCTTGGCAATGCCGTAAAGATCGTCGCAGCGATCAATGCGGCTTGCGACTTTGCGTGCCTGCGC
>CAYQZI010000116.1:1342-9737 GCA_964421835.1 uncultured Planktotalea sp.
GCGACAGAGCGGTCAATGTCATCTTCGCTCACAGAAATGCGGCTGGCAAACTTGGCTTGCACAAGTTGACGCCATGCAAGTCCGGAGGAGACAAACGCGCGGAACGCATCCTCTGACACGCCGCCCGCGTTGATCGCTTTGATGAATTCTTCACGGGTGAGATTCACGCGGCCGGCAAATTCTTCCATGCCAGCGTCAATCTCTTCTAACGAAGGTACAATCCCAACCGAGCGGGCAGCACCCAACTTAAGCCGGTCTTCGATCAACTGCGTGCGCGCAAGCTTATTGTGATCACCCGGAGCGCGCAGCAGCCCAAGAAAGCGCTTGCGCTCTTCGATGTCAAAGTTGCTGATAGAGGCGTCATTCACCTTGATTGCAGTGGCGAACAAGCTTTGTGCAATGCCGCTTTGAGGCGTGCCGATGGCCAAAATTGCCGCACAAACAAGGGATGTAAAACCGCGTTTTATGCGGCGTTTCAAGACGATGTTGTTCAAAGCCATATCACTTATTTCCTGACCGATGGTTATCTACATGTGCGGCGCGCGGCTTTGCCGCTGCCACCTGTGCTGAATCCGCGAAGCGACACAGCCAGTTCGTATGTTGTTGCTGGCACCAGCGTTGTTGATCTTGCAAAGCTTCGCGTTGCGCCAAACCCGACAGAGACACATTCGTTTTCATAGGTGATCTTACCACCCGTTCTAGCCATGCGATCCGTTATTAAATCATATTGGACTTTGCCATTGGCCGTCCAGTGCCGATTGATCTTGTATGTCCCATTGAGCGACCATTCCGCGACCGAAGCTGTGCGGTTTTCCGCCGCATCGGCATTCAGCTGGACATAGGTGCCGGAAACCGACAGTTTGTTGCGCCTGTAGGTGATGCGCGCTTCGGTCTTGACCGGTTCCAGATCAGGCTCGAACAAGCCGCGCGCCATGAAAGAGCCGCCCCAGCTAGAGGTGTAATTCAGCGCAAGCAGCGTATCGGATGTCAGGCCCTGAAGCCCCGAGCTAGTGGAAAAACCGGGATCCACCGTGCCCCGAAAGACCTGCCCGACAGTCACGCCCGCGGACCATGTTTTCGTATTGAGCCGCGCAAGGCGAAAGCCGATAGCGCCGATCGTACCTGTCTCGCGGCGCTCTTTGGAGGGAAAGCGCGACAAGGCCAAAAGGTTGCTTTCGTCAAACTCCGAGCTGACGCTTTCATCATTGGGCAAAACCGACGGCGCGCCGCCACTCCAAGCGATTTGCGCAATCGGTTCGATCAGATATTTTGATCCATCGGCAGCTTTGTTCATCAAAGGGTAGCGCAGCGTTGCGGCGATGGCGGGGGTGACATCCGTGGTGCGCCCCAAAGCGGTGCTATCTTGCTGAATGGCGTGGCTGTCGAGACCAAGCGAGCTGGTCAAACCAAGTCGCAATCCGCCCGCGACGGTCCATTCATCTTGCCACATGAGATCAAAATTGATCCGCCCCATATCGCGGCCAACCACGTCATCCAAGGACACACGTTTGTGCCCATGAATACCCAATGATGCGCGCAGCTCGCCGCCAATACGCGGCATTTGATAGCGCCGCTCATAAGTGACATTGCCGATCACCGTGGGCTGCGTGCTATTGCTTTCGTTGTCCCGCAGGGTTTCGAAATTCAGCAGTTCCGCCTGAAAGAACACATCGCGTTTGACCCGCGTGAGCGTGATGCCAGAGCCAAGCCGATCGACACCTGAGTAGCCGTAGTTCGAGCGATACCCGCTGTCAGACGCGGTTTCCACATCCAAGCTCAGCACAAAGGATTGCCCCAGATCAAAGGCCCCGAAGCCAGTCACATAGTGGCGCGTTGTATCCGGCAGCAATGTATCGCGAGAAATTGCACCGTTCAGCTCGACATATCCGCGCCGGAACATTTTGCGAAACCGCAGCTCAAGGGTTTTCGTAACCGGCGTCACAAAAGGGGTCAGCGTCACATCCGCATGCTCGCCAAGGGTTATGAAATACGGAACCTTTATGCCAAAGCCAAGATTGGTGTCAGAGACGAAATTGGGTCTTAGAAAGCCTGTGCTGCGTTCAAGCGAAGGATCGGGAATACGCATAGTTGGCAGGTAAAGCACTGGAACGCCAAGCAATCTGAACTGGGCACGGCGAAAGTAGATTTGCTTTTCTTCGCGGTCATGGATCGCGCTTGCTGCGCGAATTTGCCAAATCGGTGCGCCATTGCCGCAAATCTGGCAAGAGGTCGCAACCACTTTGCGCAGCACTGTGAAACGCCCCTCGACGCGGTCGGTTTGCGCCGACAGGATCTGAAGCTCTTGGTTAAGCACATAGCGCGCACCGCGCAAAATGCCGTTCTCCAGCTTGCTATCAAGATCGGCGCTGTCTGCGATAATCACATCGCCGTTTTCCTGCGAGAGCCTGATTTCGCCTTTGATAATCAACTCATCGCGTTTTTGATCGTAGATGATTTCGTCCGTAAACAAACGAATGCCGTCATAAAAAGCTTCGACATTTCCACTTGCTACAAGGCGCTCGTCTTCGGTGATCAGCACGCTGTCCGCGACCAAAAGCGCGGCATCGGCGCTCTGCGCGCGCGCGGGCAGGGCAAACGCCACTGCGAGGGCGAAAAACCCCGTGCAAAAACACAAGATATGGACGATCCGGCTCATCCGTCTTCCATATGCAGCAATAACCCGAACGCAAGCAAAATCGAAGCGATCGGCGGGGTCCATGCGGCAATCATCGTGGGCAGTTGGCCGTTTTCCCCCAAAATCTGAGCGAAGTTTCGCACATAATAAAGCCCAAAGCCCAGCATCACAGCCGCCAGCACTGCAACGCCGGTTTTACCAAAGCGCGTGTGGCGCATGGTAAAGCCCGCCCCAACAAGTACCATCGCCATCAAGAAAAGCGGGCGCGCAAGCTCCATCTGGCGCCAGACTTTGTGACGCCGCGCAGAAAAGCCTGCCTCTTCAAGTTCAGAGATATAGCTGTTCATATCCCAAATCGAAATCGCCGAAGGCGCCGAGAAGCTTTCGCGAATCCGCTCTTCGGTCAAGCTGGTCGGGATCAAAAGCTGCGTTTGCTCGCGGGCGTTTTGCTCAGGATTGTCGGCCGTATCAAGCGCCCATTGCTTGGTTTTCATCAAGCGCCAGCCTTGCTCCGTCAAATTGGCTTGATCGGCAATAATATGCATATGCGGCTGACCATTTGTATTGAATTGCAAGAAACTGACGTCAAACAGCGTTGTCATCTGCTCGGTGGCGCGGCGCGCATGGATCACCGTTTGCCCGTTTGCATCGCCTTGGCGCAGCCAAAGACCTTCGCGTCCAATCGAGACTGTGCTGGTTTCCAGGTTCTTATATTCGCGCTCAAGCGTGATGAATTGCTTGCTGGTTGCAGCCACGATGGGGTTGAACAAAGTCACCGCCGAAACGCCGATGATGGCCGACACGATCATTGGCGATATCAATGTTGTCAGCGCCGAGCGCCCTGCCGAGCGCGTCACGACCAACTCTGACGTGCGCGCAAGGGTCAAAAACAGTGAGACCGAGGACAGGATCATCACCAGCGGTAGGATCTGGTAAATCCCGCTTGGCGCGTTCAGGAGCGTTAAGAAAAACACATCCGAAAAGCTGATGTTGTCACTGTTAAAGCGGCGCATCTGCTCCACCAGATCGATCAGCGTCAGGAACGCCAAAAAGATAAAGAGCGTTGTCAGAAACACGCGCAGAAAGCGGCGGGCAAAATAGAAGTGCAAAATCATGCGCTGGCCTCGCTCAGCGAAGCGTTCTTGCGCCGCCGCCTAGGGCGCGCAGCAAGGCGCAGCATTAAGATGGATACGGCAAAGCCGAACACACTTTGCGCATAGACCAATGGCCACAGGTTCGCATTCGCGCGCACGGGATCGGTGACAATGCTCTCCACCAGTTTCACCAATACAAGCAGCAAAATCGCTCCGATGATTTGCCGCCCAACGCCAAAGCGCGAAAAACCGCCGACAAGCAGCGTCGAAAAGCCGATAAGCGCCGCGACAACGCAAAGGATTGGCTGGTTAATCCTGCCATGCACCTCTTCAAGGATACGCCCGGGTGTTTGGCCTGTCGCCGCGCTCACAATGTCAGTTGTCAGGTAAAGCTCGAGCGTCGGTCTTTGGTCAAGCGGCTTGAACAGCGCGCCGGGGGCATCGATCAGGTTTGCGATACTATAGGCAAAATCAGTGAATTGGGTCTTGGTCAGACTGCGTGTTTCGGTGTTGAGGGCTTGCGCGATGCCATTGACCATCACCAATTTCGGGCCAGAGGGTTCGTTTACCAAAAAGCCATCCACCGAGGAATAGGTCGTCGCGCGATCCGCATTGCGCCGATCGCTGAGGAACACATCCTTAAGCACACCCTCGGGCGTAATCTCGCGCACATAAAAGGTCACGCCAGCGGTCGGGTTCATAAATTCCCCCTCGCGCAGCAGCTTGGCGGATAAGGTACCGCTGATCTCATTCTCGCGAAAGCGCAATTGCTCAAGCGAGGTCGGCACCAAATACTGCGTAAGCAGCATCATAAACGTGCCAACAATCAGCCCGAAGATCACAACAGGACGTGCCAAGCGCCAGGGCGAATATCCCGTCGCTTGCATCACCACCAATTCACTTTCCGACGCCAAGCGGTTGGTCACGTAAACAGAGGCCGCAAAGGCAGACATGGGCAAAACCATCCGCACGACATTGGGCAGGCTCAGCGCAGTGAATTCCAGAAAGACAGACGCAGGTTGGCCATCGGCAATGAGGCGGTCAAACAAGATCACCGCGCGGTTGATCCAATAGACCGACACCAGCACGAGCGAGAAAAAGCCGAAGAGCACAAAAAGTTGCGACAGCACATATCTGTCGAATCTTGCCAAAACTGCCCCCATTTTTGCTCTGCTTTTTTTCTATCTCTAGCGTATTTTTGCGCCGCGGAAAACTGCTATCTGGCAAAGCCGCGTGAACCTCGCTATCCCTTGTGGAAATTGTCAAAAGGAACGCATCCCCATGCCTAATCTCATTGCTACGTCGTTTAGCCCTGTCGATCTTGACGCTCTTGCCGGATTTGAGGGTCGCATCGCCGTTTTGGTGGCAAACGATGGTAAGCTCGATGCAGGCGCGCGGCGCATCAATCGGCTGAGCAAAGGGGCATTGGCGCGCTTAATTGAAGCGGGCAAGCTGAAAGACGCCAAGGCCGGTAAAGTGATCACCTTAAATTTCCCGGCAGGCATGGCCGCAGAAGCAGTGGACGTGCTCTGCCTTGATCGCCGTCCCAGCGCTCTTGAGGCGCGCAAGACGGGCGCGGCGTTTGGCAAGATCATGGGCGAGGGCGATGCGCTTTTGATTGCAGGAAGTAACACGAAAACAGCGCAAATCGTGCTTGGGGCCGCCATGCGTGCGTATGAATTCAACCCGCATAAGACGGATAAGGACGACAAAGCGCGCGCGCTTAGCGTTATGTGCGCCAAACCCGAAGAGGTCGAAACAGACGCCGCGCCGCTACTTGCCGTCGCTGAAGGCGCGCATATGACGCGCGATCTGGTGAACGAGCCTGCCAATGTGCTGACAACAACCGAATTTGCCGATCGCTTGAAAGAGATGGAAGCCCTTGGGCTCAAGGTAGAGGTTTTGGAGGAGCCCGAGCTGGAAAAGCTCGGCATGGGCACGCTGCTCTGTGTGGGGCAAGGCTCAGATAGCCCTTCTAAAGTTGTGGTGATGCAATGGAATGGCGGCGAAAAAGACGCCGCGCCGCTTGCGCTGATCGGCAAGGGCGTGGTGTTTGATACCGGCGGTATTTCGCTTAAACCTGCGGGCGGCATGGAAGATATGACCATGGATATGGGCGGTGCTGGGGTTGTCTCTGGTGTGATGCGCGCGCTGGCGCTGCGCGGCGCCAAGGCCAATGTTGTCGGTCTGGTCGGGCTTGTTGAAAACATGCCCTCGAGCAATGCCGTGCGCCCGGGCGATGTTGTGACCTCGATGAAGGGGGACACCGTTGAAGTGATTAACACCGATGCCGAGGGCCGCCTCGTGCTGTGTGATGTGATGTGGTATGCGCAAGAACGCTTTCAGCCTGCGGGGATGATTGATCTGGCGACCCTGACGGGGGCGATCATCATTGGCCTTGGCCATGAAAACGCTGGTGTTTTCTCTAACAACGATGCGCTGTGCGATGCGTTTCTGAAAGCGGCCAAGTCCGAGGGCGAGGGCGCGTGGCGCATGCCGCTGGGGCAATCCTACGATGACCTGCTCAAATCGCGCATTGCGGATATGAAAAATATCGGTGGTCGCCCAGCGGGCTCGATCACCGCAGCGCAGTTCTTGCAGCGCTTTGTTAAAGATGACACCCCTTGGATTCACCTTGATATCGCGGGGGTGGCCTCGCTCAAGTCCGAATCCACGTTGGCTCCCACAGGGGCAACGGGCTGGGGCGTCATGGCGCTGAACCGCCTTGTGCAGGACATGTACGAGAGCTGATATGGGCGCGGCGTATTTCTACCATCTGACGCGCAATCCGCTAGAAACCACGCTGCCCTTGCTGCTGGGCAAAGCCCTTGGCGCAGGGTGGCGCTGCGTGGTTGTCGGGCGCGATGCCGGGCACCTTGCTGCGCTTGATCAGGCGCTGTGGAATGGCAAACCGGTGGATTTCCTCGCCCATGGTCTTGCGGGCGGTGCGCAGGATGCGGATCAACCGATTTTGCTGGCCGAAAGCCACGCGGTGCAAAATAACCCTGCCTGCGCCATGTGCATCGATGGCGCGGATATCAGTGCCGAGCAGGTCAAAACCTACGAGCGCACCTGCATTCTGTTCGATGGCAATGACGCGCATGCGTTGCAAGCTGCGCGCGGCCAATGGAAAGCGCTCACCGATGCGGGCTGCGCGGCGCAATATTGGTCCGAAGAAAGTGGCAACTGGCAGATGAAAGCGAAGAAGGACTGAAGCTTCATCTTGCTCTTTAAACTCTCTTTTGGTGGTCGCTCAGCCAAACGCGCTACCGAACGAGAACCAAAGTACCGCCAGAAATCTCAATCCGCTCAAAGGTCTGCAAATAGCTCATCCCCATGAGAGATTGCGACATTTGCCCCTCGTTTACGTCAACACGGAAGCGGGGTAGTTCAGAACCTTCAAACCCAAAGCTGTCAGTGCGCACAGAAGCGATGCGCACGGCCCCATTCGCCGTCATCGCCTCGCGGACAAAGGCCAACGCGTCAGGATCAATGCCCGCAGAAAAGGCATCCGCTTTGCGCAGAACCACGCCTGTTGCACCTGTATCGACAACGAAACGGATCGGCACATCATTGACCATAGCCGTCGCATAGTAATGACCGTCGCGTGCGCGGGGCAACTCGATCCGTTCACCGCCACTGATCACGCTCTGTTGTGGCACTACGGTCTGGCGAATGTCGCCCCACATACCGTAAGCGGCGATCACGCCGATGAAAATCAACGCCCAAACCGCCATTTGTTGGAGGATCTTGTTCATCGAGTTGCGCCCCGATGTGAAAAACCAAAAAGCAATCACGCCGCCAAGCAGCACCAGATAGATCAAATTGCCAAAATCATCGCCCGAGAGTTGAGACATATGGAATCTCCTTTCCCTCTATGTAGGGGCGATCCCCAGAACTCCAAAGTCTTGCAGACCATTTAGCATAAATTGCACGGCAAGGGCTGCAAGCAACATGCCCAACAATCTGGAAACCACATCGATGCCTGTTTTACCCAGTATACGTTCAAGGAAACCTGCGGATTGAAAGAAGATAAACGTCACGCAAAGGACTAAGACGGTGACCGCTAAAGTCAGCGCGAAGCCCAACATATCATTTTGCTGACCTGCCAAAAGAATGACCGTCGCGATGGACCCGGGGCCTGCGATCAATGGAATAGCAAGTGGAAAGACCGATGGATCATCCAGTGCATCGTCTTCTTCGGCTGTGTCCTCGCGACGTTTGGCGCGGCGTTGAAACAGCATATCAAGGGCTGTGAGCAGCAGCAAAATACCTCCCGCGATTTTGAACGCAGCCATGGAAATGCCGATAAAGCCCAGAAGTGCCTCGCCAAAAATCGCAAACAGCGCGAGGATACCCGCAGACACCAAAGTTGCACGCATCGCGATGGAGCGGCGTTGTTTCGCGCTCATCCCTTGGGTCAAGGCCACGAACATGGGCGTCAAACCGATGGGGTCGATAATCACGAAAAGCGTGACGAAAGAGGTGATGAAAAAAGCGGTGTCAATCATTGTGCTTGCGCGGCCTCTAGCTTTTCAAGTGCGGTCATCCACATGGTTTCCGCGCGGCCATGGGCGTCCATAACTTCTGCGTATTTCTTGTTCCACGTTTCCAACTCTCCCTTGCGTGCGTCTTCATAAAGCACTGGATCGGCAAGCTTTTTCGC
>CAYQZI010000117.1:0-8440 GCA_964421835.1 uncultured Planktotalea sp.
AGCCAACCATCGCCAGCCGCTTTCAACTCTAAACCGCGTCCTGTGAGCAGCTTGAAGCTGTCCTCGTACCAATCCGTGCCTTTATAGTTAAAGCCAAGGATCGCGCCTGCGGTCTGTGCTTCATCCGTAAGACCCAGCGATAGATACGCTTCGACTAAGCGGTGCAGCGCTTCGGGCGTGTGCGTAGTGGTCTGGAAATCCTCGACAACGACGCGGAACCGGTTGATCGCGGCGGTGTAGTGATCGCGGCGCAGATAGTAGCGGCCGATCTCCATCTCTTTGCCAGCCAAATGGTCGAAGGCCAGATCAAACTTCAACACTGCCGAGCTTGCATATTCACTATCAGGATAGCGCTCGATCACCGTGCGCAACCCTTGCAACGCTTGAAAGGTCAGACCCTGATCGCGGCCCACATCCTCGATCTGATCGTAATAGCTGAGCGCCAGCAAATATTGCGCATAGGCCGCATCTTCATCGGTTGGATAGACATCGATAAAGCGCTGCGCAGAGGCGCGCGAATTCTCGTAGTCCTTGTCCTTGTGATAGGCAAAGGCCTGCATGATCAGGCCACGTTTCGCCCATTCGGAATAGGGATACAGGCGCTCGACTTCACCGAAATAAAACGCCGCATCATCATCCTTCGAGCGCTCCATCTCGAACTCGCCGCGCTCGTAGATTTGCTCGGCTGTGAAGGTTTCAAGCGGGATCGTCGACTGACCGCCAAGGATACGCGAGACCGCGCCCCCGTTTCCACCGCCGCATCCGGCAAGTGTTAAGGTTAACAGCGCAGCGGCTGTCAGCATATGACGCGCAGTTTTGCGTTTCATTCCAGCACCTTTGATAGAACCTGTCAGAGTTTTATCCCTGTTTTCACCTCGGTCCTAGCACATAATATTCACATGCAAAATGGCTATGCCCCAAAATCTTGGGGCATTCACAACTATCACACATGTTTGAGATCAATGGGCCGCTGGGATTTCGCCACGCGTCACGCCAGCACCGGGCAGATGTGCATTAATAGAGGCGTCACAATCCACTGTTTCATAGGCCGTTGGGTCCGCAAAGAGCGCGCGCAGCAAAGCATTGGTCATCGAATGACCCGCGCGCATGCCGATGTAACGGCCAAGAATCGGCGCTCCGGCAAGCGAAAGATCGCCGAGCGCATCGAGCATTTTGTGGCGTACCGCTTCATCCGCATGGCGCAAACCGCCCGGGCTAAGCACTTGATCGCCATCGACAACAACAGCGTTCTCCAGAGTCCCGCCCTTGGCCAAGCCCTGCGCGTACATCGCTTCAACGTCCGAGTTGCGGCAGAATGTGCGGCTGTCACACAGCTCGCGCACGAATGTGCCATTCGCCATGTTGAGCGTTTTGCTTTGTGAACCAATGGCCGCATCTTCGAATTCAATCGCGAAATCAATTGAAAGGTTGCGTGCTGGCTCTAACCGCGCCCAGCCTAAATCGGTGCGCACTTCGACAGGTTTCAATATACGCAACGCCCAACCAGAATGGCTTTGGGTTTGAACCCCCTGCGCCAGCAAACCGCGCACAAACTCAGCCGAACTGCCATCCATAATTGGCACTTCTTCGCCGTTAAGCTCGATCAGCGCATTGCTGATACCACAGCCACTCAGCGCCGCCATGATATGCTCAATCGTCGAAACGACGGTGCCCTCTTGGTTTTCGATCTTGGTACAAAGCGGCGTCGGGTTCACGGCGTCCCAGCGTGCCGGAACAAGTGGATCGGCCCCAACAACATCGGTGCGGCGAAACCAAATACCATGGTTCGCGCTTGCAGCGTGCACAGTCATCGCGACAGGCTCGCCCGAATGAAGCCCCACGCCTTCAAAAAGCACTGGTGATTTAATAGTCGTTTGCAAGCTCGTCTCCAGACACGCCCCTACGGATTCCCCAACCCAGCGCATTAGGAGTTTGGTAACGACGCGCGGTGAGTCCCTCAACTCAATCTTTGTAACGGTCTGAAACATGCAAATGTCGCGTATCGGCGAGAATCTGCTTACCCAGTAAAATGAGCGAGATAACCCCCTGACACGAAACGAAAAAAGGGATGCAAAAGCACCCCTTTTCAAGCTGAAAGCAGATGAAGCTTTTCAGATTTTAGTTGGCCTGTCGGCGCAAGAACGCTGGAATTTCGATGCGCTCCTGCTCTGGATCACTTTCCGCGACCGGCTGCGGCGCAGGTGCTGATTGACTTGCCTGCACAGACGGCTGCTGACGCGCGGGCTGCGCTGGTGCGCCCTCTTGTGCGTGGCCTGTCATCCGGTTGATCAGCGAGTTAATCCCGAAACGAGGGCGCTCTGCCTCTTCGTTTGGCGCTTGCGCGGCGGGTTGCTGATACTGTGGTTCTTGCGCAGGTGCGCGGTGAACAGCAGCCTGCAAGCGGGCCATTGCTTCAGGTGAAGGCGTGCCCAACCCCGGCGCTTTTGGCGCAACGTAGCTGGCCTGCTCTGGCTCGTGCATCGCCTGAGGCTCGAACGCAGGTGGTTGATAGGCGGGCGGCGGAAGGTCATCCGCTTGCTGCGCTTGCGCGGTGCGCGCTTGGCCTCGCTCTGCAATAAAGCTGGGCAATTCCGGCTGGAAGGCCTCTGCCTCGTTCTCGAAAATGTCTTCTGCTTGCTCGGATGCAGCAACCTGCTGCGTGTTCATCCGGTCAAACAATTCTGGCTCTGCAGGTGCAGGCGCTGGAGCGGCCGCAACAGTTGCAGCAACTGGCGCAATCGTCACCGCAGGTGCAGCGGCGGCTTGCTCTTCCGCTTGCTTCAAAGGCTGCGCCATAGAGCGGCGCGGCACTGGCAGCTCGCTATTCACATCAACCGCATCGATGCCCGTCGCAACAACAGAGACACGCATGCCCCCATCAAGAACCGTATCCAGCGTAGAGCCAACGATGATGTTCGCATCGGGATCCACCTCTTCACGAATGCGGTTCGCCGCTTCGTCAAGTTCGAACAACGTCAGATCGTGACCGCCTGTGATGTTGATAAGAACACCTTTGGCACCGCGCAGTGAAATTTCGTCAAGAAGTGGGTTCGCGATGGCTTTCTCAGCCGCTTGGATCGCGCGATCCTCGCCTGTTGCCTCGCCTGTGCCCATCATTGCTTTGCCCATCTCATCCATCACAGCGCGCACGTCTGCGAAGTCAAGGTTGATCAAGCCGGGGCGTACCATTAGGTCTGTGACACCCTTAACCCCCTGATAAAGCACATCATCCGCCAGCGAGAAGGCTTCGGTAAAGGTTGTCTTCTCATTGGCCAGACGGAACAGGTTCTGGTTTGGAATGATGATCAACGTATCCACGACCTTTTGAAGAGCTTCGACGCCCTCCTCGGCTTGCTTCATGCGCTTGCCGCCCTCAAACTGGAACGGCTTGGTGACAACACCAACGGTCAGAACGCCAAGCTCGCGCGCGGCTTGCGCGATGATCGGTGCCGCGCCTGTGCCTGTGCCGCCGCCCATACCTGCGGTGATAAAGCACATGTGTGCACCCGCAAGATGATCGACGATCTGTTCAATGCTTTCTTCGGCAGCAGCAGCACCGACAGCGGCCCGCGCACCAGCGCCAAGACCTTCGGTGACCTTAACGCCCAATTGAACACGGCTTTGCGACTGGGACTGTTGCAGCGCTTGCGCATCTGTGTTGGCAACAACGAAATCAACACCATCGAGCTCTTTCTCGATCATGTTGTTGACAGCATTGCCGCCCGCTCCACCAACGCCAAACACGGTAATGCGTGGCTTCAAATCTTCCTGTCCTGGCACCGTGAGGTTCAATGTCATGCTCTGTCCGCCTGTGTCTGCCGGCCCAATTTCGGGCCATTTTTGTTGCCTATTAGGCACCACACTAACCAAGCGATCGATAGACGTCACGCAAAAAAGCGAAAAAACCCACAAAATATGCGAGTTTTTCAGCGAATTTCCGCCGCATTTAGCGATTTTACATAAATGTGGGGTTTACCAGTTGTCTTTGAACCATTTTATCGCCCGCTTAAACGAACGCCCTTGATAGTTCTCAAGAATCTCGAAATCCCACCATTCATCCTGCGGGTGCGCCGCAAAAAGGCAAAGACCCACAGCGCTGGAAAAGCCGGGGCCTGTGGTTGCACCGGGCAATCCGTGCACGCGCAAGGGGCGACCAAGGCGCACTTGCTGACCCAGAATTTTGCTCGCCAACCCATCAAGGCCTGGAATTTGACTGCCGCCGCCTGTCAGAACAATCTGTTGGCTTGCGAGATGATCAAAGCCCGCCGCATCGAGACGCGCGCGCACGTCTTCAAGAATTTCCTCGACTCTCGGGCGCATGATGCCAATCAGCTCGGCGCGACTCACTTGCCGGCGATCATGATCCCAATCGCCGGTATCCCCGCCGATATCGATCATGTCGCGATCATCCATGCCCGTTGCATGCACGCCGCCATTCACGGTTTTGATCCGCTCTGCCGTGGTCATCGGCACTTGCAGGCCCATAGAAATATCCGAGGTCACATGATCCCCGCCCATGCGCACAGCATCGGCAAAAATCATGTGCTTTTTCATAAAGATCGACACGCTTGTCGCGCCGCCGCCCATATCAATGCAGGCCGCGCCCAGCTCTTGCTCGTCTTCCACCAACGCGGAAATGCCAGAAACATAAGCGCTTGATGCAACGCCTGCGAGTTCCAGATCGCAGCGGCGCACACAGTGCGCAAGGTTCTGGATCGCTGCGGCGTCAACCGTCAACATATGCATATCCGTGTTGAGCTGCTGGCCAATCTGTCCGCGCGGATCATTGAGCCCAGAGCGGTGATCGAGCGCAAAGTTCACAGGCTGTGCATGCAGCACCTCGCGCCCGGGGCCAAAGTCAGGCACATCGCAAGACGATAGCACGCGCGCCACATCCTGCTCGGACACAACGGTGTTTTCGATATCAACCGAACCATCCAGCCCATAAGAGCGCGGCTCGGCACCAGAAAAACACGCAATCACATGATCAACGCGGATCTGCGCCATCTTTTGCGCCGATTGTAGCGCTGTGCGAATGGCCCGCTCTGTTTCGGACATGGCGCTGATTTCACCAAAGCGCACCCCGCGCGAGCGCGTCGTCGCCGCACCGATCACGCGAAAGCCGGTCTGCCCCGCGAGCGAGCCGATGCCCTCGCCCTCACTCAGCTTGTCGGTTCCGTCAAAACGCAGGATCAGGCAAACAATTTTCGAACTGCCAACATCCAAAATCGCAACAACGCCGCGCTGCATTGCGGCTTTTCGCATGTTACGCATTGCGCGCTGTGAGCTATAAAGATCATTCATTTTCAGAGACTTCCACTGCTGTCGTCTTGATGCGCCATAGTTCTTTCACGGCGTTCTCGTTCATTCTAATTGTTGGCCTCTGCGCAAGGCGCATATCAACGCGGGCCAAATCGCGCTCGAGCACATCCTGCACTTGGTTCAGCGCAATCACCCGCTCTAGCGCGCGCGTCGGATTTTCCGTTGGCAGCATGATCCGTTGGCCGCGATCCAGCACAACATCCCAGCGCCGAGCGCCCATGCGCACCAATCCCTTCAGGCGCGGCCCAAGCGGCCCCGCGACTTTCGTCAATTCCTGCGCCTCTTGCACCGCTTCATCCGCACCATCACCCGCCAGAATGGGCAAATGCGGGTAGTCGCTTCGCTTAAGCGCGAGGCCGATGTAGACCCCTTCTTCATCAAGGCGAAACAGCCCATCATGAGTGCGCCAAAGGGCGGCAACCTTGCGTTCATCCACCACGATTTCGAGCACACCGCCCGCTTGAAGGCGCACATCAGCGCTGCGCACGGGGTTGAGATCAGCGACAGTTTTTTGAATGTTCGGCAGAGAGAGATCAAACGAGCTGATCGGAAATGTGATGGAAACGATTTCGTGAATGGCTGTGGCGACCTCTTCACTTGCGCCATCGACTTCCATCAATTGCACCATGAATTCAGGGCGTTCTTCGATATTGGCGCGCATTTGCGCGATCACATCTTGCAGCTCTGTGCGGCGCGTTTCGTCCGCAAGATAAACAAAGCCTAGCGAACAAGTCAGCGCGAACGGAATGCCCACGCGTAGCGAAAAGCGAAACAGAGGCGTCAGCATCAGACGCTGAAAACGATAGGACCAACGCGACGGCGCGGGATCGCTTTTGCGCTTTTTGCTGCGGTTAAGCACGCGCGCGCTTTGCCCCTTTGACGCTGATCCGCTCACCTGTTGCATGAGGCGTCCTCGATCATCCAATGGCAAAACTCGGGGAAACTGATCCCGACCTTTTGCGCTTGCTCAGGCGAGAGCGACGTTGCGGTCATACCCGGCTGTGTGTTGGTTTCCAGCAGGATCAAGCCATCTAGACCGCGGCTTTCATCCCAGCGAAAATCTGTGCGCGACACGCCGCGACAGCCAAGCGCATCGTGCGCGCGCACGGCGTAGTCCAAGCAAGCATCCCAAATTTGCGTCGGAATATCAGCGGGCACAACATGGCGCGAGCCACCCTCTTTGTATTTCGCATCGTAATCATACCAGCCATCGGTCAAGATGTCGGTCACCGTCAGCGGGCGATTGCCCATCACGGTCGTGGTTAATTCACGCCCCGGCGCAAAGGTTTCCACCATCACCATGTCGGGCATATCATCATCAAGCTGCGGCGGCCCATTTGCCGCCTCATCGACCAGATAAACCCCGACGGACGAGCCTTCATTGTTGGGTTTCACCACATAGGGCGCGTCCATCACATGACGCGCGCGCACCTCTTCGGCGGGCGCGAGAACGCTCTCTACAACCGGCAATCCTGCTGTGCGAAACACGTCTTTGCTGCGCTGTTTGTCCATGGCAAGCGCAGAGGCAAGCACGCCGGAATGGGTATAGGGAATTTGCAGCCACTCAAGAATACCTTGCACGCAGCCATCTTCGCCCCAGCGCCCATGTAGCGCGTTAAAGACGACATCGGGCGCAAGTTCGCTGAGACGCTGGGCCAGATCTGCGCCCGCATCTACCTCTACCACTTGATATCCATGATCCCGCAAAGCTGCGGCGCATGCGCGCCCAGAAGACAATGACACTTCGCGTTCAGCCGAAGGTCCGCCCATCAAAACAGCTACTAAACGGGGTTGCCTGCTCGACATTCCCAACTCGTGCCTCAAATACTAAACAGAGCTTAACGCTCTTTTCCGCCTGTAGGCCCCTTTGCGGGTGCCCTTATTTTTCAGGGGCCGGTTCTCCGACCCTCATCACTTCCCAGTGTAGCTCTATTGACTGAGTTTGGAAAACCTTTTTTCGCACCAATTCGCCCAGACCTTCCAAATCTGCGGCAGTTGCGCCACCCGTGTTGATCAAAAAGTTGGAATGTTTGGGGCTCATTTGCGCGCCGCCGAGTGTTGCGCCGCGCATGCCAGCCTCATCGATCACTTTCCAGGCTTTCAACTCGTGGGTATCATCCGCCTGCCCTGTGGATGAAAATCCGGCTGGATTTCTGAACGTTGAGCCAGCCGTGCGATCCTTGGTCGGCTGTGTTTCATCGCGTTTTTTCAGCTGCTCTGTCATGCGCGCGTGCAGCTGCTCTGGAACGCCCAGCTGCGCTTTCAAAACAACCTCTGTCAGCACCCAGCCTTGCGGCAAGTGGCTTTGGCGATAAGCGAACTCCAGCTCATCGGCGCTTATCTGCACCACGTCGCCCGCGCGCGTCACGGCAGAGGCGCTTACAAAATGATCCGCCACATAGCTGCCATAGCAACCTGCGTTCATCCGCACAGCGCCGCCAATTGCGCCCGGAATCGTGCGCAGAAAGGTCAGATCCAGCCCCGCATCCGCTGCTTTGCGCGCCACATGTGCATCCAGCGCCGCAACGCCGCAGCGCACCATATCACCGTCAATCTCTATATGGTTAAATCCGCGCCCCATGCGGATCACCGCGCCCTTAATCCCTCCGTCGCGTACAATCAAATTCGACCCGACGCCCATCGGGAACACATCCACCTCTAAGGGCAAAGCCTTAAGAAAGGATTGAAGATCCTCTACATCCGCAGGCTGGAAAAACATCTCCGCTGGCCCGCCGACGCGCAGCCATGTGAGGTCCGCCAAGGGGCGATCATATGTGATCTTGCCGCGAATGTTGGGAAAGTCAGTCATAGGGATGCTCGATTTATCTGTGCTACCATGTGTCTAAAGCGCGCTCTGCCGTTTGGAAAGAGACCCGAGGTTTCATCCCTGCCCAAACATCCGCTTCATCCAACGCATCAAATAAATCACAGGCCAACGCAGCACGGACATCGCCGCGACCAGCACGATCAACGCGATCCATATGCCATTTTGCCACCACACCCAGCCGAGCAAAGGCACGCCAATTCCGATCAAAACATAAGCATTGCGCCAATGATGATCCTTTGACGGGAACATCGCGATCACATTGGCTATGACAAGCCATAGTAGCGCCAAGAT
>CAYQZI010000117.1:8540-9640 GCA_964421835.1 uncultured Planktotalea sp.
ATGACCAGCGCGTTATCTTCGCGGTCTACCCAATCCCTGTTTGATCTGAAATTTTCTTGGTTGATGTCCAGAAAAGCAATCGTGTGCAATGTCAGCGCCGCGCCTAATAGCGCGAGCGCATAGATCGCAAAGGCCAAGGGATAAGACTTAAACCCGAAATAGATCGCGCAGAACGGCAAGCAAAAGATGGCAAGCACCAGCGCGACAAAGGCAACGTCACTCATTTCCCCTGCGTCCTTGGCCACCTTTGCACATCAGCCCGCCAGATGCGCAGGCAGGCCATTGGCCCAAGCCGAAATCGTACCCGCGCCAAGGCACACAACCATATCGCCAGGTTGGGCTTGCTCTTTAACCAGGCTCACAAGATCAGCTTCGGTGGTGATAGCGCGCGCATGGCGATGGCCATGGCGAATAAGCCCTGCGACCAGATCATCGCGCGATGCGCCCTCGATCGGGTCCTCACCAGCAGCATAAATTTCAGTGATTGCGACCACATCGGCCTCGTTGAAACAAGCACAAAAATCGGCGAAATGGTGATGCAAACGCGTGTAGCGATGCGGTTGATGCACGGCAATTACGCGCCCTTCAGAAGCTTGGCGCGCGGCTTTGAGTACGGCGGCGATCTCTGTTGGGTGGTGGCCATAATCGTCAATGATCGTGACGCCGTTCACTTCGCCCACTTTGGTGAAACGCCGGTTCACGCCGCCAAAGGCGGCCAAGGCCTCGCGTATTTCATCGCCTGACATGCCAAGGTGGCGCGCAGCAGCAACGGCGCTGAGAGCATTGGACACATTGTGATCACCGGGCATTGGCAGCGAACAGCCCTCGATCACTTGATCCTCGTTTTGCAAATGAATGTCGAACTTCGCGATTCCGCTTTCATAATACAGCCCCACCGCGCGCACATCAGCCTGCGCGTTAAAGCCATAAGTTACGATGCGGCGATCTGTGACTTTGCCCACCAGAGTTTGCACATCGGTGTCATCGGTGCAGCAAATCGCAAGGCCGTAGAAAGGGATGTTAGAGACGAAATCAAGGAAACCCTTGTGCAGGTTTTCCTCTGTGCCCCAATGCTCCATATGCTCCGGGTCAATGTTGGT
>CAYQZI010000118.1:0-6519 GCA_964421835.1 uncultured Planktotalea sp.
TATTGCGCGTTGCAGAGGCCGCATCGCCATTGCCAAAAATCAAGATGTTCGCTGCACCTGTCAGGCGGCCATTGGGCAACAGCTTGTCGCGCAAATCCGCGTCGAGCGCTGCATCCACCTTCATTTCGCCCTCATATGTGAAGTCGGTGCCCTTTTCATCGAGCAAAGCAATAGCCGCGCGGATGCGTTTGCCGGGCCCATCGGCTTGCGTGCCAAATTGCGATTGCGAACAAAGGGCGACCTTTGGCTCAAGCCCGAACCGACGTGCATGGCGCGCAGCGCCAATGGCGGTTTGCGCGATCTGCTCGGGGGTTGGCTGGGTCCAGACATGGGTGTCTGCGACGAACAAAGGGCCATCTTCCATCATCATCATAGAAAGCGCGCCATGGGGCGCATGCGTGGTATCACCCAGAATTTGCGTCACATAGTTTAAATGCCAACGATATTCGCCAAAGGTGCCACAGATCATGCTGTCTGCCTCGTCGCGGTGGACCATGACAGCGGCAATGGCGGTGGTATTGGTGCGCATGACAGCGCGCGCAATATCCGGCGAGACACCTTGCCGCGCCATAATGCTATGATATGTCTCCCAATAATCGCGGTAGCGCGGATCATTCTCCGGGTTAACGATTTTGAAATCACGATCAGGGCGAATGGTAAGCCCCGCACGCTCGCAGCGCGCATTGATCACCTCGGGACGTCCAATTAGAATCGGGGTCTCAGTGGTTTCTTCCAAAATAGCTTGAGCGGCGCGCAAGACGCGCTCATCCTCGCCCTCGGCAAAGACAATGCGGCGTGATTGCTTAGCTGCGGCCTCGAACACGGGGCGCATAAACAGCGCAGATTTGAAAACCGACGCGTTCAGATGGTTACGATAGCCATTCAAGTCCGCCACTGGTTTTTGCGCGACGCCCGTTTCCATCGCGGCCTTGGCAACCGCCGAGGAGACAACCGCCGAAAGACGCGGATCGAAGGGTTTAGGGATCAGATAGTCAACGCCGAAAGTCAGCTGCTCGCCCTGATATGCTGCGGCGGCTTCGGCGCTGGTGGTGGCACGCGCGAGCTCGGCGATGCCAGCGATACAGGCAAGTTGCATCTCGTCGTTGATTTCAGTTGCGCCAACGTCAAGAGCGCCGCGAAAGATGAACGGAAAGCACAGTACGTTGTTGACTTGATTGGGAAAGTCGCTGCGTCCTGTCGCGATAATTGCATCAGCGGCGACCGCGCGCGCTGCATCCGGCGCGATCTCAGGATTGGGGTTGGCAAGGGCGAAAATGATCGGCTGTTCGCTCATCTTGCGCACCATTTCCGGCTTAAGCACATTTGGCCCCGACAGACCAAGGAACATGTCAGCGCCGTCAATCACATCATCCAGCGTGCGCAGATCGCTCGATTGCGCAAATGCCGCCTTTTGCGGGTTCATATCGACCTCGCGCCCCTCATAAACAAGGCCATGGATGTCGCACAACCAGACGTTTTCACGCTTTACACCAAGCTTAAGGAGCATGTTCAAACAAGCGATTCCTGCTGCTCCGCCCCCTGTGGACACGATCTTGATATCTGCGAAATTTTTGCCGCAGACGTGCAACGCATTGGTGGCGGCGGCACCCACAACGATGGCTGTGCCGTGTTGATCGTCGTGAAACACGGGGATGTTCATCCGCTCACGGCAAAGTTGTTCAACGATAAAGCAATCTGGCGCTTTGATGTCTTCAAGGTTGATCGCGCCGAACGTAGGCTCAAGCGCACAGACGATATCGGCAAGCTTTTCAGGGTCTTTTTCATCGACTTCAATGTCAAAACAATCGATGCCAGCAAATTGCTTGAAAAGGACGGCTTTGCCCTCCATCACAGGTTTGGACGCGAGCGCGCCAATGTTACCAAGCCCCAATACAGCAGTGCCATTGGTGATCACAGCAACCAGATTTCCGCGCGCTGTGTACCGCGCTGCTTCGCTTGGCGTTTTGCTGATTTCGATGCAAGCTTCCGCAACTCCGGGCGAATATGCGCGGGCAAGATCACGGCCATTGGCCAGTGGCTTTGTCGCGCGAATTTCCAGCTTTCCAGGCTTTGGAAACTCATGATAATCCAGCGCAGCCTGGCGCACAGCCGCCTTTGCGCGCTCTGCTTCAGTCTCTGTCTCCGTGGAATTGTCCGTCATGTGCTGTCTCTTTTGTGCCGTGGAGCTAATTTGGTTTGATGTTAAACTAAAGCGCTCTCGCTGAAAAGTCCCTGCGCTCTTTGATACAGTTTTCTTGATATCTTGCAAATGGGTGAGTGCATTGACACTCTAAGGCATGCGCATGAGGCAGACTCGCGCGATTGAGGACATCAGATGAGTGATATCAAAGCTGAAATTTGCGGCCCGACGACGGATATTCGTGCGGATATCGCTTATTTCACCAAGGAACTCGGGTTTCAAATGGATATGATCTATCCTGCGGACGATCCTCGGGTCGCAGTGTTTTCCGGGCATGGGGTGTCCTTGCGACTGGATCAACAAAGCACCGCCACGCCAGTTACATTGCGTTTGCGCTGCGAAATGCCTGAAAATATGGGTGGCGCTGGCACGAAAGCAGCGCCGGGTGGCACGCAGATCGAGATCACTGAAATGCATGAACCGCTGGTTTTGCCGCAAACCTTGCATTCCTTTGTTGTGCGCCGCCTTGCCGATCAGGCCCCTTGGGTGGTTGGCCGCGCGGGCATGCACTACCGCGATTTGATTCCAGATCGTCTTGGCGGCTCGATCATCGCTAGTCATATTCGTATCCCCGACGGCGGCCCTGTGCCGGATATGGTTCACTACCATACTGTCGGATTTCAATTAATTTTCTGTTATCGCGGCTGGGTTGATTTGGTTTACGAGGATCAGGGTGCGCCCTTTCGCCTGCATGCTGGCAATTGCGTTATTCAACCCCCTGAAATTCGCCACCGCGTGCTCTTTGCTTCGGACAATATCGAAGTGATCGAAATCGGGGTGCCCGCCGAACATGTCACGACGATCGATCACGGCATGGAACTCCCCAATGCGGTGGCCAATCCAGAACGTGAATTCCAAGGGCAGAAATTTGTGCATCACATGGCCGAAAATGCACAGTGGCGTGATTTTCGTCTGAGCGGATTTGTCAGTCGTGATACTCTTATCGCTCAAAACACGGGCGATGTGGCAGGGGTGCACGTGGTGAAACGCAGCAGCGGCGTGCCGGATTGGGCGGCGCATGACAGTGACATTCACTTTACCTTTGTGATGGAGGGCACGATGACGCTAGAGGGCGAGGGACGCGATCCGCATAGGCTTCAAGCGGGCGATGCTTTTGTGACGCCGCCATCGATGTTGACCCGATACTCGGATGCGTCTGATGATCTGGAACTTTTGGAAGTGTCGCTCCCCGGTGCGTTCAAAACTTGGGTGGGAGAGCCGACATGACTTTACGAGACGCCGCAAGCCAAGTGCGCGAAAACGCCCATGCGCCTTATTCGAATTTTAAGGTTGGCGCCGCTATAAGAACGGAATCAGGGTCCGTTTTCCAAGGCTGCAACGTTGAAAATGTCGCCTATCCAGAGGGAACTTGCGCAGAGGCGGGCGCAATCGCAGCCATGTGCGCGGCAGGCGAGCGGGTGATTACTGAAGTCTATGTGATCGCGCAAAGTCCCGCGCCAGTGCCGCCCTGCGGTGGGTGTCGCCAGAAGCTTGCGGAATTTGCGAGCGGGGACGTCGTTGTCACACTGGCAACAACCGACGGCGTAGAGAAACGAATGAGCGTGGCAGAGCTCTTGCCGGGCGCGTTCGATTCGAGCTTTATGGACGGCGTATAGGTGGATGCGCGCGCAATCATTGCGGCGCTGCGGCGCGGCGAAGCGCTTGAGCCAGACGCGTTGATGTGGTTCGCGCGCGGCCTTGCGGATTATTCGGTTAGCGATGCGCAAGCCGGCGCATTTGCGATGGCTGTCTGTTTGCAAGGTTTGGGCGCGCAGGGCCGCGCCTCGCTGACGATGGCGATGCAGGCAAGCGGCAAAACGCTGAGCTGGGATGTGGACGGCCCGGTGCTCGACAAGCATTCAACGGGCGGCGTGGGCGATTGCGTGTCACTGGTTTTGGCCCCCGCTTTGGCCGCTTGCGGGGCCTATGTGCCTATGATTTCGGGGCGCGGTTTGGGTCATACTGGCGGCACCCTCGATAAGATGGAGAGCATTTCAGGCGTCTCCACCTCGGTTGACGAGCTTCAATTCAAGCGGATCGTCGATCAAGCGGGCTGCGCAATTGTCAGCGCTAGCGCGGATATCGCACCCGCGGACAAACGGCTTTACGCGGTGCGTGATGTGACTGCAACGGTGGAAAGCCTTGATTTGATCACCGCCTCGATCTTGTCGAAAAAGCTTGCGGCAGGGCTGCAAGGACTGGTCTTGGATGTGAAAGTCGGCTCTGGCGCGTTCATGAAAAGCGCAAGCGAGGCGCGCGCGCTGGCGCAGGCTTTGGTGCAAACGGCGAATTTAGCAGGCTGCCCGACGGCCGCGCTGATCACCGACATGAATGCGCCTCTTGCGCCCGCGCTTGGCAATGCGCTCGAAGTCGCTGAGGTGATGAAAGTGCTGCATGCAAAGACGCGTGGACCGCTGTACGAATTGACCCTCGCGCTTGGCACGCAGCTTTTGTTCAGTGGCGGTGTCTTTGCAAGCGAGGATGCCGCGCGTGAAGCTTTAAGCAATGCCATCGTCAGCGGCAAAGCAGCCGAGCGATTTGGCAAGATGATCGCGGCGATGGGCGGCCCTTTGGGGTTTGTGGACAATCCGCAGCGTTACTTGCCCGAAGCTCCGGTGATCCGTGAAATAAATGCAACCGAAGGCGGCTTTGTGAGCGCGATTGACGGCGAAGCGCTGGGACTTGCAGTCGTCGCTTTGGGCGGTGGACGGCAGGTCGAAAGTGATCTTGTCGATCCCGCTGTGGGCTTGTCAGACGTCGCTCCTTTGGGTGCATCAATTGCGAAAGGCCAACCGCTCGCGCGGATTCATGCCGCGCGCGAAAGCCAAGCAGACCGCGCCGCACAAGTGATCCGTGCGGCGATAGAGATTTCGCAAAAAACGCCAGAAAAACAACCCCTTGTGCATGAGGTGGTCCGCTGATGGCGCGTGCGTTTTTGATCGTTCTTGATAGCGTTGGATGTGGCGGCGCGCCGGATGCGGGTGCGTTTTTCAATGGCGATCTACCGGACACAGGCGCAAACACGCTTGGCCATATCATCGCGCAGGTTGGTTTGAACGTGCCAAATATGGACGCGCTCGGATTGGGCGCGGCTGTTCGCCTCTCAACGGGCATCGCAACTCCGGGCTTAGATTCAACGCCAAGCGCGCGTTGGGGCGTGGCGCGCGAAACCTCGATTGGCAAGGACACGCCGTCAGGTCATTGGGAACTCGCGGGGCTGCCTGTGCCGTGGAAGTGGACATATTTTCCCGAAACCGTCCCAGCATTCCCTAATGAGATTACCGCCGCCTTATGCGCCGCCTCTGGCACGGATGCAATTTTGTGCAACGCTCATTCTAACGGAATCAAAGTGATTGATGAGCTTGGCGAAGAGCACATGCGCACGGGCCACCCGATTTGCTACACCTCCGCCGATAGCGTGTTGCAGATTGCCGCGCATGAACAGGTGTTTGGCCGCGACAGATTGATGAAAATGTGCGCCGATGTTGCGCCACTTTTGCATGAAATGCGCGTTGGTCGCGTGATCGCGCGCCCTTTCGTCGGCTCCTTGCGCGCGGATTTCAAGCGCACGCAGCACCGCCGTGATTTTGCAATAAAACCGCCAAAACCCGTGCTCACCAATTGGGTTCAAAACGCTGGCGGGAAAGTGCATGCTGTTGGAAAGATTGGAGATATCTTTTCGATGAGCGGCATTGATACCAGCGTGAAAGGGCCAGATTCGGATTTGATGACGGCCTTGGATGGGCTGTCAGTCAGCGCCGAAAATGGCGATTTCATCTTTGCCAATCTGGTAGAATTCGACACCGATTATGGTCATCGCCGCGACGTCGCGGGTTACGCCGCTGCGCTAGAGCGGTTTGATCAATGGCTTGGTCAATTTTTACCGCGCCTGCGCAAAGAAGATTTGCTTATTTTAACAGCAGATCACGGCAATGACCCGACTTGGCCGGGCACGGATCACACGCGCGAGCAAGTGCCTGTGCTGGTTCATGGTGCTGGTCTGGGCGAGATTGGGATTTGCGGATTTAGCGATGTTGCGGCTTCACTCGCGGCACATCTGGGGATAGCCGAGCGCGGCACCGGAAGGAGTTTTCTATGAACGAGATGAGCGAAAAATTGGCTGCAATCCTCGATTTGCCAAAAGTAGAATTGCACACTCATTACGAAGGCGCTGCGCCGCCTGCGTTCATTCGCGGCCTTGCGCAAGAAAAGAACGTCGATCTGTCCAAGGTGTTTAACGCGGACGGCTCTTATGCCTTTGAGGGGTTCGTGCCGTTCCTGCGCGTCTACGAAGCCGCGACAACGGTTTTGCAAACACC
>CAYQZI010000118.1:6619-9582 GCA_964421835.1 uncultured Planktotalea sp.
GCAGAAACAGTTGGCGATTTTGTCACGGGTTTTGGCATGGGCGGCGATGAAAATGTCGGTGCGCAGCGCGACTATAAATATAGTTTCGACATGGCGCGCGAAGCGGGTTTGCGCTTAACCACCCACGCTGGTGAATGGCGCGGCCCGCAAGAGGTGCGCGATGCGGTACATGATCTGGGCGTTGAACGCGTCGGTCATGGCGTGCGTGCGGCAGAGGATCCGGCCTTGGTGGATGAATTGGCCGAAAAGGGTATCGTTCTAGAGATCTGTCCTGGATCAAATGTCGCGCTTGGGGCTTATCGCGATTGGAAAAGCCATCCAATTGAGACGCTGCGCCGCGCAGGCGTTCCTGTGACTGTTTCCACTGATGATCCTCCGTTCTTTCACACCAACATGCGCGCAGAGTATTTAAATTTAGCTAACGCTTTTGGTTGGGATGCAGACATTTTTCGCAAAATTGCGCAGACTTCTGCACAGGCGGCCTTTTGCGATCCAGAAACCCGTACACGAATCCTTAAGAAATTGGAGGCATAAGCCATGTCAGATCACTTGACCGTCGTTGATCACCCTTTGGTGCAACACAAATTGACGCTTATGCGAGAAAAGGAGACGTCTACCGCCGTATTTCGACAGCTTCTGCGCGAGATAAGTCAGCTTTTGGCCTATGAAGTCACACGTGGTTTGCCGATGACGACGAAACGCATTGAAACGCCGATGATGGAAATGGATGCTCCGACGCTGGATGGCAAAAAGCTCGCGCTGATTTCGATCTTGCGGGCAGGTAATGGCTTGCTGGATGGGGTTTTGGAACTCATCCCGTCCGCGCGCGTTGGTTTTGTCGGGCTCTACCGCGATGAGGAAACGCTGCAACCGGTGCAATATTACTTCAAAGCGCCAGACGCGCTTGAGGATCGCTTGGTGATTGCGGTGGATCCAATGCTCGCCACTGGCAATTCTTCTGTCGCAGCCATCAACCTCTTGAAAGAGGCGGGCGCGACGAACATTCGCTTCCTGTGCTTGCTTGCCGCACCAGAGGGCGTTGCAACCATGAAGGCAGCGCATCCCGATGTGCCTATCGTTACAGCTGCATTGGATGAGAAGCTAAATGACGTCGGCTATATCATGCCGGGACTAGGGGATGCGGGAGATCGCATGTTTGGCACTAAATAGAGGCGATTTTCAGCTCTTCACCATAAGGTGAGCTAGACTTCACGCCGAATCTGGGCCAAAGTTATGGCTCATCTGTGGGGGCAGAAAATGAACGTTAAAAGATTCGTATCCGTGGCCGTTTTGGCTGCGACTTGTGGTTTTTCCTTTGGCGCGCTGAACGCGCAAACGCTGACCCGTGACAAAGGTCCGGCAGAATTGCCACCATCGTCTTTCACGGCCAACCAATATGTGGACAGCAAAGGGTGCGTGTACATCCGAGCGGGTGTTGACGGAAACGTAAACTGGGTGCCGCGCGTGTCGCGTTCGCGCGAAGTTGTTTGTGGCCAGACCCCAAGCCTTGGTGGTTCAAGAACAGCCACTGCCGCGCCAGCGCCAGCTGCGCCGGTGCAGATTGTGCCCACCGCTCCGGTCGCGCAGGCGACCCCAGCCGCGCCAGCGCCTGCGCCCACGCGCACGACTCCTAATACCGTGCGCGGCGCAGTAGCAAACGCCCTTGCACCGCGGCCGGTTCGAACCGTTGCGTCCACGCCTTTGGTCAAGCAGCGCATCGCGCCGAGCATGCAAACCGCCCGCGCGCCGCGCCCAAGCACTTTCCAACAAGCCGCGCCGCGCATCCAAGCTGCGCCAACAGTTGCCCCTCAGCGCCGGATCCAAACGCAGCCGCGTATTGTGCGTGTCGCACCAAACTCCCAGCCTCAGCGCATCGTGCCAAATACGCGCCGCGTCGGTGTCGGGGTTGGTCCTTGTTCGCATATTTCGGGGATCAACCAACGCTATCTTAACCGCACGAATGGCAATGTGCTATGCGGCTCGCCGCAAATCGCACGCAATGCTGTGCGCGCCGGAACCGTTTCTGGCGGGACGTTTCACTCGGTGAATGGCAAGGTCATGTCAGGCGCAAGCGTTAGCCCCAATGCAATCGTCGTGCCCCGCCATGTGTATGATCAACAGCAGGCCGCGCGTTTGTCTTTGGGCACGCCCAAAGGGTTTCGCGATGCGTGGCAGGATGATCGTTTGAATCCCAATCGCGCGCATCAAACCCTTGGCGGCAAATCGCAGATGGATCTTGTATGGACGCAAACGGTGCCGCGCCGCTTGGTCGTGCGCCACTCTGGCCGCGATGTGACACGTTCTTTCCCAGGGTTGCGGTATCCTTACACGTCTGTTGCGCAGCAAAATGCCGCTTGGAGCCAAGGGCAGCATGTTGTTTCTACGCAAGGCCAAGCGCCGCGCCGCGTTCAAAAACAACAGGTTGTACGTCAGCCAGCAGCGCGCGTCTCTACGCGTACCAGTGCGCCGCGTAAGCCAGCGGCGGCTGCGGGCAATCGTTTTGTTCAGGTCGGAACTTTCGGCGTTGCAAGCAATGCTCAAAACACAGCCGCGCGTATCCAACGTATGGGCCTGCCCGTGCGCATTGGTAAATTCTCTCGTGGTGGCAAACAGATGCGTATCGTGCTTGCAGGTCCGTTTGCATCCCCTGCTCATGTGAATGGCGCGCTGCGTGCGGTGCAAAATGCAGGTTTCCGCGACGCATTTGCGCGCAAGTAAACCGAACATAAAGTGGAAAATTAACAGGCCTCGCAGATTTCGCGGGGCCTTTTTTATAGCGCTTTGTGAGCCACGATATTAAGCAGTTTGCCGCTAGGATCACGCAGGTAAAACCGCCGCACGCCCCATGGCTCATCCGTCAGCGGATACTCTATATCCAGCGCCATGCCTTGCGCGCGCTCATAGATCTCATCCACATCGCTCACCTCAATCGACAGATCCGGCACAGCGGTGCTAGATCCCCC
>CAYQZI010000119.1:0-9422 GCA_964421835.1 uncultured Planktotalea sp.
GGCAAGGGCTTGGCTATAACGCCCGCCATATCCAGCCACATTTTATGGTTGAAATACCAAGGTGTTGGCAGAAGAACTTCGTCGCCCGCCTGCGCGATTGCGCTGATGGTGGCGGCAAACGCTTGATTGCAGCCTGAGGTGATCGCGACTTGCTCTGCATCGATCTTTGAGCCGTATGCAGTGCTCCACCGTGTCGCGACTTCAGCGCGCAAATCAGGCAGGCCAAGCACGGGTCCATAAAGATGCGCTTGCGGCTCATTCACGATGATGTCCGCCATTGCCGCGCGCATCTCGTCGGGTGGCAAATCCACAGGAGCGGCTTGGCTCACGTTGATCAATGGACGCTCTGGCGGGAAATCGACCCCGTCCAGCCAACGGCGCGCTTCCATTACAGGGGGCGCAAAGGTGTGTTCAGTCGCGGAGCTCATCGCTTAATCTTGACCGCGATAGGGCTGCACATATTGCAGTGCCATATCCCAAGGGAAGAAAATCCACGTATCTTGCGACACACCTGTGATGAACGTATCCGTCTGCGGCTCGCCCGAGGGTTTCGCATAGACGCAAGCGTAGTGCGCATTGGGGTAAAGCGAGCGGACAAGCTCGAGCGTTTTACCGCTATCGACCAGATCGTCGATGATCAGAATGCCAGTGCCATCGCCCATCAGCTCGGCGTCAGGCGCTTTCAGCACTTTGGCTTCACGCCGCTCCGTCGCAGCACCGCCGCCAGAATGATAAGAGACCACAGCAATCGTATCGACTGCGCGAATATCAAGCTCGCGCGCGACGATCATTGCGGGCGCCATGCCACCGCGAGTGATCGCGACTACGGCTTTCCACGCACCATCGCCCGGGCCTTTGCCATCCAGACGCCACGCAAGTGCGCGCGCATCGCGGTGAAGTTGATCCCAACTGACGTGAAATCCTTTTTCATGGGGCAAACGATCGGTCATGAGGGGTCTCCGAAGAAATGGTGTTAGCGGCTGAGCAGAAGCTTTAGACCCAAATAGCCCAAAACAGAAGCGGCTATCCGGTCCAGCACGGGTTTGGCGCGCAAGTAGCCTGCGCTTATATGTTTGGTTGAAAAGGCAAGCACAAGCGCGCTGCCCACAAGCCATTCGATCAAAAGGTGATTGAACACGACAAAGGCTTTGTCGCTAAGGGCCATGCCTTGCGGGAAGATAACCATGATCACAGCGCCCGCGAAGAGCACAGATTTAGGGTTGCTCATGTTGACCAACACGCCGCCAAGAAAGGCACGCATTGGCGGGGTCGGGGCATCGCCCATAGGTGCGCGGGCGTGCCTCCACGTTTGATACGCGATCCAGATCAGATAGAGCGCGCCGATGGTTTTCAGCGCAACGAAGGCCCAAGGAAAAAGCGCAAAGATCGCATCCAGCCCCATAAACGCCAGCGCGGTCCAAGTTGCCGCCATTACGCCCAAGCCCCACACGGTGTAAAGCCCAGCCATCCGTCCGCTCGCAAGGGTGGTGCGGATGAAGTAAAGCATCGCGGGGCCGGGGCTAAGGATCGCGGCCAAAAGTGTTGCGTTGAACGCGATGAGATGGGCGAGCTCCATGTGCCTAGTCTTTGGACATGTCCGGCGCGTCGACGGCCTTCATTCCAACAACATGATAGCCCGCATCCACGTGATGCGTTTCACCGGTGACGCCAGAGCCAAGATCGCTCAGTAGATAAAGCGCAGACTTTCCAACGTCTTCCGTGGTGACATTGCGGCGCAAGGGGCTGTTGTACTCGTTCCACTTCATAATGTAGCGGAAATCGCCGATACCGGAGGCGGCAAGCGTTTTGATCGGACCCGCAGAAATCGCATTCACGCGAATGCCGTCTTTGCCGAGATCTTCTGCCAAGTAGCGCACGGAGGCTTCTAAAGCCGCCTTCGCCACGCCCATCACATTGTAATGCGGCATGATCCGCTCTGCACCGTAGTAAGTGAGTGTGATTGCGCTGCCACCCTCGTTCATCAATTTCTCGGCGCGCTGCATGATCGCCGTGAAGGAGTAGACGGAGATGTCCATCGTCATCGTAAAGTTGTCGCGTGACGTGTCCACATACCGCCCGCGCAATTCGCTTTTGTCTGAAAAACCGATAGCATGAACGACAAAGTCAAAGGTGCCCCAGCGTTTCTCGATTTCAGCGAACAAAGCATCCATCGACTCAGCGCTGCCCACATCACAAGGCACAACAAAATCACTGCCAAGCTGGGCTGCCAAAGGATCAACGCGCTTTTTTAAAGCATCGCCTTGATAAGAGAATGCAAGCTCGGCGCCCGCGTCTGCGCAGGCCTTTGCGATGCCCCATGCGATGGATTTGTCATTGGCTAAACCCATGATCAGACCGCGTTTTCCGGCCATTAGTCCGTTGGACATATACTCGCTCCATTGAATAGTGGTTGATCCAGTCTTTAGGGCAATGGGTGCATCGCTTCAAGCGATTGCCCGTTGGTCACTCTTGTTTGCCTTGAAAAGCTGGCCTAAGGGCTATTTTGCAAGCCTATATAAAGCGCACATGGAGCAGGTGTAATGTCGGACAGAAGCGGTATTTTTGCGGGGGATGATCCATTCCTGATCGCCAAAGCTTGGCTAGAAGAGGCGAAAGAAAGCGAGATCAATGATCCAAACGCGATTGCGCTGAGCACTGTGGATGCAGACGGTTTGCCAAACGCGCGTATGGTTTTACTGAAAGATATCGAAGACGCGGCATTTGTGTTTTACACGAATTACGAAAGCGCTAAAGCGGGCGAACTTGAGAGTGCGGGCAAAGCGGCTTTTGTGATGCATTGGAAATCTTTGCGCCGCCAAATTCGCGTGCGCGGTCTGGTGAGCAAAGAAGATGGGCCGCAAGCGGATGAGTATTACAATTCGCGCTCGCTCAAAAGTCGGCTTGGCGCTTGGGCCAGTCAGCAATCGCGTCCCTTAAGTGGGCGCGCGGCGCTCATGGCGGAGGTGGCAAAAGTGACTGCGAAGCACGGAACATCGCCCAGCCGCCCTGATTTTTGGGGCGGCTATCGGATCACGCCGCTCGAGATCGAGTTTTGGGCAGATGGTGCATTTCGCCTGCACGACCGCTTTGTTTGGCGGCGCGAAAACCTTGCTGCGCCATGGGATATTTCACGCCTAAATCCGTGATTTTCGTGTGACGTGAAATTTTAGAGCTTTGTTATATATGCGTTTTTAGGGCTTGCTTTGTCTGGCTGAATTTCATCAGATGCGCAGCAGGGATGAGACACGGTAAATTGGTGTGGGACTATGGCTACAGAAGAGACGACGCGCACTGCGCGCGGCGTTGTGAAATGGTTTGATCCAGCTAAAGGATTTGGCTTTGTTGTTGCGCAAGAAGGCGGTGCAGATATTTTGCTGCATGCCAATGTGCTGCGCAACTTTGGCCAGAATTCCGTGGCGGATGGCGCAGCCATAGAGATAATCACGCAAGTGACAGATCGCGGGTGCCAGGCGATTGAAGTGGTCTCTATTGAGCCGCCCAAATCAGATGCAGGACCGGCGTTGCCTGATTTAGAGGATTTCGATCCCGAGCAGTTGCGCAATGTCGCGCTACAGCCTGCGCGCGTCAAATGGTTCGACAAGGGTAAAGGGTTTGGCTTTGCCAACGTGTTTGGCTCTGATGCGGACATTTTTGTACATGTTGAAGTGCTGCGCCGCTCGGGCCTTGCTGATCTTGCGCCCGGCGAAGCATTGGCGATCCGTGTCATTGATGGTAAACGTGGCCTCATGGCAATTGAGGTGAACGCATGGGAAGCAGCACTACATTAAGTCGGATTTTGACAGCGGGCGCTGTCGCCGCCGCAGTCACTTTGGGCTTGGGGTCTGCAACTGCGCATGCGGCGGGCGCTTGTTCGGACACGTCGGTTTTGGTCAAAGGCGCCTTTGGCGAAGCACGGTTTAGCGTTGAGCTCGCGGATGACCCAGCCGAGCGCGCGCAAGGTTTGATGCACCGCGAAAGCATGGCGCGCTCCGCCGGCATGCTCTTTGTGTTTGAAAAGCCAAGCAAGCGTGCGTTTTGGATGAAGAATACACTGATTCCACTTGATATGATTTTCACCGACGTGCGGGGCGTGATTCAGCATATTCACGAGAATGCAATTCCTCATGACGAAACGCCGATTCCCGGCGGCGACGGCATTCTTACGGTGCTCGAAATCAATGGCGGTCTCAGCAAAACCTACGGCTTTCAGGTCGGCGATGCGCTGCAACATCCGGCCTTTTCTGGTGGCCCTGCTGCAATTCCTTGCAAAGAGTGATTTTCGGGCTTTTCTTCCTGAGACGACATCGCTAAACAGCGCCTCAGTCGGGGCGTAGCGCAGCCTGGTAGCGCGACGGTTTTGGGTACCGTAGGTCGCAAGTTCGAATCTTGCCGTCCCGACCACTTCACCAGAAAATTCAAGTCATCGAAATTTGTGCGAATGGTTGACACGTCATGTGTCTACCAAATGTAGCGTTAGACGGGCGCTACACACCACAAGTAGTAGCTGCCGCAGGGGAAGTCGCCAAATAGGGTATCTGCTAGTGCCAGAATGTCACGATCTTGTGCGTGCCTCACTTTTAATCAGATGGTCAAAAGGGGTTAACCTCTCGTTAGGGAATCTTCGCGTCATGGGTGAGCAATTTTTGTTAAACCTGCCGCAAACATAGGTTTTTCTGCTTCGCGTTTCGCCGCAAGCACTGGGGGTAGATTGGGCTGAATCGCTTTGGCATCCGAACGCCGCAAAAAGCCAGATCACGTCAACGCAAAAAACATCACAAAAATGTAAAAAATTGGATTGACCGTCCGCAGTCAAATACGTCAGATTGTGGGAGCGAGGCAGGTAAGCCACAAGATATAGTGGTGCAAACTCACAAGACTGAAAACGGACGCAAGCGGCTATCATTGCCGGAACGCGGAGCTTTGTGGTGACACTTGGCCCGCATGGCGGAGCCTTGATGTCTTCCTCGCACGAGGCGCGCAGGCGCAGGCAACGGATTGATGAGTAATTGGGAAGGCTCGTAACATGAAAATTGACAGACATTTCACCAAATCAGGCGAAGACGCATATAAATCGCTCGATTTCGTTACGACCATTTCAGAGATTCGCAATCCCGACGGGTCTATCGTGTTCAAGCTCGACGATGTCGAAGTGCCGAGCTCGTGGTCGCAAGTTGCCTCTGATGTTATCGCTCAGAAATATTTCCGCAAAGCGGGTGTTCCCAACAAAACTTCCAAAATCAAAGAAAAAGGCGTGCCAGAGTTTCTATGGCGTTCAGAGCCCGCAGCAGACAATGACGGGTTCACGGGCGAGTCGTCCTCTAAGCAAGTTTTCGACAGACTTGCTGGCGCATGGGCATATTGGGGTTGGAAGGGCGGTTACTTCACAACAGAAGCTGATGCGCAGACATATTACGATGAGATGCGCTTTATGCTCGCAACGCAGCGCGCCGCGCCAAATTCGCCGCAGTGGTTCAACACGGGCCTGCACTGGGCCTACGGCATCGACGGACCTGCGCAGGGCCATCACTATGTGGATTATCAGACAGGCGTTCTGACGAAATCCAAATCCTCTTACGAGCATCCGCAGCCGCATGCTTGCTTCATCCAGTCCGTCTCTGACGACTTGGTAGGCGATGGCGGCATCATGGATCTTTGGGTCCGCGAAGCGCGTTTGTTCAAGTACGGCTCGGGCACAGGCACGAACTTCTCCTCCCTGCGTGCAGATGGCGAGCAGCTCTCAGGCGGGGGCAAGTCCTCTGGCCTGATGGGTTTCCTGAAAATCGGTGATCGCGCAGCGGGTGCGATCAAATCTGGCGGCACAACGCGCCGCGCCGCGAAAATGGTGATCTGCGACGCGGATCACCCGGACATCCAAGAGTTCATCAACTGGAAAGTGAAGGAAGAGCAGAAAGTTGCCTCCATCGTCGCTGGCTCCAAAATGCACGAACAGCACTTGAACGAGATCTTCAAAGCGATCCGCGCGTGGGATGGCTCGTCCGAGGACAGTGTCGATCCTAAAAAGAACCCATCGTTGAAAACGGCTATCCGCGCAGCCAAGAAGACAGCGATCCCAGAGACATATGTGAAGCGCGTTCTCGATTACGCAAAGCAAGGCTATGCGAGCATTGAGTTCCCGACATACGACACGGATTGGGATTCTGAAGCCTACGCTTCTGTCTCCGGTCAGAACTCCAACAACTCTGTGCGCGTCACAGACAGCTTCTTGAAAGCAGTTGAGAGCGATAGCGACTGGGAATTGATCCGCCGTACTGACGGCACTGTCGCGAAAACAATCAAAGCACGCGATTTATGGGAAGACATCGGTCACGCCGCTTGGGCCTGTGCTGATCCCGGCATCCAGTACCACGACACGGTCAACGCATGGCACACATGCCCAGAGGACGGCGAAATTCGCGGCTCCAACCCGTGCTCTGAGTACATGTTCCTCGACGATACAGCGTGTAACCTCGCCTCTATGAACTTGCTGAAGTTCTACAAAGACAGCAAATTCCAAGCGGATGAGTATGTGCACGCGACGCGCCTATGGACTGTGACGCTCGAAATCTCCGTGATGATGGCGCAGTTCCCGTCCAAAGAGATCGCGCAGCGTTCTTATGACTTCCGCACGCTGGGTCTGGGTTATGCGAACATCGGCGGCTTGCTGATGAACATGGGTCATTCCTACGACAGCGATGAGGGTCGCGCGCTTTGCGGTGCTTTGACGGCTGTGATGACGGGCGTGTCTTATGCAACCTCCGCTGAAATGGCGTCTGAGCTGGGTGCCTTCCCAGGTCACGCGAAAAATGCCGATCACATGCTGCGCGTCATGCGCAACCACCGCAACGCGGCTTACGGCGCGACGGAGGGTTATGAGAGCCTTGAGATCAAGCCGGTTCCGCTCGACTTGGTGAACTGCCCGGATCAAACGCTGACCAAGCTTGCAATGGCGTCATGGGATGATGCGCTGACAAAGGGCGAAAAGCACGGTTACCGTAATGCACAGGTTTCTGTGATCGCGCCGACAGGCACCATCGGCCTCGTAATGGATTGCGACACGACAGGGATCGAGCCCGACTTCGCTTTGGTCAAGTTCAAGAAACTCGCAGGCGGCGGGTATTTCAAGATCATCAACCAATCCGTTCCTGCTGCGCTTGAAAATCTTGGATATGGCTCCGCTCAGATCGAAGAGATTGTCAGTTACGCAGTGGGTCACGCCTCCATCGGCAACGCGCCGGGCATCAACCACACCTCTTTGGTTGGCCACGGCTTTGGCGCGAACGAATTGGCAAAGATCGACGCATCTTTGGCATCCGCCTTCGACATCCGTTTCGTGTTCAACCAGTGGACACTGGGCGAGGAATTCTGCACAGGCGTTCTTGGCATCCCTGCAGAAAAGCTGAATGATCCAACGTTCAATCTGCTCAGCCACCTTGGTTTCTCCAAAGCGGACATCGACGCGGCAAACGATCACGTCTGTGGCACGATGACTTTGGAAGGTGCGCCGCACCTCAAGGACGAGCACCTCAGCATCTTTGATTGTGCGAACCCATGCGGCAAGAAGGGCAAGCGTTTCTTGTCCGTCGATAGCCACATTCACATGATGGCTGCGGCGCAGTCGTTTATCTCTGGCGCGATCTCCAAGACGATCAACATGCCGAATGATGCGACGATCGAGGACTGCCAGAAAGCCTATGAGCTGTCATGGTCCTTGGGTGTCAAAGCCAATGCGCTCTATCGCGATGGGTCCAAACTGAGCCAGCCCCTCGCGGCGGCCTTGGTTGAGGATGATGACGAAGCGATGGAGGTGCTCGAGAGCGGCTCCATTCAGGAAAAAGCGGCTGTCATCGCTGAAAAGATCGTCGAGAAGGTCATCGTCAAGGAGATCGTCAAATCCAACCGCGAAAAAATGCCTGAGCGCCGTAAGGGCTACACGCAAAAGGCGGTTGTTGGGGGCCACAAAGTCTATTTGCGCACAGGTGAGTATGAGGACGGCCAGCTTGGCGAAATCTTCATCGACATGCACAAAGAGGGTGCGGGGTTCCGCGCGATGATGAACAACTTCGCGATTGCGGTCTCTGTAGGTCTGCAATACGGCGTGCCGCTGGAAGAGTTCGTGGATGCATTCACCTTCACCAAGTTTGAGCCTGCGGGCATGGTTCAGGGCAACGATAGCATCAAAAACGCGACGTCTATTCTAGATTATATCTTCCGCGAATTGGCTGTGTCCTACTTGGACCGCACGGACCTTGCGCACGTCAAGCCGGAAGGCGCGTCCTTTGATGATCTTGGGCGCGGTGCAGAAGAGGGCGTGAGCAACGTGTCTGAACTGTCTGAAGCCGCTGCGAGCAACTCTCTGGAAGTGCTTAAGCAAATCAGCTCGACCGGCTATCTGCGCAAGCGTTTGCCACAGGAACTGGTGGTGTTGCAGGGTGGCCAAGCGGGTGCGGTTGCGCTGAGCGGAACATCTGACCCGGTTACAGCTTTGCAAACCTTGGTGCCTGAAGTGAGCGTCGCGGCCGCGATGCCCGCTGCGACAAGCACAGCGGCAGTGGGCACAGCCACGGGGCTGGATCAACGCACCAAAGCGAAGATGCAAGGCTATGAAGGAGACCCATGTGGTGAGTGTGGTAATTACACGCTTGTGCGCAATGGCACCTGCATGAAGTGCAACACCTGTGGTGGGACCTCGGGTTGTAGTTGAGCGCGGTGGGGAACGAATTTTCTAGAAAATTCGGGTGCCTAGAAATTCAGTCACGAGGCCCTTGAGGGGGCCTCTGACGCAAATCAGGCCGCAGGCAAAAAATATTCCGAGCGGTGATTAACGATGAGCTTGAATTTGCGAACCTAGGGAGCCTTTTGGCTCCCTATTTTTTGATGTTGTCGTTTTTTGTTTCCCAAAAAACATCCGCAGCCGCGATGGTTTTCCCATCGTATTCAACCGTCTCTGGTGCGTAGTTGATCCAGAAGCGGTGCGTCTCGGTTTCGCGCAAACGCAAGCCGCTCGGCAAACGCTGTGTCGGGACGTTCGCTTCGCGCGCCAGACCCTCCAAGATATCCAAATAGCTCGACGGCTCAGGCCACCCAGCGATGTAGTGAAGACCAGCTGCACGCACAATCGCGGGCGCGCCGGTGGACGTGCGCAAGGCAACATCGGCCTTGCTCTCCAACTCTTCGAACCAATGCAGAAACGCACCGCCATTCTCTAGGTCCACGCGCGCAGAAGGCGGCATGCTCTCAACACGTGAAACAGTGCAATCAAGCCCTTTGATATTCGGACCCATTGGCATTGGAATGCTGAGTTCTGACGTTTTGGACCCCGTGCGCGGCCCAATAAGCGCGACACCCTTGTAGTCCAGCAAACTGTCTGGAGTTTCCAATAGACCGGGCGCAAGCACCAACTCATAGCCACTCAAATCCGCATC
>CAYQZI010000120.1:0-6666 GCA_964421835.1 uncultured Planktotalea sp.
AGCTACGGCGCGCACTCAAACCTGTGTGTCAATCAAATCAATCTCAACGGCACGCCAGAGCAAAAGGCGAAATACCTGCCAAAACTTGTGTCTGGCGAACATGTCGGCGCGCTTGCCATGTCAGAACCTTCTGCTGGCTCTGATGTGGTTTCGATGAAGCTGCACGCAGAGAAACGCAACGATCACTACCGTCTCAATGGCAATAAATACTGGATCACCAATGGCCCCGACGCGGACACGCTTGTGGTTTACGCCAAGACAGATCCAGAGGCTGGCTCGAAAGGCATGACCGCCTTTCTAGTCGAAAAGTCGATGACGGGCTTCTCCACCTCCAATCATTTCGACAAGCTTGGCATGCGCGGGTCCAATACGGCTGAGCTGATCTTTGACGACGTTCAGGTGCCTTTTGAGAATGTCTTGGGTGAAGAGGGCAAAGGCGTGCGCGTTTTGATGTCCGGTCTCGATTATGAACGCGTTGTGCTTTCTGGCATTGGCACAGGCATCATGGCGGCCTGCCTTGATGAAATCATGCCCTACATGGTCGAGCGTAAACAATTTGGCCAAAGCATTGGCAATTTCCAACTGATGCAGGGCAAGATCGCGGATATGTATACCAAAATGAACACTGCGCGCGCCTATGTCTACGAGGTCGCGCGCGCTTGCGATAAAGGCAAGGTGACACGCCAAGATGCAGCGGCCTGTGTGCTATATGCCTCTGAAGAAGCGATGGTCGTGGCGCATCAAGCGGTGCAAGCGATGGGCGGTGCGGGGTTCCTCAATGACAGCCCAGTCGCGCGGATCTTTCGCGATGCCAAGCTGATGGAGATTGGCGCGGGCACGTCGGAAATCCGCCGCATGTTGATTGGTCGCGAACTGATGGGAGCGATGGGCTAATGCCTCGTTGGCTGCTTTGGACGCCCATTGCGGCGCTCACAGTGGCGACAGCTTTCTTTGGTGTGCGGGCGGGGTGGCACGTTTCAGATCTGACGGAAAGTGATGTGATCAATCGTGCGGCTGCTAACTACCTTCAAGGGGGGGCTGAGCGCCAAGCCACGGATTGCGCTGCAAAACCATCTGAGCAAAAGGGTGTTTGGTTGATTGTAACGTGCAGTTCTTCAAAGGGTGCTTTCGAGGTCTATGAGGCAAGCCGCTACGGTAAAGTCCGACTTGGCGCCGCGCCTTTGAGCAAGCCTGAAACTTGATATGCTGAACCCAACTCAAAGCTATGAAGACTTACGCGCTGCGTTTCAATGGAACCTGCCAGAGCAGTTGAATATGGCGCAACAATGTCTGGCACATCCGCCTGAAAAAGTTGCGATCTACGATCTTGAAACAGGTCCTGTAACCTACCAAACGCTGGAGGCGATGAGCGTCGCACTCGTGCGAGCGATGAGCGCACAGGGCCTTAAATGCGGCGATCGCGTTGGTGTGCTGCGCTCGCAAGATGCTTGGACCGCCGCTGCGCATCTCGCGATTTGGTCGATAGGCGCTATTTCAGTCCCTCTTTTTACGCTTTTTCAATCTGATGCGCTTAACTCGCGGACACAGGATGCGGGTGTGTCCCTGATCATTACCGATGCTGAGAACGCCAAACGCGATATGAGCGCAGCGGCGCTTGTGCCAGATAATGTGCAGGTTGAGATCGACGCGAAGCTCAGGATCGCCAGCACTGGCCCGAATGATCCGGCGTGCCTCATCTATACTTCTGGGACCACAGGCGCGCCGAAAGGGGCGCTGCATGGCCATAAAATGCTGACAGGGCATCTGCCAGGTGTCGTCATGAGCCATGATTTCCTCGGCCAGCCTGACGATTGCCTGTGGACGCCTGCGGATTGGGCATGGATTGGCGGTCTCTTTGACGTCTTGATGCCCGGACTTGCTCTTGGTGTGCCAGTCGTGGCTGCGCGCCTGCCCAAATTTACGGCGCAAGCGTGCTGCGAGGTTCTCAAGCACGCGCCTGTGCGCAATGTCTTCTTCCCGCCCACAGCTTTACGCATGCTCAAAGCGGCGAATGTCGAGGTCACATCGCTGCGCTCCATCGCTTCCGGTGGCGAGCCGTTGGGTGCAGAAATGCTGGACTGGGGCCAGCGCGCTTTTGGCATTACGATCAATGAGTTCTACGGCCAAACGGAATGTAACATGATGGCAAGCTCCAGCGCTGCGCTCTTCACGCCGCGACCGAACTGTATCGGCAAACCCGTCGCAGGTTTTGACATCGCAGTGCTCGATGACGCGGGTGAGCCGACTTTCGACGAAGGCGATATCGCAGTGCATAAAGGGGCGGCCTCTATGATGCTGGAGTATTGGCATCGGCCAGACGCAACACGACAAAAGTTCAAAGGCGACTGGATGCTGACCGGCGATCGCGGGGTTTGGGAGCAGGGTTATCTTCGTTTTGTCGGGCGTGAGGATGATGTGATCACCTCTTCTGGCTACCGCATTGGTCCTGCCGAAATCGAGGATTGCTTACTCGCACATGACAGCGTCGCCACTGTCGGCGTTATTGGCAAGCCTGACTCGCTGCGAACAGAAATTGTGAAGGCTTTTGTGGTGCTTAAAGAGGGAATTTCTCCTAGTAACGATTTGGCAATAAATCTTCAGGCATTCGTCAAAGAACGTCTCGCAAGCTATTCTTACCCAAGGGAAATCGAGTTTCTAGATACGTTGCCGATGACGGTGACAGGCAAAGTCATTCGCAAAGAACTTAAGGCACGTGCGCGTGCACAATTGGAAGGTCACTCATGAAGCTTACGAGCAAAGCGCTTCCCAACTCTGGGGAGTTCAAAGCCAATGTCGCCGCACATGAAGCCGCCCTTGAACAAATCGCAGAGGTTGCGGGACAAGCTGCTAAGGGTGGGCCAGAGGCGTCGCGCGAGCGCCATGTGGGGCGTGGGAAAATGCTGCCCCGAGAGCGCGTTGCCAACCTTCTCGATATCGGCTCGCCTTTTCTCGAAATCGGTGCGACGGCTGCGCATGGCATGTATGACGGCGTCGCTCCAAGTGCTGGGGTGATTGCGGGCATTGGCACGGTCGAAGGGCAAGAAGTGATGGTCATCTGCAATGATGCGACTGTGAAGGGCGGCACCTACTACCCGATGACCGTGAAAAAGCATTTGCGCGCGCAGGAGATTGCTGAAGAAAACAATCTGCCGTGTATTTACCTTGTTGATAGTGGTGGGGCGAACTTGCCCAATCAGGATGAAGTTTTCCCAGATCGCGATCACTTTGGTCGCATTTTCTACAACCAAGCGCGAATGAGCGCCAAGGGCATTCCACAGATCGCGGCTGTCATGGGCTCTTGCACAGCAGGCGGGGCCTATGTGCCCGCGATGAGCGATGTGACGATCATTGTGCGCGAGCAAGGGACGATTTTCCTTGCCGGGCCTCCCTTGGTGAAGGCCGCGACGGGTGAGGTGGTGAGCGCCGAAGATCTCGGTGGCGGCGATGTGCATACGCGCCTCTCTGGTGTTGCGGACTATCTGGCTGAGGATGACACCCATGCGCTCGCCCTTGTGCGCCGTGCTGTAAGTCATTTGAATCGCAGCAAACCGAGCACTGTGAATTGGCAGACAAGCGAAGACCCCGCCTATGATCCTGAAGAGCTGTTTGGCGTTGTTCCTGCCGATCTACGCAGGCCTTATGACATTCGCGAAGTCATCGCGCGCGTTGTGGACGGTTCGCGTTTTGATGAGTTTAAACCGCGCTATGGGGAGACTTTGGTGACAGGCTTTGCCCATCTCAAAGGCTGTCCCATTGGAATTATCGCGAACAATGGCGTGCTGTTTTCTGAAGCGGCTCAAAAGGGCGCGCATTTTGTTGAGCTTTGTTCGCAACGTAAGATCCCATTGGTGTTTTTGCAAAATATCACCGGTTTTATGGTTGGACGAAAGTACGAGAATGAGGGTATCGCGCGGCACGGTGCTAAGCTTGTGACAGCCGTCGCGACGACCTCGGTTCCAAAGATTACGATGCTTGTAGGCGGCTCTTTCGGGGCGGGAAACTATGGTATGGCCGGGCGCGCTTATCAGCCACGGTTCTTGTGGACTTGGCCAAATAGCCGCATTTCAGTGATGGGCGGGCCGCAGGCCGCGGGCGTTCTTGCGACGGTCAAGCGTGACGCGATAGAGCGTAAAGGGGGCACTTGGTCCGCTGAAGAAGAGGCGCGGTTCAAGCAACCCACCCTTGAAATGTTTGAAGAGCAAAGCCACCCCTTATACGCGTCAGCGCGCCTTTGGGATGATGGGATTATCGATCCGCGCAAGACGCGCGATGTGTTGTCGTTAAGTTTGTCAGCGGCACTCAATGCACCCATCGAAGAGACACGTTTCGGCGTGTTTCGCATGTAGGGTTAAAGCTCATGTTTTACATTCACTTCATGTCATTAGTATCTGATATTAAATTGGAAAATATATATGTTTGATACGATCCTTATTGCCAATCGCGGCGAAATTGCTTGTCGGATCATGCAGACTGCACAAGGGCTTGGGATCCGTTGTGTCGCGGTATACTCCGACGCAGATGCACGCTCTCGACATGTGGAGATGGCAGATCATGCCATTCATATCGGTGGTTCTGCTCCTGTTAACAGCTACTTACGCGGTGATCTTATTGTCAAAGCTGCGCTTGACGCGGGTGCGCAGGCGATTCATCCGGGCTATGGTTTTTTGTCGGAGAACCCAGAGTTTGTTGAGGCCGTCGAAACGGCTGGGCTAACTTTCATTGGTCCCAGCGCAAATGCGATCCGGTCTATGGGATTAAAAGACGCTGCTAAGTCATTGATGGAAAAGGCAGGTGTGCCTGTGGTACCCGGCTATCACGGGGCCGATCAAAGCGATGATTTGCTTGCGAAGAAAGCTGGCGAGATTGGCTATCCTGTCTTGATCAAAGCCGTTGCAGGTGGTGGCGGTAAGGGAATGCGACTTGTTGAGTCTGCGGGTGCCTTTGAAGCAGCGCTGAGCAGCGCGCGCTCGGAAGCGAAAGCGGCTTTTGGAAATTCTGATGTTCTTGTTGAGAAATTCGTAACGAAACCGCGTCATATAGAAATCCAAGTGTTTGGAGATGGTGCAGACGCGGTGCATCTTTTCGAGCGCGATTGCTCGCTTCAGCGGCGACATCAAAAGGTGATTGAGGAGGCACCTGCACCCGGAATGAACGACGCGATGCGCGCGGCAATGGGCGAGGCGGCTGTGCGCGCGGCGAAAGCGATCGGCTATTCTGGTGCCGGCACGGTCGAGTTCATTGTCGATGGCTCTGACGGGCTGCGCACGGACGGGTTCTGGTTCATGGAGATGAACACGCGTTTGCAAGTTGAACATCCGGTGACAGAAGCGATTACGGGTGTGGATTTGGTCGAGTGGCAACTGCGGGTCGCTTCTGGCGAAGCGCTGCCACTGCAACAAGATGCGTTAAAGATTGATGGCCATGCCTTTGAGGCGCGGCTTTATGCGGAAGACGCTCAGAAGGACTTTTTGCCAGCGACGGGGCGCTTAACACACCTTCGTTTTCCCGAAGGCGTGCGCTCTGACACTGGCGTGCGCAGCGGCGACGAGATCAGCCCGTTCTATGATCCTATGATTGCTAAGATAACGGTGCATGGCGCAACGCGGGCCAGTGCGTTGAACAAGCTGCGCGATGCTTTGGCAACGACGCAAGTGGCTGGAACTGTGACGAATTTAGATTTTCTACTTGCTCTGGCCTGTCATGAAGGATTTTCGAAAGGGGACGTTGATACAGGGCTGATTGCGCGTGATCAAATTGCGTTAACGAAGCCGGAAGAGCTGACATTGGCAACGCTCGCAAGTGCTGTTTTGTGCGTGGCTGATATTGATCCCGAAAGCTCAGAGACCGGCTTTTCCCTTTGGCACCCGTTGAAGCGGCAGATTGAGCTTACATTAGAGCAAGAGGCGCTGACGTGTTCTTTGTTATTCACGAAGGCCAATGAGGCCGAGATCGTGACGCCGTTGGGGACGGCTCTCGCGCGGTTCGAAAACAACGCTTGGTGGATTGAAGGTGAGCGCGCAAAGCCAGCTTTGGCGATTGAGGGCGAGGTACACGTCTTTGGTCCAGATGGGGCGAGCTTCACCCGCGTTGATCCGCTTCAACAAAGCAGCGCGGCATCTGGAAACACGGACATTATCGTTGCACCAATGCCCGGTGTAGTCAAATCCATGCTTGTGAAAATTGAACAAAATGTGGCGCTTGATCAGCCGTTGTGCGCGCTTGAGGCTATGAAAATGGAACATTCTTTGCTGTCCCAGCGTTCTGGCGTCATTGCCGAAGTTTTCGTTGAAGAAGGTGATCAAGTTGAGGCTGGTGCCGCCTTGATCCGCCTTGAAACGGAACAAGGGGCATGAGCATGAGCCAGATCATTTTGCACCATGCGCCGCAAACGCGTTCGATGCGCAGTCTTTGGTTGCTGCACGAGCTTGGCGTTCCGTTTGAGATTGCTGTCCGCGGTTTTGACAAAAGCTTGCGCGATCCGAATTACCTGAAACTCTCGCCTGCCGGACGTGTCCCAGCGCTTGAGATTGACGGGCAAAGGATGTTCGAAACGGGGGCGATCACAGAGTATCTGTGCGAGCAGTTTCCTGAGGCTGGATTAGGGCGCGCGCAGGGATCACCTGAACGGATGGATTGGTTGGTTTGGGTGCATTTTGCCGAAACGAT
>CAYQZI010000120.1:6766-9281 GCA_964421835.1 uncultured Planktotalea sp.
CAGCATCCGCATGTTGCAGCATGGTATCAAAAGCTTGAAGCGCGCGACGCGTTTCAGAAAAGCCTGCCGAAAAAGAGCGAAGAGCTTTATACTCAAGACTACTATCCTGCTTGGGAGATGCCGAAATGAGTGCGCGCATAGACCTGTTTGAAGTCGGCCCGCGCGATGGGTTGCAAAATGAGACAGGTCTTATCTCTGCTGCGGACAAGATTGCGCTTGTCGATGTGCTGAGCACAGCGGGATTTCAAAGGATCGAGGTGGCGAGTTTCGTCAGTCCGCGATGGGTGCCACAAATGGCGACGAGTGCTGAGGTGCTCGCCGGGATCAAACGCCAAGACGGGGTGTCCTATGCGGCGCTGACACCGAATATGCGTGGCTTTGAGGGCGCAGTGGCGGCGCGCGCGGATGAAGTGGCGATCTTTGGCTCTGCGAGCGAAGGGTTCTCGAAGGCAAATATCAACGCAAGCATCGCCGAGAGTTTGGAGCGCTTTGCCCCTGTCATTGAAGCGGCGAAAGCGCAGGGTGTTCCGGTGCGTGGCTACATTTCTTGCACAGTTAATTGTCCCTATGATGGTCCGACTGATCCAGGGGCAAGCGCAGTTGTGGCGCATGCGCTGTATGAGATGGGCTGTTATGAGCTGTCTTTGGGCGACACCACGGGGCATGCTCATCCACATGAAATCACCAAAATGCTGCGCGCAGTAAAAGCAGCGGTGCCAAAGGCGAAACTCGCAGGGCATTATCACGACACCAGCGGGCGCGCTTTGGCGAATATTGAGGCGTCGCTGAGCGAAGGCGTGCGGGTGTTTGACACCTCGATTGGTGGGCTGGGGGGCTGTCCCTATGCACCTGGGGCGTCTGGTAATGTTGCGACAGAATTGGTTGCGACGCGTTTGCAGAAGTTGGGGTATGAAACGGGTCTGGATCATGACGTGCTGTCGCGCGCTGCAAAAATGGCGCTTGGCATGCGAGAAAAAGCAATATCATGAGTTTTGAAACGATTAAGCTCAGCACAGATGCACGCGGTGTTGCGCAGCTGGTTCTGGCGCGCGCGGACAAGCATAATGCAATGTCGGAACAGATGCTTGATGATCTGTTGACCGCCGCCAAGCAAATCGCGCAGGATCGCGCGATCCGTGTGGTTGTACTGAGCGCAGAGGGCAAAAGCTTTTGTGCAGGAGGGGATTTGGCGTGGATGCGCGCTCAGATGGATATGGATCCACAGACGCGCAGTGCGCAGGCGGGTAAGCTTGCCTATATGCTGCAAGCCCTTGATACTTTGCCACAACCGCTGATCGGACGCATTCACGGCAATGCGTTTGGCGGCGGCGTCGGACTTGCGAGCGTGTGTGACATCGCGATTGGCGTAGAAGGTGCGCTGATGGGGCTCACAGAAACGCGGCTTGGTTTGATCCCTGCAACAATCGGGCCTTATGTCGTCGCGCGGATGGGGGCCGCGAAAGCGCGCCGCGTTTTCATGTCAGGCCGGCGCTTTGACACAAACGAAGCACGCGATTTGAACTTGCTCGCACGGGTTGTCGCGCCTGAGGCGTTGGACAAGGCAATCGAGGCAGAGGTCACACCCTATTTGTCCTGCGCGCCGGGTGCTGTTGCAGATGCAAAGGCTTTGATTAGAAATCTCACGAAGCCCATTGATCAGGATGTTATCGAACACACGATTTACGCGCTCGCGCAGCGTTGGGAAAGCCCTGAATCGCTTGAAGGGATCAACGCGTTTTTCGATAAACGGACACCACAATGGATCAAGCAGAGTAAAAACATGGGCGAGTGAGCACTTACGTGTTCTTAACGATCACGCTTTATTGGAATCGCTTAAGACTTGAGCGCCGACTCTAAGGCTTGTGATCACAAAAAACTGCGGTGGCTTTCACTTCATCACTTTGGATTTGTCACATTTTTGGTTCAATCGGTGTGATCGTCATAAAAACAAGGGCATTAAGGATTTGTGAGCGTTATCAATTCTTGTCGGCGTGGAGTTGACCCTCTGTGCGCGGCTCGGTAAACCCCACCTAAGCCAAACTAGCCATTTGAGCGCGCCGAGCCTGCCAAGTCAGAGCGCGCACATACCGAAGGGACCCGTTCTTCGTGGAAGATATAGCAAGAGAATACCTCCCCATTATCATTTTTCTGGCCGTTGCCATTGGTTTGGGCCTTGTTCTCATACTAGCCGCGATCGTGTTGGCTGTGCGCAATCCTGACCCTGAGAAAGTGTCGGCCTATGAATGCGGATTTAACGCCTTCGATGATGCGCGGATGAAGTTTGATGTGCGTTTCTATCTGGTCTCGATCCTCTTTATTATCTTCGATCTTGAGATCGCGTTCCTGTTCCCTTGGGCCGTGGCGTTTAAAGACGTCAGCATGGTCGGGTTCTGGTCGATGATGATCTTCCTTGGGGTCCTGACTGCGGGCTTTGCCTATGAGTGGAAAAAAGGAGCGTTGGAATGGGAGTGATGGCTGGAACAGCGGGCGGTATCGCAACTGCGGGCGGTGATCG
>CAYQZI010000121.1:0-9129 GCA_964421835.1 uncultured Planktotalea sp.
ATGGGCGATGGCTTTATTGATCGCTATCCAGCCGAACTTTCCGGTGGCCAAAAACAACGCGTCTGCATCGCACGCGCTTTGGCTGCGAAGCCCAAACTCATTATCTGTGATGAGGTCACATCCGCCCTTGATCCGCTCGTTGCAGACGGCATCCTGAAACTGCTTTTGGATCTGCAAAAGCGCGAAGATGTAGCCTATCTCTTTATCACCCACGATCTCGCCACCGTGCGTGCGATCGCCGACAGTATCGCGGTGATGTATCAAGGCAAAGTCGTGCGCTATGGCACAAAGTCCGAAGTGCTCAACCCACCCTTTGATGATTACACCGATTTGCTGCTCAGCTCGGTTCCCGAAATGAAACTCGGCTGGCTCGAAAACGTCATTGCAACACGCAAGATGGAAAGTGCAGGGAACTGACCTCGCGCTTCATCTTGCCCTTAAACTCAAAAATCCCATGAACAACAAACTGCTCCTCATTATCCTCGATGGCGTCCCCCTTCGAAACTGGAGCCGCCTTTTCGGCAACCTTGAAGGATGGGTGGACAGTGGCGACGCGCAGAAGTGGACAATGAGCAGCGTGCTGCCGTCAATCTCGGCCAGCTGCTACGCGTCGATCCACACAGGCGTCACCCCGCAGGAACACGGCTGCACAGGCAACGGCAATGTTTTTCGCATCGACAAGCCAGACCTCTTTTCTGAGATCAGAAAAGCAGGGGGCGTGACGGGGGCTGTCACCCACTCTTTCTGGTCGGAGTTTTTCAATCGCCATCCTTTCGATTACGTGCGCGATATTGAGTATGATGAGCCTGAAAGCTTGAGCATTAACCACGGTCGGTTCCATTCCATGACGGGCTATGGTCACGCCAATCAAATGACCCCTTCAGACTTGGACCTCTTCGCGACGCTCACCAACCTCGCCGGACGGTTCAATCTCAACTACGGCATTTTGCACACATGTACGCTGGACAGTATGGGGCACCGCTTTCAGCATGAAAGCCATGAGATGGATCACGCGTGTTTTGTCATGGACGAGATGCTCGCACCTTTCATTCCACGCTGGCGCGCGATGGGGTATGAGGTTATTGTAACTGCAGATCACGGGCAAGATGCGCGTGGACATCACGGCGGGCGCGATCCTTTGCAACAAGACTTTGCGCTTTATTATTTCGGAGAGGCACAAGGACCCGACGCAGACACTGCGCTGCACCAACTGCAACTTGCCCCGACAATTCTAAATCGTCTCGGCGTGCCAATCCCTGACAGCATGAAAGCAAGCGCTTTCCTCTCCGCTTGAGACCCTGATTTTTCTAGAAAAATCGCGCCCCCCTCAATAGGGCCACGCCCCATCAGCTAACGCAGCAATCGCTTGCGTGATGCGCTTAAAGCTTGCGGCTGAGCGCGAAGACATATGTCGCGCACGCAGATGGCCATGTACCAAACCCGGCTCATCCACGCAGTACACAAGCACGCCTGCAGCGCGCAAAGCCGCCTCATAATCCGCACCATCCGAGCTTAAAGGATCGCATTGCGCTGTGTTGATCACCGTCGGCGGAAGTCCCGCGAAACTGCTATCATGCAGGGGTGCGTAACTCGGATCACCGACAGGCTCTTCCCCCGCAAGACGCACATCGCGGTAAATCACGATATCATCGCGCGTCAGCATCGGCGCATCGGCAAATTCAATATAAGAGCCTGTTTCGAAGTCACCACCAAGCCCCGGATAAATCAGCACCTGCCCTTTGATCGCCACCTCTAAGCCGCGCGCCATATGCGACACACAGGCTGCCAGGTTACCACCAGCGCTGTCTCCCGCCAAAACAACAGGTTTTCCCGTCTCAGCAGATACAGCGCGCGTGGCCATCATTGCATCTTCGAACATCGCAGGATGTTTGTGCTCCGGTGCCATGCGATAATCCACGGAGACCACATCAAGACCTGTGATCGCACAAATCTCAGCGCAAACATCATCATGGCTCTCAAGTCCGCCGACGACGAAGCCGCCACCATGGAAATACATCACCACCACATCGCAGCGATCACTCGTGTAGTGACGACAGGGCACGCCGCCATAGGCGCGATCCTCAGCCGTCACGCCTTCGGGGTAGTCAACGCGAAAGGCGGCGCACATTTCATCATAAATACGACGCTGATCTTCAACGCCATAACTCGCCGTATCTGTCGGGTAGCACGCGTTCGTCTTTTCGATAAACGCCCAAGTCTCTGCATCAATCAGCTTTTGATAATCGGCCATCGCGCCCTCCCGTTTCTTCGTGTTTCAGCAAAACCACCAAGGCGAGAACAGTCAAGCCAACACCCACCAAGATCAGCCCGCGCGGTGTGCCATGGCCCAAAGCGATCTCCCACAAGATCACCCAAGATGGGATAAGATAGGTGTAGGCCATCACCTTCGCTCCCGGTAATCTGAGCGAGGCGAATTGCCCAAGCACAAAAGTCGCCGCTGTCGCGAAGATCGACACATAGAGGATAGTGAGCCAAACGATGTTTGGCAGCGCCGCGTATTCTGTGTTCCACAGCGCAGTCCAGCTCCACACCACCAGCACCAAGATGCCGCCAAGCGTTGTGCCAAAGGAAAATAGAATCGCGCTTTCCCCACGGTTCAACAAACGCACGAGCGGGATGTAAATCGCATGGCAAACGCAGCCCCAGAAGTAGATGACTTCGCCCTTGCCCACTTCGAACAGCATGAAAGCCGACCAATCCGCGCGAAAAATGACCCAAAGCGCACCAACCGCGCCAATGCTCAACCCACCTGCAATACGCAGCGTGGTGATCTGGCGCAGCAGCACGAAAGAGGCCATCGCTGTCACGATCGGCGTCAGTGTGAACACCGCCGCCGCAGACACCGGCGTCGCTGTCTTGAGCCCCTCAAACATCAGCACGAAATAGGTCGCAAAGACGCCGCCAAGCAGGATGTAGCGCCAGACGGCTGTGAAAATGCCCGTATTCAACTCACCCCGCAAAGCGCAAAGTGTGCCAAGAACAACGGCCGCGATACTGAAGCGCAAGGCAGTGACCAACTCAGGCGCGATGAACGGCGCCGCCATCGCACCAAGCGAGAAAGAGCCAGCCACAAGCATTGAAAACAACAGCATCGCTGCATGACCGCGCAAGCCTTCGGTCATGCCATATCCCAGCTTTTCGCTTGCTCCTTCACGAAGCGCAAGAACGCTTGCACTTTCGCGGTACGATGCAAATCCACATGGGTCACGAGCCAGATAGGCGCGCTCCACTCCTCGCGCTCAGGCGCAATTTCCACCATCTCCCCATGGCTTGCCGCATCATGCGCATTCATAAATCCAATACCTGCGCCTGCCCTGATCGCGAGCTCCATCGCGCGATTGTCAGTCGAGCGAAACACAACATTCTCTCGCGGGATATTTGCGTTCATCCATCGAAAAAACGGCGAGCGGTTGTTCTCTGCATCGTGCCCAACAAACCGATGCTGCGCATAGTCGCTCTCATCACGCGGTGTACCAAAACGATCCACATAAGATTGCGACGCATATAGCCCAATCGGCTGGTTGAAGAATTTTTGCACCACATTGTCAGGTTGATCGGGCGCTGCACCCGCGCGGATAGCAACATGCGCTTCCCCATACTCAAGCCGGAACAAGCGCTCGCCGGTCAGATAGCGCAGCGTCACATCGGGATATTTGTTTTGAAACGCCGTCAACGTCGGGGCCATCAACGGCGCAAGTCCGTTGAGCGATGTGACGACCAACTCGCCTGACACCTCATCGCCCTTGCCTTTTACACGCCCTGCGAGCTGGCTGAATTGCTCATCTGTGGCTTGTGCTACACGGCACAGGTCTTCACCTGCTTCCGTCGCTGTATAACCGCGCGCGTGGCGTTGAAACAGCTTCACACCAAGCCGCGCCTCCAAGGCGTCCACATGTCGGATCACCGTCGCATGATGGACGCCCAATATATCGGCCGCGCCACTGACGGTTCCCATGCGCGCGACCTGATAAGCGGTGCGCACTTCGTCCCAATTGTCCATGCGCATCCCTTTTTGTGCATCAATCCACGATTCAGAGCATGTTCACTGGTTCGGTTCGAAATTGCAATAAGCGCACTCTTGGCAATCTCACCCTCACGCGCCAAATTGGCAGTATGAAGGTCACCCGAAATACTCATGCGCAACTGATTGTCGAAGATCGTCCGATCTTCGTGACGATCCTCATGGCAGGTTTTCTGATCGGAACGCTTTCGAGCGCGGTCTTCTCGCTTTTCGCAGGGGCGTTTTTGCCAGCGCTGTTTTTCACAGTTTTCGCAGGCGGGCTGGCCCTCGCGATGCGTCTCGCTGTGCGTCGCATTCAGGTGATTTTCGACCGCGCAGCCGGAACCATCACCCAGCGTTCGCGCGGCTTTGAGGGCTACCGCGAGGTCGTCCACCCACTCGGCGATCTCAGCCATGCGATCAAAGAAGGATACGATTCTGCGCGCTGCGTTTTGGTCTTTCATAAGGGCATGAGCCAAGGGCATCACCCGATCACCCAGTATTCAAGCGGCGGCCGTGGCCCCAAACGCGTGACAGATGCGATAAACGCATGGCTGAAAACGCCTGTGCCTGTTGACTCTGAAAGCCCCAAAGCCTAAACGCGACGCAATATCCGGAAGCACAAAACCTTCCGGTCCTCGCATATACGAGGATCGCCACCAGTCAGCGCGTTGCGCCCACTGGTGCGATTGTCGTTTGGAACATTCGCCGTCCCTACCTATTTAGGGGCTAACTTGCAGCAGACTGAAGGGCCAATAGGCATGTTTGAAAATCTATCCGACCGTCTTTCCGGCGTCTTTGATCGCCTGACCAAGCAAGGCGCATTGTCCGAGGACGACGTCAAAACCGCCCTGCGCGAAGTGCGCGTTGCCTTGCTGGAGGCCGACGTCTCGCTGCCCGTAGCGCGCGATTTCGTTAAAGCTGTGCAGGAAAAGGCGACAGGTCAAGCCGTCACCAAATCCATCACGCCAGGCCAGCAAGTTGTTAAGATCGTTCACGACGAGCTTCAACATGTTCTGCGCGGCGAGGGTGAGCCCGGTGATCTGAAGGTCGACAACGCCCCCGCCCCGATCCTAATGGTTGGATTGCAAGGCTCTGGTAAGACGACGACAACAGGTAAGCTCGCCAAGCGTTTGGCTGAGAAAAACGGCAAGCGCGTGCTCATGGCTTCGCTCGATATTTATCGCCCTGCGGCGCAGAAGCAGCTTGCGATCCTCGGCACACAAATTGGCGTTGATACGCTGCCCATCGTGGCAGGTGAGTCCGCTGTGCAGATTGCCAAACGCGCCAAGCAACAGGCGACGCTCGGTGGTTACGACGTTTACATGCTCGACACTGCCGGTCGTTTGCAGATCGACGAGACCTTGATGAAAGAGGTCGAGGACGTGCGCGACGCGGTGAACCCGCGTGAGACTTTGCTGGTTGTTGACGGCCTTACTGGCCAAGTCGCTGTGGAAGTCGCGGAAGAGTTTGACGGCAAGATCGGTATCTCTGGCGTCGTCCTCACGCGTATGGACGGCGACGGTCGCGGCGGTGCCGCACTGTCGATGCGCGCGGTCACGGGTAAACCCATCAAGTTCGTCGGTATGGGCGAAAAGATGGATGCGCTTGAGACGTTCGAACCTGAGCGCGTTGCGGGCCGTATCCTTGGCATGGGCGACATTGTTGCGCTGGTCGAGAAAGCGCAAGAAACCATCGAGGCTGAACAAGCCGAGCGCATGATGAAGCGCTTCCAGAAGGGTCAGTTCAATATGAACGACCTAAAGAACCAGCTTGAGCAGATGCAAAAGATGGGCGGTATGGAAGGGATCATGGGCATGATGCCGGGCATGGGCAAAATGGCCAAACAGATGGAGGGCGCGGGCATTGATGATCGGGTGCTTAAACAGCAAATCGCCCTGATCCAGTCAATGACCAAGCGCGAACGCGCGAACCCGCAGTTGCTACAAGCGTCACGTAAAAAGCGCATTGCCAAGGGTTCTGGCATGGACGTGTCCGACCTGAACAAGCTTCTGAAAATGCAGCGCCAGATGGGCGACATGATGAAGAAGATGGGCAAGGGCGGCATGCTGAAGCAAGCGATGAAGGGCATGATGGGCAAAGGCGGTGGTGCTGGTATGCCTGCGGGCATGGACCCCTCCAAGATGGACCCGAAAGCGATGGAAGCAGCGGCTAAGGCGATGGGCGGCAAGCTGCCCGGCGGTTTGGGTGGCTTAGGTGGCGGCATGGGTCTGCCCCCCGGTCTGTCTGGCTTTGGGAAGAAGAAGTAATCTTGGATCGCGCGCCCACTATACGCACCGAGCGGCTCACGCTACGGCACCACCAGATGAGCGATTTCGCCCCTCTGGAAGAGCTGTTTGCGTCTGAGCGTTCGATCTATATGGGCGGACCTATTGATCGCAAAAAGCTATGGTATTGGGTGGCTGGCGAAGTGGGCAGCTGGTCTTTGCACGGCTTTGGCAGCTGGGGCATTGAAACGCACGATGGCGCGTTTGTGGGCCAAGTGGGCATCAACAAGCCAAGCCATTTTCCCGAAGTGGAGCTTGGCTATCTGATCATGCCCGAGTTTGAGGGCAAAGGCATAGCCTTTGAAGCTGCAAGCGCCGCGCGCGCATGGGCGTTTGAGACGCTCAAGCTTGAAACATTCGTGAGCTACATTGACCCTAAGAACGCGCGCTCGATTGCGCTCGCGCAGCGGCTCGGGGGCGTCATCGATCCTGACGGCTCTCTTCCGGAGGGCGAAACACCTGATGAGACGGTCGTGTACCGTCATCGGAGGGCCGCATGACCGCACTTGTGCCCCACGCCCCCCGCTTTGAAACAGAGCGACTAATCCTGCGCGGTCCAGAAATGCCAGACGCGGAATCCTTCATCGCGTTTTCTGCGGATGAAGCACGCTCCAAAGGGTTTGGCTACATCCCACAGCGCGACGAAGCGTGGCGTTGGTTCGCTTTGAACATAGGCCATTGGCACATTCACGGCTACGGCTACCTTACGATTGAAGACAAAGAGACGAGCAAGCCAGCGGGTATTTGCGGTATTTGGAACCCTGAAGGATGGCCGGAACCTGAGCTTGGTTGGGTTGTTTATGAGGGCTTTGAGGGCAAAGGAATTGCCTATGAAGCGGCCTTGGCCGCGCGCGCTTGGGCTTACGCAGAGCTGAAGTTCACAACGCTTACGTCGAATATTGTCCCCGACAACACGCGCTCCATCGCTCTTGCGAAAAGGCTCGGCGCAACTTTCGAACGCGAGTATGAGAACGTGCAAATGGGTCTCGACCACCTCTACCGCCATCCTGCACCGGAGGCGCTTGTATGACCCTGCGCCATGAACAAGCCCCAACTGGCATTCCATCCGCTATGGCCGCGAACGTAGCGGCACAGATTCCAACACTTGTGTCTGATGCAATCCTGCTGCGCGCGCCGAAGGTGGAAGACTTCCCTCTTTACGCGGATGTCATGTGCACTGAGCGCGGGCAGTACATGGGCGGGCCGCTCAGCCGCGAGGATGCTTGGTGGGACTTTGTCCAACTCGCGTCGGGCTGGATGCTGCATGGGCATGGCGGTTGGGCGATTGAAGATGTGGACAGCGCAGAGCTTTTGGGCTTCGTGATCCTTGGTCTGGAACCGGGCGATCAACAGATCGAATTGGGCTACCTCGTGTCTGAGACGAATGAAGGTCTTGGCATCGCGCATGAGGCCGCGCAAATGGCGCGCGCATTCGCGTTCGACACACTGCAACTCAGCGAACTCGCCAGCTACATTCACAAAGACAACGCGCGCTCCATCGCTTTGGCGGAGCGTCTTGGCGCGCGCCGCATGGTCCATGACGAAACAATGTTGGCCTACATTCACACCAATGAGGCCGCGCTATGACTGTGTTCAGCGTCGATATCCCAACAATCGAGACGGACCGCCTTATCCTGCGTGAGGCGCGCGAAAGCGATCTCGACGACCTCGCAACCTTCATGACGTCGGAGCGCTCGCATTTTGTTGGTGGACCTTTGGAGCGCGCCGAGTGCTGGCGATTGATCTCTGGCAACTATGGTCATTGGATTCTACGTGGCTACGGCATGTGGTATATCCATCATAAAGCAGATGATCGCGTGATCGGCGCCTGTGGCTTTATCTTTCGCGAAGGCTGGGACGAGCCGGAACTTGGCTGGAATGTGCATGATGGCTATGAGGGACAAAGCATCGCTTTTGAAGCGGCGAGCGCCGCGCGTGCCTATGGTGCCAAGCACTTTGGCCTTGATGGCGTTATCAGCTATCTGGACCCTACGAACAAACGCTCTATCGCGCTCGCGACGCGGCTTGGTGCCACATATGAACGCGATGGCGGAATGCCGGGCACGCCAATGGTTTACATCTACCGCCACCCCAAACAAGGAGACACCGCATGAGTGACGCAGTGAGCAAAGCCGCAGAGGTGCTCAAAGAGCATCGCAGCAGCATAGACCGCCTTGATGCGATCCTCGTCTACACGCTGGGCGAGCGGTTCAAACACACACAAGCTGTGGGCAAGCTAAAAGCAGCACATGATCTGCCTGCGAGCGACCCCACACGCGAGGCCACGCAGATTGCGCGGCTTGAAGACCTTGCAAACAGGGCCGATCTTGATCCTGAATTTGCCAAGAAATTCCTCAATTTCATCATTGAGGAAGTCATCCACCACCACAAACAACACCAAACGTAGGGTGCGTGACCTCACGCACCCTACCCCAAACAGATATCTTAGGAGTACTACATCATGGCTATGAAAATTCGTCTCGCACGCGGCGGTTCCAAGAAACGCCCGTTTTACCGTATCGTTGCAGCGGACTCCCGCATGCCACGCGATGGTCGCTACATTGAAAAGCTCGGCACATATAACCCACTGCTTCCAAAAGACAGCGAAGAGCGCGTGAAAATGAACGTTGAGCGCATCCAATACTGGCTCGGCGAAGGCGCACAGACAACGGATCGTGTGTCCCGTATGCTTGAAGCAGCTGGCCTGAAGGACAAGGTTGAGCGCGCGAACCCAAAGAAGGGTGCACCTGGCAAGAAAGCTGTTGAGCGCGCAGAAGAGAAAGCAAGCAAAGCAGCGGAAGCGGCAGAAGCTGCGGCAGC
>CAYQZI010000122.1:0-9115 GCA_964421835.1 uncultured Planktotalea sp.
ACAGGCACGCCGCCAGCTTCATAAAGGTCTTTCGCCACATACTGACCGCCGGGCTTGAGATCGACGAAGTAGGGCGTGTCGCGGAAGATATCGCATACATCTTCGAGGTAGAAATCAATGCCCGCTTCATGTGCCATCGCTGGCAAGTGCAGACCCGCGTTTGTGGAACCACCTGTGCAGGCGACAACACGCGCAGCATTCTCGAAGGCTTCCTTAGTGCAAACGTCACGCGCACGGATGTTTTTGGCGATCAGGTTCATCACCGCTTCACCAGAGGCTTTTGCATACTCATCGCGGCTCTCATAAGGAGCAGGCGCACCAGAGGAGGCTGGCAGCGCGAGGCCAATCGCCTCAGATACACAGGCCATTGTGTTGGCGGTGAACTGGCCACCACACGCACCCGCAGATGGGCATGCAACGCGCTCTAGGATTTCAAGTTCTGCGTCGGTCATGGTGCCGTTTTGCTGATGACCCACAGCTTCGAACATATCCTGCACGGTAAGATCGCGGTTCACATAGGCTTCGGGAACCTGCGCACCCGCAGGCACTTTGCCCGGAAGAATAGAACCACCATAGAGGAAGACGGACGGCACATTCAGACGGATCATCGCCATCATCATGCCGGGTAGGGATTTGTCGCAGCCCGCAAGACCAACAAGCGCGTCATAGCAGTGGCCACGCATGGTCAGCTCGACCGTATCTGCAATCGCTTCGCGCGACGCCAAGGAACTGCGCATGCCCTCGTGACCCATCGCGATGCCGTCGGTAACGGTGATTGTGGTGAACTCGCGCGGCGTACCTGCGGCGGCTTTGACGCCCATCTTTGCCGCTTGTGCCTGACGGTTCAGCGCGATGTTACAAGGAGCCGCTTCGTTCCAGCAGGTGGCGACGCCGACGAGAGGTTGGTGAATTTCCGTCTCTGACATGCCCATGGCGTAGTAGTAAGAGCGATGCGGCGCGCGGGCAGGGCCCTCGGTCACATGGCGGCTGGGCAGTTTGCTTTTGTCGAACTTAGTCATGGCGGGCTCCCGAATATGCTTGGAGTGTGGATAAATCAGCAGGGGCAGCGCCGCAAGGCGTGTCGTGCCTATGCAGCTTTTCTTAATCGCGTTATTTTGCTTACGAATTCGATTATTTCACAGGTGGCACATGAAAACTCTAACAGACGCGCCAACGCTCACGACGGAACGCTTGATCCTGCGTGGTCCAGAGCGCGAAGATCTCGCAGAGCTTACTCGCTTTATGACAAGCGCTCCGTCGATGATTGCGCAGGGCGAGACGTCCACGAAAGAACAAGCTTGGTTTGGTTTTCTGATCGCAACGGGCCATTGGCAATGGCACGGTTTTGGGTTCTTTACTTTGGTTGAACAACACACGATGCGCCCCGTGGGGCGCGTGGGCTTGCTCAAACATTCCAATTGGCCGGAGGTCGAACTGGCGTGGCATCTTTATGAGGGGTCCGAGCGCAAAGGCTACGCGACAGAGGCAGGATTTGCCGTTAAATCATGGGCACGAGAGGCGTTGGGATTAGCTCAGCTATATAGCTACATCGATACTGAGAATACCCGCTCGCAAGGCGTGGCACGTCGGCTTTGTGCGGTCACGGACGGCACCCGCGCGCCCCACGAGCCGGACGCAGAGGTCTGGGTTCACACCTCAGAGTAGGGTTGAAACGTGCCAGCGCGAAAATGACACAGCGTCAGATTTGACACAGCGCACGCGCACCGAGCAGACTTGTGCAATGACGACGAAACGCTTTTTCACATCCGAAGAAATTCGCCCGCTTGCAGAGCGCTCTGATCTTTGGGGCGTTTGGCTGATCGTGCATTGCTGGGGCGTCATCGCCTTGGCGCTGGCGCTTTTTAGCTATGCGCCGAATGCTTTGACCTTTGCGCTGGCTTTTGCAGTGATTGGGTCACGCCAGCTTGGCCTTGCGATTTTGATGCATGAAGCGGCGCATGTGGCGATGTTCAAAACGCGCGCGCTGAATGAATTTGTCGGGGAATGGCTTTGCGGTCGCCCCATCATGGCGGATTTGTTTGAATATCGCCGCTATCATCTCAAACATCACCGCTTCACGCAGACCGATCAAGACCCGGATCTGAAACTCTCTGCGCCGTTTCCGACGACCAAAGCCTCGATGCAGCGCAAGTTGATCCGCGATATCACTGGACAAACAGGGTTCAAGCAGCGCAGTCAGCAAATCATGTTCGCGCTGAAAATGGCGGGTGAAGTAGAAGATGGCCCAAACGCCGAAGAGCTGGCGCAAGCGTTTTCGGGGTCTGTCATTGGCCGCGCCGTGATCGCCAATGCCGTGATTTTTGTGATTATGTGGATCTTAGGTGCTTGGTGGTGGTGGTTTGCCTTTTGGGCCCTGCCGCTGCTGACGTGGTTTCAACTGGTTTTGCGTGTGCGCAATATTGCAGAGCATGGCGTGGTCGAAAAAGGCGATGATCCGCTGCGCAATGTGCGCACAACCAAGGCTGGCCCGCTCATGCGACTGTTCCTTGCGCCCTATTATGTGAATTATCATCTAGAGCATCATTTGGTGATGCATGTGCCCTGCCATCGTTTACCAAAGATGCACGCGCTCATGCTTGCGCGCGGATATGGCGCGCAAATGCAGATTGGCCAAAGCTATTGGCAGGTCTTGCGCCTTGCCGCGTCAAAACCTGCGATGCCCACTAGCGTCTAGCCGCGCGCGTGCCTAGATATGGCCTATGCTGAAGACGCTCCTCTCCTCTGATTACTCCGCGCATGCGCGTTTTATAGCCCCCGCACGCGCCACTGCGGAGGTCTGGCGTCTTGTTGTGGGGCTTATTCTTGCCAGTGGCGTGATTATGCTGTGCTCGCCGCTTCTTTGGCAGTTTCTGTCCTACGTGATGAGCGAGGATGGCTACCAAGCGCTGTACGATGATTTTGCAACCCTTTTGCTGCCGCAAAGCACGTTGGTACTGCTCTATTCCTTTGGTTTGGTCTGGATCGCGATTGCTGCTGTGGTTCTTGTGTTGCATCGACGTCGGCCAGAGACCTTGATCGGCTCGCCGCCCATTGCGTTCTTGCAAGCGAAGTTCGTCGTTGTCGCTTTGCTCCTTTTGACAGCCGCGTTGATGGTGCTGCCGCCTTATGGGTTTGAGCCTGCTTTGCAATCAGGTTTGCCGTTGCCGCAATGGCTCGGCTTTCTGATCCCAGCGCTTGTTGCTGTGCTTGTCCAGACAAGCGCAGAAGAGGTGTTGTTTCGCGGCTATATCCAACAACAGCTCGCGGCGAAATTTCAAAGCCCTGTGATCTGGATGGTCGTTCCTTCGGTGCTCTTCGGTCTCGCGCATTATGCGCCAGCATCCTATGGCGGTAATGCTTGGTTAATCGTGATTTGGGCGACAATCTTCGGTGTGTTGGCCGCTGATTTAACAGCGCGCGCTGGCACGTTGGGGCCTGCGATTGCGATGCATTTTGTGAACAACGTTGCCGCTTTGCTTATCGTTTCGCCTCAAGGGGAAATGTCGGGGCTGGCGTTGTTCCACTACCCCTTTGATGCCAGCGACGAAGCGGCAGTACGCGCCTTGCTGCCGATTGATTTCGCGATGATGCTAGTCACTTGGCTTGCAGCGCGCCTCGCATTGCGGCGCTGATTGCAATTGGCGCCAAGGGTCTTTATCTGCAATCGAAAGAGGAACGCAGGAAAGGGACTGCGATGAACTGGATCTCCAACTACGTCCGTCCACGGATCAACTCGATTTTCTCGCGCCGCGAAACGCCTGAAAACCTGTGGTCTAAGTGTGACGAATGCGGCACGATGCTGTTTCACCGCGAGTTGAGCGGCAATCTGAATGTTTGCACGGCCTGTGGGCATCACATGGCCATCACTGCGCGCGACCGTTTTGAGGCGCTTTTTGACGGCGGTATCTTTACCGAAGTTGACGTTCCTGAGCCTGTGGCTGACCCTTTGCAATTCAAAGATCAAAAGAAATACCCCGACCGCATGAAGACCGCCCAAAAAGACACGGGCGAGAAAGAAGCGATGCTTGTGGCGGAGGGCGAAATTGGCCGCACGCCGATCATCGCCGCATGTCAGGATTTTTCCTTCATGGCGGGCTCCATGGGCATGTATGTGGGGAACGCGATTATCGCGGCGGCTGAGCGCGCTGTTGAAACTGGCAAGCCGCTTGTGTTGTTCTCCGCTGCTGGTGGCGCGCGGATGCAGGAGGGCATTCTCAGCCTAATGCAAATGCCGCGTACGACTGTTGCGGTGCAAATGCTGAAAGAGGCGGGGCTTCCTTACATCGTTGTGCTGACCCATCCGACGACAGGGGGTGTCACGGCGTCCTATGCGATGCTGGGCGATGTGCAGATCGCCGAGCCGAATGCATTGATTTGTTTCGCGGGCCCGCGCGTAATTGCGCAGACGATTGGTGAGAAACTGCCAGAGGGCTTCCAACGCGCGGAGTATCTGCTCGATCATGGTATGCTGGATCGTGTGACCAAGCGCACAGAAATGAAAGCGGAGCTGGTGCAAATCATCCGCATGCTCATGCACATGCCGCCGCCTGTTATGGGCGATCTGCCAAAACCTGATCCTGCGAGTTTAATCGAGCCATTGGCCGCCATGTCCGAAGCAGAGGCACCTGTGGTTGAGGGCTCTAAGGAGTGAGCGCAGCCTCTTCCGATCTCATCCTCGAGCGGATGATGACGCTGCATCCCAAAGTCATCGATCTGGTGCTGGATCGTTGCGAGCGCTTGCTCGCGGCGCTGGATCATCCTGAGCGTAAAATGCCCCCTGTGATTCACATTGCTGGCACCAACGGCAAAGGCAGCACACAAGCCATGATGCGCGCTGGGCTGGAGGGGGCAGGGAAGTCTGTTCACGCCTACACCTCGCCACATCTCGCGCGGTTTCATGAGCGCATTCGCGTTGCGGGTGAGTTGATCTCTGAAGAATATCTCACCGAAGTTCTCGACGAATGCTACATCGCGAATGGTGGTGAGAGCATCACGTATTTCGAGATTACGACCTGCGCGGCGATGCTCGCCTTCGCGCGCACGAAAGCAGATTATACCTTGCTTGAAGTGGGGCTTGGTGGGCGCGTGGATGCGACGAACGTGGTTGATACACCTGCGCTTACGGTGATCACGCCAGTGTCGATTGACCATCAGCAGTTTCTTGGCGAGACGTTGACAGAGATTGCAGGCGAAAAAGCAGGCATCATCAAACGTGGCGTGCCGTGCATTGTCGGCCCACAAGAAGAGGCGGCGCTCGAGGTGATTGAAGCCAAAGCTGCGCGTTTGGGTGCGCCTGTCTTCGCCTACGGACAACACTGGCATGTGAGCACAGAGCGCGAGCGCCTGATTTTTCAGGATGAAACGGGTCTGCTGGATCTGCCGATGCCTGCGCTGCTTGGGGCGCATCAGGTGCAAAATGCGGGCGCTGCTATTGCAGGTCTGCGGTTGCTTGGCTTTGGCGAAAAGGCTTGCGCGGCTGCGATGACAGATGCGATGTGGCCTGCGCGTATGCAAAGGCTGAAGAGCGGCGCGCTTGCTGGGCAAGTTCCAACTTTAGAGCTGTGGCTTGATGGGGGGCACAATGCCTCTGCGGCTTTGGCGATCGCGGATTTGTTGGGCAATTTGCCCAAGCGCGAAACCCATTTGATTTGCGGTATGCTGAATACCAAGGACGTAAGCGGCTACATGGAACCACTTGCCGCGCATGCGCATATGCTGCACGCGGTCAGCATTCCTGGCGAAGCGAATACCTTGCCAAGCGATGTGACGGCACGGGCAGCACAGGATGCTGGATTGCAAGCGAAAGAGGCTGAAACAGTGCAATCCGCGCTAAGCAAGATTGTTGCGACCTCGCCATACGCAAGGGTGCTTATCTGTGGATCGCTCTATCTTGCTGGCCATGTCTTGCGTGTGAACGGTTAACAAAATCTTAACGATTCAAACGTGTTGTATGAAAGCAATACAACCACAGGTCTATATTGACCGCGAGAATGCGAACGCTTAGCGTCACGCCAACGAAAACGAAAAAACGTTTCGAGCAGGTATGAGTAGTTCTAAGTCAGTCAAAGGCGCTTTTGCGTCCGCCATTTCTATGGCCGCCCTTTCGCTTGCCCTTATGTCACAAGGTGCGAGAGCAGATATCGCGCTTGGTCTATCCAGCGTGGATTTCGAATTCGGCGGCCAGGTCCTAAGCGTTCGACGCGGTGCAAGCGGTGAGACGACGCTTCCAAGCACCTATGCGCAAACAACGCGCAAATGTCCTGAACATTGTATCGAGCCAAGCTCTGCTGCGACAGGTGTTGCGACTTTGACCGAGCTTGATGTGTTTGCGTTCATGCAGCAGAATGTTTCGCTGGGGAATGGTCTTTTGATCGATGCGCGCTTGCCCAATGAATATGCAGCGGGAACGATCCCTGGCGCGATTTCTGTACCCGCAGCGACGCTGGTTGGAAACAACCCTTACCGCGAAGATCTTTTGCTGGCACTTGGCGCAAAGGGCGCGATAGGCCAGATGGATTTCTCCGGTGCGTTTGATCTTTTGATCTTTGATGATGGCGCATGGTCCCCGACAGCACGCCAAGCGGTGCAATTGCTTTTGGATGCAGGATATCCGGCGCAAAAGATTTTCTATTATAGGGGCGGTCTACAGATGTGGCACGTCCTAGGTTTAACGGTTTCAAAGTGAGTGCCCTATTATGATACGTGGTATTGCGATCTTCGCCTTTTTCACCTTGTCCACAGTTTTGGTAATTGTTCTGCAACCCGGTCCGCGCGAAGATTTCGCGGCCGAGCGCAGCGACGCAGATTTGTTTGAAACATCGCGCAATGAAATCCAAGTGCTCGACAAACCTGCACCCCAGCCAGCGCTTGTTGCGCCTGACAATGTGCTATCCGAGCTGAAAGCAGGCGCGCGCACGCAAGCGAATGCGCCTCAAACTGCTGTGCGCGAAGCGGCGTCAAATGCGATACAGCACACCACGATTGACACGAACGCCGCGATTGAAGAGGTCAAAACCGACCTTGGTTTTATCGCGCCGCAGCCCGCACCTGCGCAGATGCGTCAACCGCTGCGCACAAACTTGCAACCAAGCGCGCGCTCTGTTGCACCTGAATTGCGGGATATGAGCTGGCAAACGCTGAACGCGCTCAACAGCATCGGCCATGTCGCAAAAGCGCCTGGGCAAGAGGGCAGTCTGCTCAATTCGATTGTGCGCCGCTCTATGGGGCATGTGGATGGCGCGCAAAACCCTCAGCCAAGGGTCGCGACCACGTTCACCGCGCCGCGCAAAGCGGTTGCCCCCGCTCCAAGAGCCGCAGCGCAACCTGCAGCGCGCGCTGTCGTGCAACCAAGCGCGAATGCGGCAAACAACAGTTACATCGTGTCCTCCGGCGATACGCTCGCTCTGATTGCGATTAAGCTTTATGGCTCTGCTTTGGCAAAGGATCGGCTCTTGTCGGAAAATCCGTCATTGCGCCAAAACCCCAATGCTTTGCGTATCGGTCAGGTGCTTAAGTACAGCATGCCCTAGGGTAAATTGACTCAATTGCAGTTTTTTCAAAATTATTTTTGTGCCGTCAATTGCTGAAATATGCGGCTGCGGTGTGCACTAGCTGCACCGCTGAATTCAACGGCACTTTCCAAATTGCTGAGTCTCGTCAGTGGCTTGGCGACGGCGCAGGTCTTTAACTGCAAAAGCGAAATGCGCTGCCCACTCTCGCATGACCTGCGCCGCAACATCCTGTGGTTACATTTCACCGAATCACCAATTGTTGACTGCCCCGAATCGATTCGCTTATAGCTTGTAGCCAACCGGATCACCGGCGCCTGCCAGCGCTGAATTGAGCAAAAGATCCGACTTGGGGGGAGACGCGATTCAGCAATCACACAACTGCCGTGCCAATTGGCGATGTGTGTTTCTCGACCTCACATTCTTAAAAACGAAAGATCCTTCCGGGAACAACGTCTGATCGAGCGGCGTTCGGGAAATGGGACTTAATAACAGGCAAAGACTTGAAGGAGCTTTAGGGCTCCTTCTTTTTTGTCGAATTGGTTTATATCTGAGGCCGCGAAAGTGCTACCATGCAATCACCTTCAAAACTAAGGAGCGCGCCATGACCCCGATTACAACAATCGCAGAGCTGGAAACGATTTACGGCGACGCAAATCCGCGCTCTCTGACCAAAGTCGTCACCCATATGACCCCGCTTTATCGCGAATGGATCGAAGCATCGCGCTTTGTTGTCGTCTCAACTGTCGGACCAGAGGGCACAGATGGCAGTCCACGTGGCGATGACGGCTCTGTTGTGACGATTGCTGACGACAAAACACTGCTGCTGCCGGATTGGTTCGGCAACAACCGCATTGATACGCTGCGCAATGTGGTTCGGGATGACCGTGTGAGCCTGATGTTCATGATCCCAAGCAGCACTAATGTTGTGCGGGTGAATGGTACGGGGATTGTGACAGTAGACAGTGATGTGCTTGCGCGCTTTGAGAAGAAGGGCAAACTCCCGCGCTCTGTCCTCGCGATCACGATTACAGAAATGTATTTCCAATGCGCCAAAGCGCTTATGCGCTCAAAGCTTTGGAGTGGTGAGCAAAGCGCTCAAAAGGTTCCAACTGCAGGCGCATTTGTCAAAGAACGCGACGCGATGTTTGATGCGGAAACCTATGATGCGGAATATCCAGAGTACGCAAAATCACGCATGTGGTAGCAGATTAATCCTGCCCCCAATCCGCGCTTTGCATCTCACGCAATCGGCTCGCAGTGCGTTCGAACTCAAAGGTGCCAGTGCCCTCAACATATAGCATTTCGGGCGAGGCGGCAGCGGAGGCAATCAACTGTACTTTCGCCTCATAAAGCGCATCTATCAGCGTCACAAAGCGCTTGGCTTCGTTAAAATTATTTCGGCTCAGACGCGGGATATCTTCAAGGATTAAGACACGCGCAGCCTCGGCAATGGTGAGGTAATCCGCAGGCCCGAGTGGCGTGCCGCACAGGTTAAAGAAACGCGCCCGCGCAACGCCATTGTGAAAGCCAGGCAAGGTCACAGTGCGCCCTTTGACGGTTAAGTCATGAGGTTTGCCCTTGCCCTCGCTCAAGCGTTGCCAGAT
>CAYQZI010000123.1:0-9096 GCA_964421835.1 uncultured Planktotalea sp.
TCGGCGTTTGTTTCGATTGGCACTGGCTCATAGCTGATGTTGTTGGAGCGGAAGAAGTCCGCGAGGTTCAGCTCTGTTGTTGTACCTGTCTGGATGCAGACAGTCGCGCCATCAAGCTCTTTCGCGGACGAAACGCCAAGCTCTTTTGGAACCATGAAGCCTTGGCCGTCGTAGTAGTTTACGCCAACGAATTCGAACTTCAGGTCGACGTCACGAGAGAATGTCCATGTTGTGTTACGTGCCAACATGTCGATTTCGCCGGAAGCCAACGCTGTGAAGCGTGTTTTACCAGTTGTCGGGACGAACTCGACAGCAGATGCATCGCCAAGAACAGCAGCTGCGACCGCGCGGCATACGCCCACGTCAAAGCCCTGCCATTCGCCGTTCGCATCCGGTGCCGCGAAGCCAACGAGACCCGTGGTCACGCCGCAGTTCAGCTTGCCACGCGCTTTAACATCGTCAAGCGTACCGGCCGCTGCCGCGCCAGCCGCAAGGGCCGCTACAGTCATCGCACCAAAAAATACGGATTTTTTCATTTTTACCTCTTCCTATTGCCCACCCTTTTGCGGGTGGCTCTTCCTGCACGTGCGTGCAGGGTTTCATACCAAAGAGCGGTTACTCCCCCCTCAGTGGCGACAAGTTTGCTCGCAACTCGCGGCAAACGTCAAGAAGAACATATGGGGAAATTGCCAAATTTGCTTCGCGCGACCTAAGGTCAAGCAGATCGGCTGAAATTTGCGCCACAAACGCGGTGCCGGCCCTATACCAGCCCTATGATTGGCTCATGCGATAGAAGGAAAACGCATGTTCAAAAGCCGTTTGCTTGATTCTCGCCATCTCTTCAGCTTCCTCGTCCACGCCCCATTGCTCTTGCTGGTAACGCTCATCAAGGCGCGAGAGGTTCCAGAGCGTCTCTGGACGCGCGTATTCATGCACCGCGGCAAGGCCAAGCACAAAAGAGCCGGGCAAGGTGATCAGATCATGCATCGCTGTAAGCTCAAAGGCGCTCATATCGCTCAGCTCTAAGCGCAAATTCGCCAAACTTGATTCGGGTTGGCTGGAGAACATCACACCGGCCACGGGCATTAAGGGGGCTGCGAATCTCTTTGCGCACCACTCCAGCAGCGGATCCCAATGCTCGGCCTGCCGCGCCACCAATTCCGCTGGTTGCTCTGCGCGATAACACAGCAGATCCGTGCCCGCATATTCGCCAAGCATGTCGGCCACAGCATCAAATTGCAGCGTAACTTTATCCACGGCTGAATTGGCAGACTTGGTGACTGGCATCGTTTCTGGACTAATTTCCTCAACCTGCGCGTCCCACTCGAGCGCCATCGCTTGCGCCATCTTCAAAGTTGGTACAATTAACGCCGCTTTGCCAGGCGTTTTGATCGAACGCCCATCAAGGTGCACCGTATAGCCACCCTCGACTTCAACCGCTTCAGCCGTTTTCCAGAACCGCTTCATCTTCCACTCAGCCATGCGACTTGCTCCAAATCGTCTCCAGCGCGCCCTCAAGCTGCGCGAAATTCTCAATCAAGACATCGGCCCCACTCAAGCGGCTTTTCTCATGATAGCCCCAGCTCACACCAACAAAGGCCACACCCGCCGCGCGCGCCATGTCCATATCAAAGCTGGTATCGCCAATCATCACCGTATCGCCTGCCTCGACTCCCAACTCGCCCATCGCTTGAAAGATCATCGATGGGTTCGGCTTGCTAGGATGATTGTCCGCGACTTGCTGGCTCAAGAAAATCCCCTCCAAGCCATGCGCCTCAATCAGCTTATCCAAACCGCGCTTAGATTTGCCGGTTGCGACACCGAGCAGGACTTCATCTTGCCCTTTTAAACTCAAAAGTACTTCGCGCGCCCCAGGGTAGAGCGGGGATGAAACATCCGCCCCTTGCAAACGGCGCAAGCCCGCATATGCGTCCTTATAGCCCTGAACCATCCTCGTGCAGCACGCGGCGTCACACTCAGGGGCAAGTTTCGGAATGGCCACATCAAGTGAAAGCCCGACGATGCCCAAGATCGCATCTCGGCTTGGCACACTCAGGTTTTCCGCTTCGAACGCGCTTGCCATTGCGGCCAAGATATCCGCTTGGCTGTCCACCAGCGTACCATCCACGTCGAAAATAACCGCCCGCAAGCGCATTACATCAACTCTTCGAACGGATCTTCAGGCACCTCTTTCGGATCCCACGCAAAGGTATCCCATGTGCGCTGCATATGCTCCGGCAGCGGCGCTTGCAGGTGAAGCATTTCTTTGCTCGCCGGATGCTCAATCTGCAAAGAACGCGCGTGAAGATGTAACTTCTTGCTCAGATCCCCCCCAAGCTGCGAGCCCCATCCATCGCCAAGGTTTTCCTGACCTGAGCCGCCATATTTACCATCGCCCACAATCGGATGCCCCATCTCCGCCATATGCGCGCGCAACTGGTGTGTGCGACCTGTGATCGGGATCAAAGCGCACCAAGACGTGCGCTGTCCTGCTGTCTCGAGCACGGCATAATCTGTCATCGCACGTTTCGCGCCGTCGGTCTGATCAACTTCGCGCGGATGAATACAGATCATCTTTTCGCCCTCCCCGCGCGCACCGTGACCGGGCGCTTTCATCAAGCCATATTTGATCGTGCCCAAACGTGGATGCGGCACGCCAGCGATCGCAGCCCAATAAATCTTGCGCGTGTTGCGGTGTCGGAATGAAGCGGTCAAATCCGCCGTTGCACGCCGTGTTCGGCCAAGGATCAAGACGCCAGATGTGTCTTTATCCAAGCGATGCACCAAACGCGGGCGTTCTTCATAATCATACATCAACGCCTCAGAGAGCCCGTCTACATGGCGCGCTTGTCCAGAACCGCCCTGCACAGGCAAGCCCGCAGGTTTGTTCAAGGCAATCACATGATCATCTTTGTAAATCACGCAGGAGCGGATGAATTTCGTATCCGCCGCGCTGACCTTGCTGGGCGCTGCATGCTTTGGGGCTTCGCTATCCGGCAAAGGCGGAATGCGCAGTTGTTGGCCTTCATTGACCCGTGAATTGGCTTTGACGCGACCGCCATCCAGACGCAGCTCCCCCTTGCGGCACATCTTCTCGATCATGCCTTGGGTCACCTGCGGAAACTTGCGCTTTAAGAATCGATCCAGACGCTGATCGCCATCATCTTCTTCAATCGTGATTGTTTGAACGCGGCTCATGCCCATATTCCTCTCGCAATGGCGAGACCCGCCATCAATCCCAAAATCGACAGCCCTACAGAGAGCCCAACATAGAGCGCAAATTGAGCAATTTGCCCGCGCTCGATCAATGTGACCGCCTCTAGCGAGAACGCTGAAAACGTGGTGAACCCGCCCAAAAGTCCAGTCATCACGAATAGGTTCGCTGTGCTCCAGCCCTTTTGATGTGCCAGCACCACAAAAAGCCCCATCAAAAACGAGCCTATGATGTTTACTGGCAAAACGCCGATTGGAAAGCTCATGGGCACTGCTTTGATCAGCGCTGCGCCCAATAGGTAGCGCAAGCTCGAGCCAATTGCGCCGCCAAGCGCCACAAGGGAGACATTAAGTAACATGAGGCCGTGTCGCGCGGTGCGCGCGCAGAGTCAAGTTGCGCAGGTTTACGACGCTGCCGCGATTTTTCTAGAAAAATCGATCACCCGCCCCGTTTCGCGCGTAGCTTTGCAAAATACTCCAACCGCTTTTTGAGATCTCTTTCAAAGCCGCGCTCAACAGGGTGATACATCTCAGGGCGCTCCATGCCTTCGGGGAAATAGTTCTGCCCCGAAAAACCATCCTCTGAATCATGATCATAGGCATAATCCGTGCCATAGCCTTGATCTTTCATCAAATCCGTCGGCGCATTCAAAATATGCTTTGGGGGCAGTTTTGATCCGGTTGCCTTTGCCGCTTTGCGTGCAGCTTTATAGGCCACATAGTTGGCATTCGATTTCGGGGCTAAGGCCAGGTAAATCACCGCTTGCGACAGCGCCAATTCACCCTCGGGCGAGCCAAGCCGTTCATAGGTTTGCCAGCTTTGCAGACAGACCGCCTGCGCATGGGGATCAGCCAGGCCTATGTCTTCCACGGCCATGCGCACCAAACGGCGCGCAAGAAAACGCGGATCTTCTCCGCCCTCCAACATGCGCGCGAACCAATATAACGACGCATCAGGATCAGAGCCGCGCACAGACTTATGCAGGGCTGAAATCAAATTGTAATGCGCATCACCTGATTTATCATACTGCACTGCGCGCTTTTGCAAGCGCTTGGACAGATCGCTTGATGTGAGTTTGTGATCTGTCTTCCAAGCCACGACTTGTTCGATCAAATTCAGCAGTGCACGCCCATCACCATCTGCCATCTCTAAGAGCGCTTCACGTGCAGACCCATCGAGCGGCAGTTCTTTTTGCAAGTCCTGCTCGGCACGTTGCGCCATACGTTCCAGATCAGCAAGATCGAGGCGTTCCAAGACCAAGACCTGTGCACGTGACAGAACCGCCGAGTTCAGCTCAAACGACGGATTTTCCGTCGTCGCTCCGACAAGAAGGATCGTGCCATCCTCCATATGCGGCAAAAACCCGTCTTGCTGGGCTTTGTTGAAACGATGGATCTCATCCACAAACAACAAAGTCCCCTGCCCGTTCTGACGGCGTATCTTCGCGGCCTCGAACACTTTGCGCAGGTCAGGAACCCCGGTAAAGATGGCGCTGATTTGCACGAAATGCAGATCCGTCTCATGTGCCAGAAGCCGTGCGATGGTTGTTTTGCCAACCCCAGGCGGCCCCCAAAAGATGATCGAGGACAGAGACCCGGAAGAGAGCATCACTTCGAGCGGCGCGCCCTCGCCCAAGACCTGCGTTTGACCGATAACATCTGCCAAAGCCTGCGGACGCAAGCGATCCGCCAAAGGGCGTGGACCTTTGTTGGGTTCTGCAGCGGCCGCGCCAGTGTCGAACAGATCGCTCACAATCTAAACCTAAGCAAAACCAATTGACCGCCGCGTTCCACCACGAGCGACACCGAGCGACGTGCGGCACGCAATGCGTCAACCGCCTCTTGTGGAGCCTTGATTTCGCGGCCATCAATCTCACGCAAAATATCGCCCTTTTGCAAACCTATGCGCGGCGCGATGGGGCCTGTGTCGAGAACGACAACACCATTTGGCAGGATCGGTAGTTGAAACTCGGCCAAAACCGCAGGGTTCACATTGGCAATCTTGAGACCTTTTAGGACATCACGCTCGCCAAAGATTTGTTCTTCGCGCAGGGGTAAGTCTGGCGGGCCGATCATCGCCACGTCATATTCTTGCGCAACGCCATCGCGCACAGCAGTCACAGTGATTTGCGCGCCTATTCCGGCAACTGTCATATAGTAGAGCATTTCCGAGGGTGAGTTCACCGCGCGGCCATTGGCGGCGGTGATCACATCGCCAACGCCGAGACCGACATTGGCAAATGGGCTGCCCTCTTGCACTTGCGTGATGGCCATCCCGCCTGGCCGCTCAAGCCCAAGCGAATTTGCCAGATCTGCATCAACGGTTTGTCCGCCCATGCCTGCCCATGGGCGCTTGAATTGCGTCTCACCCGCGCGCGCTTGCGCAATGAACTGCGCAACTAAGGCCGCAGGGATCGCGAAGCCGATCCCGTTGGAACCACCGGAGCGCGTAACAATCGCCGTATTCACCCCAATCAACGCGCCGTCCATCCCAATCAAAGCACCACCGGAATTGCCCGGATTGATCGGCGCATCTGTTTGTATGAAATAACCACGTTCATTTCCCGTGCCAGCACCAGAGCGAGCAAGACCCGAGATAATGCCGCTTGAAACCGTTTGCCCGACCCCGAATGGATTGCCAATCGCGAGGGTGAGTTCGCCGACTTCAACCGTGTCGCTTTCGCGCAAAGGCAAGAAAGGGAGGTTATCTGCATTCGTCAGGCGCAAGATGGCCAAGTCGCTGGCTTGATCGCCCAGAAGCACTTCGGCGGAATACTCGCGCCTGTCATTGAGCACCACGCGAATGTCGCTCGCGCCGCCGACGACATGATAGTTCGTCACCATGTAGCCATCGCTGGAGAGGATCACACCAGAGCCAAGCGAGTTCTGCACACGCGGCTGCGCGCGTCCCAGATCACCAAAGAAGTCGCGAAAGAAAGGATCAGATGCAAACAGGCTTACCCGCGACTGTACGATTCGCTTCGCATAGATATTCACGACGGCCGGTGCCGCCTGTTTGACCAAAGGCGCGAAACTCAGCGAAATTTGTGCTTGGCTTTGAGGGAGTTGACTTTGTGCCTGCATTTGCAGCGGCAGAGTGAGTGCGAAAAGCAGTGTCAGAACGATGCGCATGGATCACCTCTTTTTGTGGTCTGTCGAAGATATGCGTGCTCTCGTAGGCTTATACAAGGTGCGTGATATCACGCACCTTACGGTTCTTTTAGACGAAAAAAGCCCCCACATGCGTGGAGGCTTTTCAAAATCTTAGTGCTGTAAGAGACGCTTACTCTGCGGCTTCTGCTTCCGCTGCAACGCGCGCTTTGTCAGCCGCACCTTTCGCGTCAACGTCACGATCAACCAATTCGATGATCGCCATTGGTGCCATGTCACCGTAGCGGAAACCCGCTTTGAGAACACGTGTGTAGCCACCAGGACGGTCTGCGTAACGTTGGCCGAGGATTTCGAACAGTTTTGCAACGTCCTTATCTTCCTTCAGCTGGGCTGCTGCCTGACGACGCGCGTGCAGATCGCCGCGCTTACCGAGTGTGATCAGCTTGTCCATGATGCGCTTCAGCTCTTTGGCCTTTGGAAGCGTTGTTTTGATTTGCTCATGTTCGATGAGCGAGCCCGCCATGTTCGCCCAGAGCGCTTTACGGTGCTCGTGAGTACGGTTTAGGCGGCGATACCCTTTTGCGTGACGCATGTGTCTTCTCCAAATATGTGCCCTCTACGGGCGATTTTGCTTTGTCTGGCAAGCGGTGCGTACCCGCCTACTCTCCTTGGGTCCCAACCGAGACCGGTCGTAAAAGTAAGGTGCGTGGTTACCACGCACCCCACGGTATCTTAAAAGGCGTCTTCGAATTTCTTCGCAAGATCCTCGATGTTGTCCGGTGGCCAGTCCTCGACGTCCATGCCAAGGTGCAAGCCCATCCCTGACAGCACTTCTTTGATTTCGTTCAAAGACTTGCGACCAAAGTTCGGCGTGCGCAGCATTTCTGCTTCGGTTTTCTGGATCAGATCGCCGATGTACACGATGTTGTCGTTCTTCAAGCAATTCGCAGAACGCACAGACAATTCCAACTCGTCCACTTTCTTGAGCAGAAGCGGGTTGAACTCCAGATCGTCTTCTTCTTCCTGACGACCAGCCGCTTCAGGCTCGTCGAAGTTCACAAAGACGGACAGCTGATCTTGCAGAATGCGCGCAGCAAAGGCCACGGCGTCTTCTGGTGTGATGGAGCCATCTGTTTCCAGTTTCAGTGTCAGCTTATCGTAATCCAGAACCTGACCTTCACGTGTTGGCTGAACGTCATACGACACTTTCACAACAGGTGAGAACAGCGCATCGATTGGGATCAAACCAATCGGTGCATCTTCTGGGCGGTTTTTGTCCGCAGCAACATAGCCTTTGCCTGTTTCCACAGTCATTTCCATGAACAAGGACGCGCCATCGTCGAGGTGACAAATTACGTGGTCTTTGTTCAGAACTTGGATGTCTGCGGTTTCAGAAATATCGCCAGCTGTCACAATGCCTGGGCCTTTGGCGGCAATAGACACACGCTTGGTGCCTTCTGCTTCCATGGCAACTGCCACGCCTTTAAGGTTCAGAACGATGTCTGTTACGTCTTCACGCACACCCGCAACGGATGAAAACTCGTGCAATACGTTGTCGATCTGTACCGATGTAATCGCTGCACCTTGCAGGGATGACAGCAATACACGACGCAGCGCGTTGCCAAGTGTCAAACCAAAGCCACGCTCCAGCGGTTCAGCAACACAAGTTGCCTGACGCAGCGGGTCGCCACCTGGTTTAATGTCCAATTGGTTTGGACGGATAAGCTCTTGCCAATTCTTATGGATCATAGTGCCTCCATTCTCGTTCGCCGACCGGATCCGGTTGATCGGGAACACCCGAGGGTATTTAAAAATCCGGAACCGCTCTCATGAACGGTTCCGTAAGAATTACTGTCGGATTAAACCCGACGACGCTTTGGTGGGCGACAGCCGTTGTGAGCAATCGGGGTAACGTCACGGATAGATGTGATGTTGAACCCAACCGCTGCCAAAGCGCGCAATGCGCTTTCACGACCAGAGCCTGGACCTTGAACTTCAACTTCCAGCGTTTTTACGCCGTGCTCTTGCGCTTTTTTGCCAGCATCTTCCGCAGCCATCTGTGCCGCATAAGGTGTGGATTTGCGCGAGCCTTTGAAGCCCATCGTCCCAGCAGAAGACCATGCGATTGCGTTGCCTTGAGCATCAGCAATCAGGATCTTTGTGTTGTTGAAAGAGGAGTTCACGTGAGCAACACCAGTGGTGATGTTCTTTTTGACCTTCTTCTTTGCGCGTAGCTTTTCGCGTGCCATCAGTCAGTCCTCCTTATTTCTTCTTGCCAGCAATCGCGCGGGCTGGGCCCTTACGAGTACGTGCGTTTGTGTGTGTGCGCTGACCACGAACTGGCAAACCGCGACGATGACGCAGACCGCGGTAGCAGCCAAGGTCCATCAGACGTTTGATGTTCATGGAAACTTCACGACGCAGATCACCTTCTACGTCAAAGTTCGCATCGATGTTTTCGCGAATTTTCAGAACTTCCGCATCGGAAAGCTCGTTGATGCGACGTGTTACGTCGATACCAGTGTCTTCGCAAATTTTAGCAGCGGATGTGTGTCCGATACCGTGAATATAAGTGAGGGCGATTGGGACCCGTTTGTGGGTCGGCAAGTTCACGCCAGCAATACGTGCCAAAGTGCGTCTTCCTTCAAGGTTGCGGTTCCGTACCTCCGGAACCTTTTTTCACAACAAAAGCCCAACACCACCACGGCGTCGGGCCGTTCCTTACTTTCGATGTACTACGAATCACCCAAAGGGCGAAGTATGATCGATTCA
>CAYQZI010000124.1:0-1115 GCA_964421835.1 uncultured Planktotalea sp.
CAGTATCGAAGAGGCCGCGCGCGACTACATCGAAGAACTACGTGAAGTGCAGCCGCAAGGGCCCTATATGCTGGGTGGTTTCTCAGGCGGTGGCATCACCGCTTATGAAATGGCGCGTCAACTAGAAGAAGCAGGTGAGCATATCAGCCTTATTGTGCTTTTGGACACGCCTTTACCAACCCGTCGTCCTTTGGAACTGATTGATCGGCTCTACATCCAAGGTGCCGAACTAAAGCGCGGTGGTCTGCTCTATCCATTCCGCTGGATTACACGCCGTGTGGCTTGGGAAATCTCCAAGCGTCGCGCGCCGGAAGCCGCACAAACGCAAGAGCATCAATTCCATAACGCTGAGATCGAAGCGGCCTTCTTGGAAGCGGTTGGCGCTTATCATGTGCGTCCTTGGAATGGGAATTTGCAGCTTTATCGTCCCCCTTTGGTGGGTCATTGGACCGTGTCAGGTGGCAAGCAGATCAATTCTGAACGTGCCTATGTGCTGCATGACAATGATTGGACGCAGCATGCGCCAAACGTTGAAGTGACAGAAGTGCCAGGCGATCACGATTCAATGGTCTTGGAGCCAAATGTACGCGTGCTCGCGGCGCGTTTGAAAGATGCGATAGATGCGGCCGAAGAGAGCGCTGAAAGCCTCGATAGATTGGCGGCGGAGTAAGCATGCCAAGCATTCTGACGATCATTTTGAACTACAAGACTGCTGACATGACTTTGCAATCTGCTGATGCGGCTCTGCGCGAAATGGCTGAACTCGATGGCGAGGTTGTTCTCGTCGACAACGCCTCAGGCGATGGTTCGTTTGAAAAGATGCAAGCGCATGTAGATGCACAGGATTGGACACGCGTGCGCGTTGTGCAATCGGGCCGCAATGGTGGCTTTGGGGCTGGCAATAACGTGGGTTTGCAAATGTCGCTGAGCGATGGTCGCGCGCCTGATTATTTCTATGTTTTGAACTCTGATGCGTTCCCCGATAGGGGAAGTATCGCGGCACTTTTGGATCACATGCAAAGCAATCCAAAGACAGGTTTTGCGGGCAGCTATATTCACGGACCTGATCGCGAAGCGCATCTGACGACGTTCCGTTTTCCCTCAATCTGGTCGGA
>CAYQZI010000124.1:1215-9039 GCA_964421835.1 uncultured Planktotalea sp.
TCGACGGGCATGAAGACATGGGCGCGGATGCCGCAGTTTTGGTTCAATTCGCGCCATCACTATTTTCGCAAGAACCACGGCTGGCTTTATGGAATTCTTGCAACGAAAGCCCATGTGATCGGTGGTCTGTTGTGGCGTCTGCGCCGTGTCGTTCAGGGCAAGCCTAAAGCCGACCCAGAACAGTTTTTGCGTGATTTGATGTGGCATGACCTGCGCCATTCCTTGCGGTTGGCGCGCGCTGTGAGTGAACCTAGATTGAGTGTTGGAGAGAGTGAATGAGTGCCCCTTTAAGCGCAATTTTGATTGGCTCAGAAAGCCTGACAATCGAAGCGGGCCGCCAACTGCGCGCGCGTGGTTTTGACCTACGTGCAGTTGTGACGCACAGCGCGGATGTAAGCGCTTGGGGCGCGGGCGAAGGTCTTGATGTTCTTGGCTTTGGTGCTGGTCTGGCTGCGCGTCTGGGCGCGCCAGTGGATTGGATTTTCTCTGTCGCGAACCTAGAGCTTTTGGCGGATGATCTGCTCGCGCTTGGAACCAAAGGTGCGGTGAATTTTCATGACGGTCCTTTGCCACGCTATGCAGGCTTGAACGCACCTGTCTGGGCGCTTTTGAACACTGAAACAGAGCACGGCATCAGCTGGCATTTGATCGAACGCGGCGTCGATGAAGGCCGTCTTTTCGCGCAGGAAATGTTCGAAATCCTTCCTTCTGATTCAGCGTTTACGCTTAACACCAAGTGTTTTGAGGCGGGTGTGCGTAGTTTTCCCGCTGTGCTCGACGCTGTTGAAGCGGGTGGTGCGAGTGGTGTCGAACAAGACCTGAGCGCGCGGAGTTACTTCGCCCTTGCACAACGCCCTGACAACCACGGTTTCCTTGATCCAAGCGGCACGGCCGAAGCGGCTTTGCGCATCATCCGAGCACTTGATCATGGTCCCTATTGGAACCCTTTGTGCACGGCCAAGCTGCAGGTTGGTGATGTGGTACTACACCTCAATGATGCTGAGCTGAACACATCAAAAAGTGGTGCAGCTGGCGAAATCTTGAGGGTTGAACAAGACGCGTTGACGCTTGCCTTTGCAGAGTCCGCTCTGCGTATCTCGGTTGCTTCGGGTGATATGAGCGGTGTGAAAGCAGGCGATATCGCCACTGCTCAACCACTATCAGAGACGGAGCAAAATGAACTTACACGCGCGGCTAAGTCGGATGTCTTCTGGCGCAAGCGCTTGGGTTATTTGACGCCATGTGCCATGCCTTTGAAGCAAGCGCAGACTGACACTGGCTGGCGCGTACAAGCGGTTGAGACTGAGTACGCAGATTACCTTCCGCAAGCCTTGCTTACCCTCGCAGAGCAAATGACCGGCGCGCCCTGCGATATAGCGCTTGGTGTGCAGAGCGAGACGTCTTTGATTTGTGATTGGGTGCCGTTGCGCGACTTGGATGAGCAACACAAGCTGCTTGCCAAAGGTGGTTTTGCCAATGATCTGTTGATCCGTGACCAAGCGCTAGTAGGCATCGAAACACCAGCACTTGGCCTTGCAAGTAACGCGCCAATCCAAGGGAGCATCGCTACGCTAATAGGCGCTGTCCTGCACTATGACGCTGCTCAGTTGAGCGACAGTGCTGCAACCCTACTTGTGGAGCGCCTAAAGCATATCGCGGCGCATCTGAGTACTGGCAATGACATATCCTCGCTTGCTGACAGCGAAGCGGCTTTGCTTGCAAGTTGGAACGAGACGACAACCCCTTTCGACAACCAATGCCTGCCACAGTTGATCGAAGCGCAAGTTGTGAAAACGCCTGAGCAATCCGCGGTCATTGTTGAGGATAAAAGCCTTACTTACGCAGAGCTGAACACGGCTGCGAACAAAGCTGCCCATGTGCTGCGCGAGATGGGGGTTGGAGCTGACACGCTCGTTGGGCTTTACACGTCCCGCTCGCTCGAAATGCTTGTTGGGGCATTGGCAATCATGAAGGCGGGCGGTGCTTATGTGCCGCTGGATCCGGCCTATCCTGAAGAGCGGATCAAAGGCTATCTTGAAGACAGCGCAGTGCCCGTTATCGTGACGCAAAGCGCGATTGCCGATAGCTTACCAAATCATAACGCGCAGCTTTTGACCCTCGATAGCGATCCACGTTTGCAGAGCGCGAGCGATGTTAATCCTGAACCGCTCGCGAAGCCTGAAAACCTCGCCTATCTTATCTTCACCTCCGGCTCTACAGGCCGGCCCAAGGGTGTGATGGTCGAGCATCGCAATGTCGCAAACTTCTTTGCGGGCATGGATGAACGCCTGCATCACGATCCTGCGGGTACGTGGCTTGCGGTGACATCGCTTAACTTTGATATTTCAGTGCTTGAGCTGTTCTACACCCTCGCGCGTGGTTTCAAATTGGTTGTGACCTCTGATGAAAGTCGCGCGGTCATGTCAAATGGCCCAGTTGCTTCGACCACCTCAGAAATGGATTTTTCCATTTACTACTGGGGCAACGACGATGGCGCTGGGGAGAAAAAGTATGAGCTATTGCTAGAGGGTGCGAAGTTTGCGGACCAGCATGGCTTTTGCGCCGTTTGGACGCCAGAGCGGCACTTCCATGCCTTTGGCGGCCCTTATCCGAACCCTTCTGTGACTGGTGCAGCCGTTGCGGCCGTGACGCAGAATATTGGGGTGCGTTCAGGCTCTTGCGTCGCCCCTCTGCACCATCCTGCGCGTATTGCCGAAGAATGGGCCGTTATTGACAACCTAACCGGCGGTCGCGCTGGTCTTGCGATGGCGTCTGGCTGGCAGCCAGATGATTTTGTGCTGCGCCCTGAAAATACACCGCCAAACAACAAGCCTGCCTTGCTCGACACCATCGAAACCGTGCGCAAGCTTTGGCGCGGTGAGGACGTCGCGTTCCCAAAAGCGGATGGTTCGATGCACAGCGTCATCACACAGCCGCGCCCTGTCAGCAAGGAACTCCCTGTTTGGGTGACAACCGCTGGCAACCCTGAGACGTGGAAAGAAGCAGGGCGGATTGGCGCGAATGTTTTGACGCATTTGCTGGGGCAAAGCGTTGATGAGGTCGCGGAAAAGATCAAGATTTACCACGACGCTTTGCGCGACGCGGGTCACGATCCAAGCGATCACAAAGTGACGTTGATGCTGCACACTTTCGTGGCCGAAACCCGCGAAATTGCGCGCGAGATCGCGCGCGAACCGATGAAGGATTATCTGCGCTCTGCCGCTGGTCTGATCAAACAATACGCGTGGGCCTTCCCTGCGTTCAAGAAGCCAGAAGGCGTGGATAACGCGTTCCAACTGGACCTTGGCTCATTGGATGAAGAAGAGCTTGAAGGCATTCTCGATTTTGCGTTCCTGCGCTACTTTGAGGACTCAGGTCTGTTCGGCACGATCGAGGATTGTACAGCGCGTGTCGACAGTCTTAAAGCGATTGGCGTGGATGAGATTGCGTGCCTGATTGACTACGGTATTGGCACGGATCAAGTGCTTGAGGGGCTAAAGCCCCTCGCTGAAATCGTGCGTCGCAGCAACACCGTACAAAGCGTGGCAAACGATGATTTCTCTATCGCAGCACAACTTTTGCGTCACAAGGTGACGCATCTCCAATGCACCCCATCCATGGCGCAGATGATGTGCTTGAATGACGAAACCAAAGCTGCACTTTCTGGTCTTGAGCATTTGATGATCGGTGGCGAAGCGCTGCCAAGTTCTCTTGCCGATGAGCTTCGTGGTGCAAGCGGTGCGGACATCACCAACATGTACGGACCCACGGAAACAACGATCTGGTCTTCGACGCGCCCAGCTGTGGGCGAGGGTATCGTGCCACTTGGCAAACCCATCGCGAACACGCAGTTCTTTGTTCTGGATGAGGCTGGTGCGCAATGCCCTATCGGTGCGGAGGGCGAACTTTGCATTGGCGGCACAGGTGTGACGCGCGGCTATTGGCAACGCGAAGATCTTACAGCCGAACGTTTCGTCCCAAGCTCTGATGGTGGCCGCATGTATCGCACGGGCGACCTTGTTCGCTACACCGCTGAAGGTGAGCTAGAGTTCATTGGACGTGTGGATAACCAGATCAAGCTTCGCGGATATCGAATTGAATTGGGCGAGATCGAAAATGCGTTGCAGGGCGAAGCCGGTGTGACCCAATGCGTGGTCGTCGCGCGAGAAGAGACGCCGGGCGATGTGCGTTTGATTGGTTATGTGACAGGTCGTGGCCTTGCGCCGGATGCTTTGCGTGCTGCGATGAAAGCCAAGCTTCCTGTGCATATGGTGCCATCTGCCGTGGTCGTTCTGGACGCGTTTCCTTTGACGCCAAACAAGAAGGTAGATCGCAACGCATTGCCGGCACCAGTCGCTGCCAAAACGGTGGAAGTTGCCGCGCCTGGTTCCGCTCAAAACGCTGATGCTGGTGATGTCGCTACGCAAATCGCTTCGATTTGGAGCGCAATCTTAGGCGTGCAAAACATCGCGCCAAGCGACAATTTCTTTGACATTGGCGGGCACTCTTTGTTGGCCGTTCAAGCCCACCGCGAGATCCGTGCGCAACTTGGTGCGAAAGTTTCGATCACTGACATCTTCCGTTTCCCAGTTCTTTCCGCGCTTGCTGAGCGCGTCGCGGCCAGTGGGGCACAAGCGAAGAGCGTCCAAGCGCCAGAGAAGCAGACTGACGTCACGCAACCAACAAACACTCGTGCGAGCGGTCGCGCGGATGCGATGAGCAAACGTCGTGCGATGCGCGCTGCGCGTTTGCGCAAATGAGCCTAGAGACCGCTTTGAAAACGTGGCTGCCCAGCGGCGTGTGCTTTGCTGTGGCGGATCCAACCCAGCACTACCCGCTGATGGGATCAGAGAGATCGGCTGTCGCCAATGCCATCGAGAAACGCCAAACAGAATTCAGCGCCGGGCGCGATGCGGCGCGGCGTGCGCTGGCCCATTTGGGTCACGCGGCTGTTGAAATTCCCGTCAATGCGCGCCGTGGACCGATTTGGCCCAATGGCATTTGCGGCTCTATCACTCATAGTAAACGCATCTGCATCGCTGTCGTCGCTCCGCGCGCGCAGCATGTTTCCATTGGCATCGATGCAGAGCTTGCGCATCCCTTGAAAGACACCCTGCGCAAAGCCATTTTGCACGAAAGCGAAAGGGCGCTCAGCGCTGCTGATGCGATCAAAGTGTTTTCAATGAAAGAGGCGCTGTTCAAAGCGCTGTTTCCTTTGGATCAAGACTGGTTCGGCTTTCAGGATGCCAAGATGATGGGCGAAGAGATGATGCAATTGACCAAAAACGTTGGAGGATTTGCCATGGGAAGCCTATTCAAGGTGCCCACGCTGATGCACGGGGATCACGTTATTTCCTTTTGCTCTGCGCAAACCACCCGAAAGGGAGCGGCCCTATGATGGCTCGCATTGTCGCGAAATTTCGCCGTGCTTTACGCGCGCGCCGTTTCTTTGGCTCAGGCGCGCTTTTGCTGATGCTCTCTGCTTGCGGCTTGGTGCGGTGCACCCCTGACCCTTTGCCGCGCACAGCGTTTGAAGCGCTTTATGAAACGCCGCTAAGCGCGCCAAGTAAGGGCCTGCGCGTCTTTCATTTGGGGCACTCTTTGGTCAATCGCAACATGCCTGACATGCTGCGCCAATTTGCTGAAGCGCGCGGATTAACCCATGGATATGAAAGCCAAATTGGCTGGGGCACGCCGCTCAAATCCCATTGGGAACCCAGCGAAGAGATCTTTGGCTTTGAGAAAGAGAACGCCCATCCGCGCTACCGCGATGTAAGCGAAGCATTGAAAAGCGGCGAATATGATGCGTTTGTCATGACAGAAATGGTCGAAATTCGGGATGCGATCGAATACTTTGACAGCGCTGAATATGTGAATAATTTTGCAAATCTTGCGCGCAGTACACGTCCTGAAACACGCGTTTACTTATATGAGACGTGGCACAATGTGGATGACCCCGAGGGGTGGCGCGTGCGATTGGAAAAGGACCGTGCGCGCTATTGGGAAGACGGGATTTTGCGCCCCGCTTTGGCCTATGACACGCCGCCCTTGCCGATTTATGTGATTCCGGTCGGGCAAGTCTTCGCTGAAGTTGCGCGACAGATTGAACAAGGCACTCTGGACGGGATCGCAAATCCTGAAGAGTTGTTCGCAAGAACCGATGAAGGCACGCTCGATCCGATTCACGTTGATCATTTGGGCAACTACATCGCCGCGCTGACACATTTCGCGGTGCTTTATCATCAAAGCCCCGAAGGGCTGGGCGGGGACGTCCTGCTTTATGATCAAGGGACAAATTTTGCAGTGCCAAATGCCAAATTAATGCAACAATTACAAAAGATTGTCTGGCAAGTCGTCAGCACGGATCCGCTAAGCGGGGTGGCTCAGCAATAAGTGATTGGATCAACAGACTGTTTCCAGTCAAATTCGACAAAATCGTGGCGAAAATTGTCGAAATAAAGTACCTTCTACGGAGACGTATCGGCTGCCACCGATTCCGTGGGGGACTTTGTTGGCAGACCTTTTACAGGTTTGCAGCATTGGCGGGGCGAAAGCTTCGTGTGCGATATCGTCGAACTAGGCAGCGAAGTTGTGTGACACAGGGCTATTGTATTGGCCTTGTTTTTGAATAAATGGTGTAGACCGTTGCTCGGTCAGGGAGAGTTCGCGTGGATCAGATCAGAACCGTAGGTGAATTTATTGGTGTCATTCGGCGCCGTTTCTTCTGGATGGCGCTTATTGTTGCTGTTGGCACGTTGGGCGCGATTTACTACGCACTGCAACAGCCAAGCCTTTATGAAACTCATGCTGCTTTGCAAATCGAAAGCGCCTCGGTCGCAAGCCAGGGGACTGGCCCAGCCGTCACCACAAATGGCGCGGCACACCGGCTTACCTTGATTGAGCAGCGCCTCATGGCGCGCGACAGCCTTGTGCGCGTTGTGGATAAGTTGGAACTCTTTTCCGACATTCCCTTTGTTCCTTTGAATGAAAAAGTGAATGCCCTACGCTCAAGCGTCGAAATCGTGCAGATCAAAGACGGCGCGCAGGCATGGCAGCCCAATATCACCCCGTCAGGCATGTTAATCACAGTACGTTTTGGCGATCCCGAGCTCGCGGCAAAGATCGCAAACGAGTTTCTTGGGTCTGTTCTGGAAGAGAACCGCAAGCGCAAAGAAGAGCGTAGCGAGGGCGCGCTGGCCTTTTTCTCTAGTGAAGAAGAGCGGATCGGCAAAGAAATCTTAAGGGTCGAAGAACAGGTTGCTTTGTTCAAAAGCGCGAACTCTGACGCCTTGCCAAGCGGCATTGCCTCACAGCGCGACCAGCTGAGCACTTTGCGTGAAACCGATCTGGAAATAGACCGCGAAATCATCGCCGCGTCGAGCAATACCTCGCGCCAGCGTCAGTCTGTTGTGGATTTGCAAGTGACGCGACTTGAAGAGCAAAAATTGCTTATTCAACAGCGTATTAACCGGATCGAAGCGGTTCTGTTCGCCGCGCCTGAAGTCGAGCGAGAGCTTGGTGCTTTGAACCGCGAGCTACGCTCTTTGCAAGATCAGTACAGTGTTATCACAACAGGCCGCGCGGAAGCAGAGATGGGTCAATTGCTCGAAACAGCAGACCAGTCCGAGCGTTTTGTCGTGCTCGAAACGGCCTTGGTTCCTGAGTATCCCGTGTCACCGAGCCGCAAAAAAATCGCGATGCTTGGCTTTGTCGCGAGCGGCTTTTTGGCCTGCCTTTTCGCGCTTGGCCTAGAGATGATAAACCCCGCCATTCGCACCACCGCGCAGCTTGAGCGTCAGCTTGGGTTGCAGCCAGTTGTGTCGA
>CAYQZI010000125.1:0-8967 GCA_964421835.1 uncultured Planktotalea sp.
GCTGAGCAAGTCACGCTTTTGGAAGAGGAAAAGATCATGGCCTACTACGGTGGCGGCACGCTTTATGCGGACCCCTCCCGTTCTGAGCCACTTTTATAAAATAGACCTGCCGGGCTTTTCGCCAGGGCCCGGCACCTAACTTCGAGGGACAGAGAGATGCATCAAGACGATTTCAATTTTGAACCCGTTCGGGGTCTTCCCGAAGAGCTTCCAGCGGATGAACAGATCCTCTGGCAAGGCAGCCCCAATGCTTTGCGCCTTGCTAAGGACGCGTGGGCGCTCAATTGGGTGATTGGCTATTTCGTCTTTCTAACGATTTGGCGTGTTGGTGTGTCTTCTGCGGATGTGCCTTTCGCGACAGCCCTTTTGCACGGCGTACCTTTCGTGCTTGCGGGCATCATCGTTGCGCTTTTGATCTATGTGATTGCCTACGTTCAAGCGCGCAGCACCGTTTATACGCTGACAAACAAGCGCGTATGTATGCGCATTGGCGCGGCTTTGACGATGACGTTGAACTTACCCTATGTGTGCATCGGTAACGCTCAGGCAGCTGTGCGTTCGAACGGCATGGGCACTATTACGCTAGAGCTGATTGGTGACACGCGTCTGTCCTATCTTATGACATGGCCGCATGTGCGTCCTTGGCATATGCGCCGCACGCAGCCCGCTTTGCGCGCTATTCCAGAGGTGGCCAAAGTTGCTGCTATCTTCGCGGAGGCTGCGGAAACGCGTGTCTCTCAACCTCAAGTCACGCGCAGCGAGAGCTTTCATCTCGGCGCGGATGGCATTGCAGCGGAGTAAATGTAGATGTCAAATTTCAGCACACTTTCTAACCAAATGAAGCACCGCGACCGCGAGATGGTTCCGAAGTTTCTTGTTGTTGCGATGTTCTCTTTAATGGCTGCGAGCCTTCTATTGGTTGGCGCCGCGCGCTTCACAGGGCGCGCTGTAACGTCGGTTGTTGCGCATAGCGATGTTGTTCAGGAAGTCTCTGTTACGCTTCTAGGAACGCGCAGTGAGGGCGTCGGTGTATTTGACACGAACGGCAGGCAGCTTGCGCATTCTAATGATGACAAGAAAGGCTTTATCGATGTGATCTGGGTTGCCGTAACGCGCGCGCGTTTGGTGCAAGACGTGCCCTCGGATGCGCCTGTGCGCGTTGTGCGCCGCGAGAATGGGAATATCGGGATACTCGATGACACGACCGGTTGGAAGATCGAACTGATCGGATACGGAAAAGACAATGTAGCAGCTTTCGCCAAGCTGTTGGATTGAAAACTCAGTTAAAGGGACAATACTTATGGGACTTTTTACAAGATCAAAGGAAACCGCGCCTTGCACGGTAACGATATCGCACCGTTTTGAAGAGCTGTCGGCGCATGTGAAATTCAACAACGGGGCGGTCGTGCACCCCGGTGATAGTGTGCAAGTGGAAGGTCCAGAAATTCTGGCCGCTTACGGTGAGCTGGTTGAAGAAGAGCGTATCGCAACGATTACGCGCGCCTCTAAGTTAGAGCAACTCTGGACCCGCGCCACTGGCGATTTCGAGTTCATGGAACTTTGCGAATTTTCCTTTTCAGAAGAGGTGCTGTCATGAACGCTCCTGTCCATTCCGCTTTTGCAAATACTGCCGAAGAAGCGATCGCGGCACAAGATGCACTCGATAGCGCCGAGCCGATGACCTCTGAGAAGGCGACTGAAGTCGCGATGCAAAACACGCTTTTGACGCCGCGCTTTTACACCACAGACTTTGACGAGATGGATGCGATTGATGTCACGCCTGTGCGCGCTGATTGGGACGTTTTGATCGATCAGATGAAGTCTGACCCAAACAAAGGTCACTTCAAGAAAACCGATGAATGGGAAGCAGATTGGGAAGGAATGGACCCAGCGCTGAAAGCAGAGTTCATCGACTTTCTGATTTCGTCTTGTACTGCTGAATTCTCAGGCTGTGTGCTTTACAAAGAGATGAAGCGCCGTGGATCGAACGAGGATATCACAACACTGTTTCAACTCATGGCACGCGATGAAGCACGTCATGCAGGTTTCATCAACGATGCCCTTCGCGAAGCTGGTATTCGCGTGAACCTTGGCTTTTTGACCCAACAAAAGAAGTACACCTACTTCCGCCCGAAGTTCATTTATTATGCGACGTACCTCTCTGAAAAGATCGGCTATGCGCGCTACATCACGATCTATCGCCATCTGGAAAAGCATCCAGAGCTGATGTTCCACCCGATTTTCAAATGGTTCCGTGAATGGTGCAATGATGAGTTTTCCCACGGTGAAGCGTTTGCGTTGTTGTTGAAGACAGATGCAAAGCTGACTGAAACATGGATGAACAAGCTTTGGATCAAGTTCTTCTTGACGGCTGTCTATTCGACGATGTGGGTGCGTGATCATCAGCGTCCTTTGTTCCATGAAGCGCTTGGGGTGGATGTAACGTGGTATGGCCAGGAAGTCTTCCGCAAGACGTCGGAAATTTCCAAGCAAGTGTTCCCGATGACCTTGGACATTGATCACCCGCGTTGGCGTCCAAACCTTGATCGTATGGAAGCGGCCTCGCGTCAGATTGCAGCTGCGAAGGCGCGCGGTGGTGTGCTTGGATTTGCAAGTCGTGTCGGCGGTATGGCGAAAGCTGCAGTTGCGTTCGTGTCGATCTTTACGATCCCAGCAATCAAAAACGAAGTTCCCGTAAGCCCACGTATGGAGCCTGCGTACTAATGCTCAGCTCGCCCTGGATAGCAGCGCTTTTGGCGATATTTTCCTGGTGGTTCTCCACCGGGATCATATTGCTCGTGGTGCGCAGGGCGGACAAAAAGGGTGGCGCGGCGCATGGCAAGAATGTTGTGCTTTCAATTCCGCTTGTTGCACTCGGGATTGCGGGTTTGGTCCTGTCCGCGAGCACTTTGAGCGTTATGAGTATCTATGTGGCTTTCCTGTCTGTTCTTCTTGTTTGGGGATGGATCGAACTTGCTTTCCTCTCCGGGATAATCACCGGACCGATGCGCGCGCCTTGCCCTGCTCATTTGCAAGGTTGGTCACGCTTTGTGCGTGCTTGGCATACGCTTTCGCATCATGAGTTGCTTTTGCTCATTGGGTTGCTCATCGTGACTTTTGCGACGATTGGGTCTGAAAACACCTTTGGCTTTTGGGCCTATCTCACACTGTTTGCGGCGCGTATTTCGGCTAAGCTCAACCTCTTTTTCGGAGTGCCTCGGATCAACACTGAGTTTGTGCCCAAGCCGCTCGAACATCTCAAAAGCTACTTCCGCCAAGGCAATATTACGTTTGCTTTCGTCCTTGGTGTCACGTTCCTTAGCTTCGCTACGGCGTGCTTTGCGGAACGCCTTTTCACCGCTGAAACAGCTCCTGCGCTTGTGGGTTTTGCCCTGCTGCTCGCCTTGTCTGCTTTGGCCACTTTAGAGCATTGGTTGATGGTTATTCCGTTGCCCGATGCGAAACTATGGCGCTGGATGCTTCCATCGCTGCCCACGACCTCTAAGACAGGACAGTCCCATGAACTTTGATGCGCTTTTCCAAGACCAGCTCGACACGTTGAAAGACGAAGGCAACTACCGCGTTTTTGCAGAACTTGAACGCAGTTGTGGCAAATTTCCACGTGCCGGCAATCACCAGAGCGATGGTGAAGTGCGCGATGTGACAGTTTGGTGCTCGAATGACTATTTGGGCATGGGCCAAAATCAAGTTGTGATCGACGCGATGTGCGAAGCGGTCAAGCGCACAGGCACCGGCGCAGGTGGCACGCGCAATATTTCTGGCACGAACCACGATCACCTCCTGCTAGAGCGCGAGCTCGCGGATCTGCATAACAAAGAAGCGGCGCTTTTGTTCACCTCTGGCTATGTATCGAACTGGGCGGCGCTCAGCACGCTTGGAAGTCGCCTTAAGGACTGCATCATTCTCAGCGATTCCGGCAATCACGCGTCGATGATCGAAGGCATTCGCCATTCCCGCGCGACCAAAGTGATCTGGGAACATAACAACGTGGCCGACCTAGAAGCCAAACTTCAGTCGCTGCCCGCAAATGCGCCAAAGATCATTGCGTTTGAGTCGGTCTACTCGATGGATGGTGACATTGCGCCCATTCGTGAGATTGTCGAAGTCGCGGAGAAATACGGCGCGATGACCTATCTTGATGAAGTCCATGCTGTTGGTCTTTATGGCCCTCGCGGTGGTGGTGTTGCGGAGCAAGAAGGGTTGATGGATCGCATTACATTGCTCGAAGGCACGCTTGGCAAAGCCTACGGCGTTGTTGGTGGTTTCATCACCGGTTCTGCCGCGCTTTGCGACTTTATTCGCAGCTTCGCGTCAGGCTTCATTTTCACCACAGCCCTTCCCCCTGCGGTGGCTGCCGCGGCGCGCGCGTCTATCCGTCATCTCAAAGATTCAGATGTGGAGCGTATGCAGCAACGCGCACAGGTTGCGAAACTGCGCGCAGGTCTGGATCGTGCAGGCATCCCGCATTTGATGAACGATAGCCATATCATTCCGGTCATGATCAAAGATCCGGTAAAGACCAAAATGCTGGCCGATTACCTGATGGACGAGTGGGGCATCTATGTGCAGCCGATCAACTATCCGACTGTTCCTAAAGGCACAGAGCGTTTGCGCTTTACGCCGTCGCCATTGCACTCAGACGCAGATATTGATCACTTGGTCGCGGCACTGACCTCGCTTTGGAAGCAATGTGCGATTGCGCATGCTGTCGCGTGATCCGCGCGAGCGTTTAGAAAACGGAATGATCACCGCGCTCATGGGCGCGGTTTTCTTTTATGAGCTGTTCATAGTGTTGGAATAGCGTTTCTGTTCCTGTGGAAGGCGTGAGATCGCGATCATATGCGCCAGTTTCGGTATTCCATACCAACATCGCTTCAGTCGCATAATAGCGCCCGATCTGCGCGAGCTCTGCTTTCTCAGCCAGTTTACCGCTGAGCAGTCCGCCAATGCGAAGCACCCAATAGATCACATCAAGCAGTGCGACAGGGACGCGCTTGATTTTCACGGGTTTGCCCAACAGTCGCGCCAACGCATCGCCTTGTGCATTTGGCGTAATCGCAGGACCGGGTCCGCCGATAGGTAGAACTTTGTTGTGCTTCGCCGTGTCTTCTATGCAGCTGGTGATGAAGCGCCCAAGATCATCGTCGCTGAGCGGGGTGCAGGCGGTGAGCGTGCCATCCCCGAAGACCAGAAATCCTTTGCCGTTCTTCACCCGCTCGATTTGGCCAGAGAGCGATTTGAAAAACGCCGTTGGGCGCACGATGGAATAGGTGAGACCAGAGGCGATCAGCTCTGCCTCGAACGCAAGTTTAGCATGTTGAAAAGCGAGTTTGGGCTTTTGAACGCAGATCGCTGAAAGCAGGATAAAGTGATTGGCCTTGACGGCTTTGGCAAGCGTCAGCGCGTTTTGTTGCGCAGCATAATCAATCGCCCAAGCGTCCTTTGGCGCACCTGTGCGCGAGGCGAGGCAGGACAGCACCACATCGAATTGTCGTGTTTGCAGCGCATCGCTCAAATTGCCGCCTTGCACTGTGATATCGCCGTTGATTTCTTCGACACCTGACAGCGTCTCATCAAGGCTTTGCGGCTTGCGCACTACACATGAAACGTGATGCCCTGCTGCAAGCAAAGCCCTGACAGCGCCCTGCCCCGCTGTGCCAGTGGCTCCAAAAACCAATACGTTTTTCTTTAAAGTCATGCGGATAAGTTAACGGGTCTTGCAGGAACGAAAAAGGGCCCGCTGTGAAAAGCGAGCCCTTGAGAATTATCCGAGCGGATACTACTCGCCAGCAGAAACGATGAACGCCCATACGTTGGCTTTATCGTCGTCTTTCTTCAACTTGAAAGCCATCTTGGATTTCGCTTTCTTGTCATCCAAGGTGCGCTTTAGGAAGTCCTTTGGGTCAGCGACATAGTCGACAAACGCGGCCTCGTTCCACATTAGACCCGCTTCGCCAGCAGCAACGATGGACTTGCCGTACTTGAAGCCTTCAAGTGAACCTGCTTGGCGCTCGTTCAGACCAAAAAGGTTCGGACCAGTCTTGCCGCCTTTAAGAATGACGTCACCCGCATCGGAGACGATCATGTGGCATGCTTTGCACTTCTTAAAGACCTTTTCGCCAGCTTCGGCGTCGCCGGACGCGTGGCCGTCTGCCAAAAGGGGCGCTGCTGCGAGACCAAGACCGAGAGTGAGGATGCTAAAAAGTTTCATTCTGTATTTCCCTGTAGTTGAGCCTAAGAGGTAGCTCGCACACCCTGAAAGAAAAGGGCAGATGAGCGATTTTTAGTGGATCAGCCCTTTGAATACTGAATCCAAAGGGAAAACGCGACCTATTTTCGCGCGCCTGCGTTTAGCTCACTCGAAATTGAACGAAATGTAAACATCAATTTACACTTGAAGACTCGGCAAGTGTAAGCTTAAACTTACACTATGACAGATCTAGCCAATCTACCAACAAGGGACTTGCCCGAACCAGCTGCGATGCTGCGTCTTATCAAGCCGATCACTTGGTTCCCGCCGATGTGGGCCTATGTGTGCGGCGTGATTTCCTCTGGCGTTGCGCCGTCTTCACAGATTGCTCTGGTGCTGCTTGGCATCGTTCTGGCGGGTCCAATCGTATGCGGCATGAGCCAAGCCGCGAATGACTGGTGCGACCGTCATGTGGATGCAATCAACGAGCCGGATCGCCCAATCCCGTCGGGGCGCATTCCAGGACGTTGGGGGCTTTATATCGCGCTTGCCATGTCTGTGCTGTCGCTTGGTGTTGGTTGGTTTTTGGGTCCTTGGGGTTTTGGCGCGACCATCCTTGGCGTGCTGGCCGCATGGGCCTATTCGGTTGAACCAATCCGGATGAAGCGTTCTGGCTGGTGGGGCCCTGGCCTTGTCGGGCTAAGCTATGAGAGCTTGCCGTGGTTCACAGGTGCCGCTGTTCTAAGCGCTGGTGCGCCCAGCTGGGAGATAGTGCTGATTGCCCTGCTCTACGGTATTGGCGCACACGGCATTATGACCCTCAATGATTTCAAAGCGCTTGAGGGCGATCGCCAGATGGGTGTGAACTCGCTCCCTGTGACCCTTGGTCCAGAGCGCGCGGCGAAAGCGGCTTGCTGGATCATGGCGGTGCCGCAAGTGGCTGTCATTACCCTACTGCTTCTTTGGGACAAACCTATTTTCGCGCTCGCTATTGCGGCTGCTTTGGCCCTGCAAATCTGGGCGATGAGAGTGCTTTTGCGCGACCCTAAAGGCAAAGCGCCTTGGTATAACGGCACGGGCGTCACGCTCTATGTCAGCGGCATGATGATTGCCGCCTTCGCCTTAAGGAGCCTGTGATATGACCCTTTCGTGGCTACAAATTTTCCGTCTTGGCCTCGTGCAAATGGCGCTTGGCGCGATTGTTGTTCTGACCACATCGACGCTCAATCGTTTGATGGTTGTCGAGTTTTCGCTGCCTGCAATCCTGCCGGGCATGCTTGTGGGTTTGCACTATGGCATCCAACTGTCGCGACCGCGCTGGGGCTTTACGTCTGACACTGGCGGCAATCGCACGAAATGGATCATTGGCGGCATGATCACCCTTGCGCTGGGTGGTTTTGGTGCGGCTTTCGCCGTGACCTTGTTCGCGCAAAGCTATGCGCTTGCCTTGGTGCTTTCCATTCTCGCCTATGCGATGATCGGCATTGGTGTTGGTGCGTCTGGCACCTCTTTGCTTGCGCTTATGGCGACGGCGACTGCTCCGCATCGCCGCGCGGCGGCTGCGACGATCACTTGGCTGATGATGATCTTTGGCATCGCCTTAACCGCTGGTCTTGCTGGATCCTTCCTTGATCCCTATTCGCCGCAGCGTTTGCTCAGCGTTGTTGGTGTGATCGTTGTTGCTGCGATCATCCTCACAGTGCTCGCGATCTTTGGCATCGAAAAGCGCGTCACCGCCGCAAAACCTGAACCGCACACGCCCTTCATGGACGGTCTGCGCGATATCTGGAGCGAGCGTAAAACCCGCAATTTTACACTGTTTGTCTTCCTGTCGATGAACGCCTACTTCATGCAAGAGCTCATCCTGGAGCCTTACGCTGGCCTTGTGTTCAACTTCACCCCCGGGCAATCCACCTCGCTCAGCGGGATGCAAAATGGTGGTGTTTTCATTGGCATGTTGACAGTTGGCATCGTGGCGACGGGTCTGAAGAAAGGCTCGCTGCGCGCTTGGGTCATGGCGGGCTGCCTTGGCTCTGCGGGTGTGCTGATCATGCTCGCCCTTTCAGGTTTTGCGCAAACGCAAATCAGCTTGCAATCGCTGGTTATCGCGCTTGGCTTTTTCAATGGCATGTTCGCAGTTGCCGCCATTGGCTCGATGATGGCGCTTGCCTCTGAAGGGCGCGAACAGCGCGAAGGAACCCGCATGGGTCTTTGGGGCGCTTCGCAGGCGATTGCTGCTGGCTTTGGTGGCCTGACAGGCGCTGCCCTTGTTGATATTTCACGTGGTTTTATCGCGGATGGCCCTGCCTTTGGCATTGTCTTCGGCTTTGAAGCCTTACTCTTTCTCGCCGCTGCCCTGATGGCTGCGCGCGTTATGGAAAACAGATCGGCCGCGCCGGCCGCATCCATGGTCCCGGGAGAATAAGCATGTATGATGTTGTCGTCATTGGTGGAGGCCCCTCGGGCGCGACTGCCGCAGAAGATCTTGCGCGTTCAGGTCATAAGGTCGCGATGATCGACCGCGAAGGGCGCATCAAGCCTTGTGGCGGCGCTGTGCCGCCCCGCTTGATCGAGGAGTTCCACATCCCCGACAGTCAGATCGTCGCGCGTATCAACACCGCTCGCATGATTTCCCCGACGCAGCGCCAAGTCGATATCCCAATTGAGAACGGCTATGTGGGGATGGTGGATCGCAAAGATTTCGACCCTTTCCTGCGCGCGCGCGCCGCCAAAGCAGGCGCAGATCGCTTCACTGG
>CAYQZI010000126.1:0-6093 GCA_964421835.1 uncultured Planktotalea sp.
AATTACTTTGCGGATAAGACGTTTAATCCATTCATTCCTTATCCAATCCTCGCCTTTTATTTCATAGTGCTCACCCTTTGTGTCATCGCGCTCTTTGCCGTCATGAATCGCCGCTTGAACCGCCATCTCCCCCAAGCAAAACATAAGGCGTTAAGGATCAGACCGCTTTTGATCCGCTGAGCTAAATGTATTGGGCGACACACACGCGCCGCATTGCTGCAACTTTACATCGTTTGCTTCGGTAGATCTTTTGGCACATACCTCCGCTGAGTTTATTTGAGAACATGGATTTTTGAGATGAAGCCATCGCTCGCCATCTTTGCTGTGTCGCTCGCTGCTTTGAGCAATTGCTCGGAGCCAACGCTCAGCGCATTTGGAGAGGTGGCAAGAGCTGAAGGCGAAACTCTCACGACACCGCCATCGACAACAGGGCAAGAGCTGCTTCAGAGCGGCGCTGATACAGGGACTGGCGATGCAGGTATCGCCGCGCCGATGTTCGGGACTGACGCTCAAGACTATGCGTCGATCTTGAACCATAGCGCGCATGCTCTGGCCGATGTGGGCGGCGTCTTTCGGCTGCAAAGCGACGATGATGCGGTGCTTCATGTGGCGCGCGGCACGTTAAATCCGTCCACCCAACATTTGGAAATGCGCATCGGAAGCAGAACCTTCATTGATGAAAATGGGTTTAATGAAAGTGGTTTGGCGTTTGATGCGAGCGGTGTTTTCCTTACGCTTTTCGAGTCGCAACCAAACACAAGGTTTGCAGTGCTTTATGGTGCGCAAGATGGCTCAAACCGAACTGATTTAACCGGTGTCGGCGTGATTGGCGTGCTCACGCGGGTTGAAGATCTACCGATGTCCGGAACAGCGTCTTACAGCGGGCATGCTGATCTGGGTGTGCGCTCGAGCGGTGCGAGTGCGTTCGCGGCTGAGGGGTCGTTTAACGCGTCGGTCAATTTCAAAGGCGCGACAGCAAGCATCGTTGCGCGCGTGCAAAGCGCCGAGCATCCTGTAACGGGGCAGGCCATTTCAAACCCAGTTTATGACACCTACCTTGTCGAGAATATGCAAATTTCAGGGTCGCGGCTGCGCGGGGGCGATGCTGCCTTGTTCAAAGATGGCGCGCAGGTTTCCCCTATTGGCGCGATCAGCGGCAGCAATCACCAAGGCAGTCTATTTGGTGCAGTTGATCTGCCAGATGGCACGCGCAAACCTGCTGAGATTGGCGGTGGTTCAATCTTAAAGGGCGATAGCGGCACTGCTTATCTGACCTATCTGGGGCGGATCATTGGGGATTAAATGCCCCGCTTGACAGCAATAAATCAATAAATGCGTCAAGAACTTTTTCACGTTTTTTTCACGGATAAATGCAGTCTTCCTGTTGCACTCAGAATTGAATCACAGCAACTTGAATGCATTAGTTTAATCGATTGAAGGTAATGAACGATGGTTAAAGTCATTTATGATAGCGTTTTGTTTTCAAATGGAAGCGATCGGTCAGAGGACCTTCGCATTGCGATTAGCGAAATTGAGAGTGTTGCAGAGTCAGGGTTTGAATTTGAAGATGCCATTAGCGCGTTGGACGGCGAACAGCTGATCGCGGGTGATCCAATTATCAGCGCTGATGCGTTGACGTGGTTCTCGCACCCGCCGATTGATGGCGATTCCGTGGTCGTCAGATTGACCGGGCCAGTTGTTCCAACCGAAGCAGAGATTGGCGCGTTCGAGACGGCGGAAGAGGGCGTTTTGTCCTCGATTTCCTCGCTCGATTTGAATGAACTCTCGATTTCTATTGGCGAAGAGACCGTTCTGAAGCTTGTTATCAACAGCGACTCGATTGCAATTACATCCGGCGGGCAAGAGATCACGCTCGATCTGGAGCTGGGCACCACTGACGTTGATTTGTTGGAGGTTGTGCAAGTTGTCAGCGATTTGGGACAGCTTAGCCAGATGGAGGACGCCGCACGCGCCGATGCAATTGCGGCGGCGGATGAGTTGAATGTCACAGGTCTGCACATCAGCAGCGATGGTTTTGATTTGGCATCGTTTGATCTGACGGGTCCGGCACCTGCTGTTTTGAATGTTGGCACCTTTGCCGTGACGTTGAATGGCACGGATGGGCCGATGGGGCTTGGCTCGCTGGCTGGCGATCTTGAGCTCTTTAACCTTTCGAACCCTGATGCCGCTGCGCTTGCCGGCGCGGGCTACACCGATCTGACATTAACGGATCTGGACGACGCGGCGCTGATCACCGTGGATTTCGCGGGTGAGCGCGAAACAGTGATCCGTCAAAGCGAGCCCGGCTATGATTTTAATATCAACAGCTTCGGTCACACGCTTTTGTCAACTTCGGAAATTTCCGGTGTCGGCGATGCGCCTCAGCAACTGACGATCGAGCTGCACGAATCGAACTCGGGTGTGAACTTGGAAATGGCCGCGCTGCAAGCCATTGTTGGCGAGGGCAAGACCTTTGAAACGCTCCACATCGTTGGCGGCGAGGATTCCTACGACGGCTTGTATTTGGACACAGGGTCGCTACAGATTGAAAACGCTGATACTTACATTTTTGACCATGACGCTTACTTCGATGCGCTATTTGACCCTGACCTTAACCCCCACAGAAGTGTCATTCTGGAAGACGATTACAATGCGGCTGTTGAAAACCATGACTTCGATAGTGGTGAACCGTTCCCTGAGCGCGAAGACTTTTTGAACCCAGAGGTCGTCGACGTTGATGCTTTGGCGGCAGATCTGGTGGCCTTCAATGCGGCCGTAGTGGAGCGTTTTGGCGAAGTTATCACCACTTATCCTGATCCTTACACAGACACATACTTTATCGGGCCTGAAAGCGGCGGTGATCGCTATTCGTTCTGGCCTTGGGATGATTTTCAATACAACGAAGATCTGAACGAATGGTATTCAGCGGGCGGAAGCGAATCCGGTCTGCCCGAGCCTGTTTTGTATGACTATCCCCTCAACACAGACAAATTCGCGCATGGGGTGCTCGAAACACACACAGAAATCGCTTTGGCTTACAATATCAACAAACCATCGCCTTACGATTCCAAATACTTACTACCAGATACCAATGTCCCCGTGCTGACGGACTACTTGTTGGATGACAACAGCGTGTTCGATTTCGAGAGCTTCTCTGAAGACCTTGCGCAGTTCTATATGGATAATCCAGAAGCCGAATCCGCTTTGGCGAACGGGTATCCAAACAGCGACGCGTTCAGAACTTCATTCTTTGACGACGATTACTGGCTACCAGAAGGATTTGCTGACCCGTTCAATTACGATGAGTTTGCTCACGCAATTGATGCCTATAATGAACTCTCGGATGAAGAGCGCGATAGCACCCCGAGACCCGAGTTTTATGATTTCCCGAATATGGACGGGCTTTATGATACCGACGGTCTGAGAACGGCAATTATCGCCTACGAAACACTGCAATCAGAGCGTCCGAACCCGTTTGACTACCTCGACGGGCCAAAGGTAATCGTCAACTTTGAAAGCGGTGAAATCAGCACCGAGTTTGATGGGGAGACAACGCTCTTCGGCACGTTTGAAGACATTAATAGCATCGGTCATGGAGAGGGCTCCGATGTTCAGATTATTGGCGCAGATGGCGATGAGCGCTTTGGGCCAAACCGTTTGGGCAGCAATGATATCGAGATTGACGGCGGTGATGGCGAGGGCGATTTCCTCGATCTACGCTTTGTCGATCGCGATGATCTGGACGATGCGCGGGGCGTTACGATTGACGAATTCAGCGCGCTGTTCGAGCTGGTTGCACAAGAGGATGGCTCAGTTCATCTGACGGCAAAAGACAGCGGCGATGTGCTGGCGCGCCTGAGCAATGTCGAATTGATCGAGCTCTGGACCTCCGATGATCGCGATGAAGGCGCGAAATATTCGCTGTCCCAGCTTTTGAATCCCGTCGCGGATGGCGAGCCTATTGTCGGCACGATCCTTGATGATGTTCTCGTTGGCTCTGCAAATGAGGACACGATCAACGGTCTTGAGGGCGAGGACACAATTCGTGGCCTTGGCGGCGACGACAGCATCGACGGTGGCCTTGGCGAAGACCGTATTTATGGCGGCGAAGGTAATGACACGATCATCGTTGGCGAAAATGACAACGTCAGAGGTGACGCAGGCGATGATCTGTTTGATCTGAGCGCGCAAACCTTTGGCTGGGGCTCGTTCGTGCGTCCGGGTCTTGGCAACAACACGCTGAACGGCAGTGAAACGCTTTTTGAAAGCGGGGAAGGGCATGACCTGTCCTACCAAGATCTGAGCGGTGTTGGTGGCCTAACAATTGTGGTGGGCGAGAACGGCACAGGCACCACGGTCAGTGGCATTGCGGGACAGGTGAATGACACCTTCTCGTATTTCCACCGATTTGAAGGCTCGATGGACGCTGACAAGGTCTCTGGCTCTGCCAACCCAAATTGGGAAGGCTTTGCCGGTCTTGCGGGCGACGACACGATTGACGGTGGCGAGGGCCATGACGAAATTCTGTATCACCAGTCCTTCTATCACACTGACAAACTGCAAGCGGTTGACGTAAATTTTGACACTGGCATTGCGAGCGATGCCTTTGGCAACACGGATACGCTAAGCAACATCGAAGGGGTGCGCGGCACGTCCCTTGATGACAAGTTCACTGGAAGCGACAAGCAGAGCTACTCGCAATTCCGGGGTCTTGCGGGCAATGACATGATCATCGGCGCGCTGCTGAGTTACGACATTGCGGACTATAGCCGCGATGAAGACTACGGCGGAGCGTTCGGGATTATCGCCGATCTTGGCGCTGGCACGGTCCGGGATGGTTTTGGCGATACTGACACCGTGTCTGACATCGATCAGGTGCGCGGCACAAACCTTGCGGATATTATGACTGCGGGCGATGTCGCTGTGAAATTCGTGGGCCGCTTTGGCGATGACACAATGACGGGTGGCATTGGCGATGACCATTTTGTCGGCGGTGGCAGCAACAATATGATCGACGGCAAAGAGGGCGATGACATCGTTGAAATTCTGGCCAATCGTGCAGACGTGATGATGGAAGTTGATGGCGCCGCAGTGATCCTTTCGGGCGTGGGCGACAATGGTATTTTCGTTGATACTGTTGAGAACGTTGAGTATTTCCAGTTCAAAGACGAAACCGTCTCGCTTGGTCAGCTTACAAGCGGAACTTCTGAAACCGATGATGCGCTTGATCTATCAGGCTCGACGGATGACGAAATGGTCGACGCTGGTAGCGGTGATGACACTGTGACCACGGGCAGCGGAGATGATGAAATCTTCACTGGCGAGGGCGATGATTCCGTCAGTGCTGGCGGGGGAGATGACCTTATCGTTGACCTTGCGGGCGATGATACGATCAACGGCGGCGAAGGCGACGATGTGGGCGGCTCGCTCTCTGGCAACAACACCTTTGGCGAAGCGGCGGATACTGGTTCTGTCGCGGCGGATCGCTCGATCAACGACTTCTATTTTGCGGGCTTTGGTGATGACGCGTTCGCATCAGGCGGTGGCAACGACCTGCTGATCGCTGACATCGGTTCTGCGGTATTTGCTGGTAAAGACACGCTGGATGGCGGTTCTGGCGACGATGTGATGCAAGCCGGTTTGAACGCCGATGTCTTTGTCTTTGATGACAATCACGGCAACGACACGATTGCGACGATTGATCTCGTCACCCTACCAGATAACCTGAGTACGATCGATATCGACAGCGTTCCGTTGATCCTTGCGCAGGCGGATTTCCAAGTGGGCATCGACAAGATCGATCTGAGCGCGATGGCCGGTATCAGCGATCTTGCTGATCTGACAATCACGAACGGTGCCAATGGGGCTATCATTGATACCGGAAGCGGCACGATCACTCTCGTTGATATTCTCGCGAGCGATCTCACCTCTGATTCATTTATTTTCTAGGACATTTGATATGATCACTTTCAATTCTCGCCTTTTGGTCACTTGCTGCGCGGTCTCTGTCTTGGGAGCCTGTGTTTCTTCAACGGAAACACCAGATGTTGCGCCAGATGAGGATGCGGTTGTAACCAGCGTAACGCCCTCGAG
>CAYQZI010000126.1:6193-8893 GCA_964421835.1 uncultured Planktotalea sp.
GCATCTGTCAATGAAGCGGCCTCAAACCTTACTGCTGGTCTGAGCTATGTGGGCGCGATTGGCGGGGGCAGCGATAACAAGTTCTTCCTCGTGCCAACCCAAGCGCCGGACATGCCCACCGGATCTGCGACCTATACTGGGCTGGCAAGCGTCGTTGTGCCCGTCGCGGCAAACAGCGCAAATGACGGCGTTTATGCAGGTCAAATGAACTCGAGCTTGACCGTGACGTTTGATCCTACCAGCACCAGCAGTCAGCTCGCTTTGAGCAACCTCACGGACGGCCAGGTGACGACAACAGCCAACCCGACGCCGCAGACCTATACCAGCACGGGCAGTGAAAATGTCACGTTCAACAACCTTTCGGTCTCAGGAACAACCATCACCCAAACCGGCACGACAGGCGTTAGCGTGACAGGCTTTGGCGGCGCTGCTGCGACGCCATCGACCTCAGGCGCGTCTGTTGATGTCGCTGGTGCCTTTGCGGGCCCACAAGCGGCCGAGGTCGCAGGGGCCGCAGGCGTAAACGGTAGCACTGTCGGCGGGTTATCTGTGATCTTCACCGGCAAGAAATAGCGTTTGAGAACATCGCCTTAGCAACCCTTCCTCGTTCTTCGGGGAGGGGTTGAACTTTTTGGAACTCAGTATAGCGACGTTTCAGCGATCTGCTCAAAGCAGATTGCATCTATTCTTTAGCCCACTGCGCGGCGCGTTTGCTTTGCCGCAAATACTGCGCTCAAAGCTTTTGAGACTTCTCGGAAAGAGTGGGTTTGTGCGCCAACAAAAAGATTGGCTCCGGCGGTAGGGATCGAACCTACGACAAATTGATTAACAGTTATTTTTGAGGTGAAATCATAGATTCACATAGGTGAACAAATACTGTATGTATTTAGGTACTTAAGTGATTTTGGTGAACATAGATGAACACTGAAACACCTCCATACACACGTGATTTCTGAGCCTATTTTGAGCCTAAAAATGAAAACAAGACTGACTGACCTCGCTGTGAAGAAGTTGCCTCTGACCCCAAGTGGCCAGATCACCTATTGGGATGAACATACGCCAAATTTCGGCATTCGTTGTTCAGCTCGCAATAAGTCGTATGTCGTGTTGGTGGGCGTCAAACGTCAACGAAAGACGCTGGGTCGCTATCCTGATCTGTCACTCGCCGACGCACGCAAGAAGGCAAAACTCCTATTGTCTCAACACGCGTTAGCACCTGAGACGCAACCAGAACATGACTATGCAGCAGTCGTACAAGCATACCTCGAAGACTGTGAAGGGCGGGTACGTGAGAACACAATGAAAGGATACCGGCTGTACCTAGACGGAATTAGCTTCAAAGGTTCCATCAGCAAGATCACACAGACGCAGGTGATGAAGTCGATCCAAGGTTATACCTAGAGCCAATCCAGTCAAAACTACGCCTTTACAACCTTCAAGGTATTTTTCAACTGGGCCGTGCGACACCAGTTTTTGTCTCACAACCCGCTTGCTGCACTCAAACGTCCACATAAATCATCACCGCGCGAACGAGTGTTGGATGACGGTGAACTCAGAAGGTTGTTGGATTATTGTCGTGACACCAACGACCGCTTCACGCAAATCCTTGAGCTGCTGATCTACACTGGTCAGCGCAAGGGAGAGATTGCCAACCTACAGTGGCAAGATGTGGATGGAGATCGTCTAAACCTGCCAGCCAGCCGCACCAAGAATAAACGCGAGCATACCGTCCCGCTAGGAACACACGCTATGGGTTTATTGCATCGTATTGAAGGTGGAGCCGTTCATGCGTTTGGTACTTTGACTGACGACAAGCCGTTCAATGGTTTTGGAAAATCAGCGACACGCATGTTGACAAACACTGGCTTAAATCACTTCACTCAGCATGACTTGCGCCGTACGTTTGCGACCAACCACGCGCGCATTGGAACACCAATCCATGTAACCGAGCGGCTGCTTAATCATGTGTCAGGAACAATCAGCGGTGTGGCTGCAGTATACAATCGACACTCGTATTTTGAAGAAATGAAATCTGCGATGTCAGCATATGATGATTTTCTAGATGAAATAATCGCTTCAAAATATTGCTGACATTGTATTTGCTTGTTCGTGAAAGTTGGATTTTGCATTTATGTTGCAACTTTTGCGAGAATGCCTAGCATCGAAAGTCTCTCGGGAGACGTGTCGAAACCCTTGAGCATCGCGTTGCTCTCCAATCATGGAGATCATCGCAATGAGGATACTATCAAAACGTCAGGTGACAGAGCTAGTTCTGTATTCACCACAACATATAGCTCGACTGGAGAAGGCAGGCTCATTCCCCAAGAGGGTACCGCTAGGCCCGAACCGCGTTGGGTGGGTTGAAAGTGAAGTGCAAGATTGGCTTGAAGCGCGCCTGTTGCTTCGAGAAGACCACTAACGACACTCCTGTTTGTTCAGGAGCTGGGTGGCTGGGGTTGCAAACCTAGCCACCCGATTTGATTTTGATCGTTTGTTTAGGTGAATTGAGTTGGAAATATTGATTGGCATTGGGGCACTTGTCCTTCTTGTGGTTTGGTTTTCGAGCCGAAAGAAAGATGACAATTGGGTTGAACCACGCAAAAGCCCACCAGTTCATAAGCCGAGCAGACCATCAATACAGAAACCCACCGCTCGCAAACGCCCAGTCTTTGACAGCAAAACTGCAAAGCCAACCGCGAC
>CAYQZI010000127.1:0-3668 GCA_964421835.1 uncultured Planktotalea sp.
CGCGCGCTTTGCAATGCATTCAAATCCCAAGGCGCATCAAACGCAGCTGTCACATCGCCGCGCGCGTATTCAAGTGCGTCGGGCAAAAGACCAGCTTCAAGCCGCAAGCCTTTCGGTTCAGGCAGAACAACCTCCTTCAGATCGACACCAAAGTGGTACGTGTTCTGCGCCGCAGGTTTCAATTCAACGGCCATCAGCGCCTTGGTCGCCCCAAGCGTTTCGCCTGTGTCCATCCGAACATCGACCGAATCCGCTGTGAAATTCGCCTTTTCCAGTGCCAAAGACGTGCTTTTCTTCACAATCAAAGACGCGCGCATGTCAGCGCTGGTGATCGCGGCCTTGCCAAAGGGGCTGCTAAGCGTCTGTTCATTGGGCCAAACGGCGATCAAATGCTCTGGCTTGTAGCTAAGCGCGAAGATTTGCAAGAAGGGCGCAGAATAGGCGACGCCGGTCTCAGGATCGGCCAAGGAAATGTCGCTCAATGTGGTGTCAAACCGGCTGGGAAAACCGCGCGTTTCGATGCTTTCGACTTCTGCGACCCATCCTTCGTTGCGGCGCTCTTCAAACCAACGCTCAAAACCCGCGTTTGCCCCTGAAGAGCCAACAAACCAATACCCCGCGTAAAGCGAAGCGGCGGTAATAATCACAAATAACAGTCGTTTCATGTCTTTTCCTTAACGCTTGGCTCGTATTTAAGGCAGGCATCTGAAAAGGACCAGTGCGATGACGATGTGGGTGTTTGGCTACGGATCCCTTTTGTGGAACCCCGGTTTTGAGGTTGTTGAGACGCAGGTTGGCGTGATGCACGGCTATGCGCGCAGCTTTTGTATGCGCTCGATCCATCATCGCGGCACGCCGACCCATCAGGGCTTGGTACTGGCGCTTGATAACGTCGCGGGCGCGAGCTGCGAAGGCGTTGCGCTGGGCGTTAAGGCGGGTAAAGAAGCGGAAACCCTGGCCTATTTGCGCGAGCGCGAGCTGATTTCCTCGGCGTATTTAGAGAGAAACCTCGATGTGCATCTGAACAACGGCGATGTGATCAACGCCGTGACCTACGTGATTGACCCTGATCACGGGCAATATTGCCACCTTGATCTGGAAGAGCAGGCGCAGGTGATTTCAACCGCGGTGGGCGACAAAGGTCCGAACACGGAATATCTTTACAATACCGCCCAACATTTGATCGATCTGGGCATTGAGGACGCTGACCTGAATTGGCTATCGTCGCGTGTGAAAGCGCTGTGTTCATAGCTCTTGGCTTAAAGCGTTAACCAGCGTAAACTGTTTCCCAATAAGAAACGTGTCAGGAGCAGTCCCCTTGGACAAGCCAGACCGCGAGGTAAGCGCGCAGTTCTCACAGCCTTGGTCACAAATCGTGTCAATGCTATTCGTTGTAGGCTTGGTCGGAGCCGGAGCATTCGTGGCGCTGCCACGCGTGCTGCCTGTTTTCTTGGCCAATCCGTGGCTGAATGGCTTTATTCTAGTCGTCTTTTTCTTTGGTGTTTTGGCCTGTTTCTACCAAGTTGGGCAACTGATCAATTCGGTACGCTGGCTAGAAGCGTTTGCCTCTGAAAACCGTGAAGATCCAAGCATTGTCGCACCGCGCCTGCTAGCCCCTTTGGCCACATTGCTGCGCTCGCGCGGTGCACGGATGCAGATTTCGAGCAGCTCGACGCGCTCTATTCTGGACTCCGTTGCGACGCGCATTGATGAAGCGCGAGAAATTACGCGATATATCGTTAACTTGTTGATATTTCTGGGTCTTTTGGGCACATTCTATGGCCTTGCTACGACCGTTCCTGCGATTGTGGACACCATTCGCAACCTAAGCGCCGCCGACGGCGAAACCAGCGCCGATGTGTTCAGGCGTTTGCAATCAGGACTAGAGGCACAGATGGGCGGCATGGGCGTCGCCTTTGGCTCGTCGCTATTGGGTCTCGCGGGCTCGCTTGTGGTGGGCCTCTTGGAGCTTTTCGCAGGCCACGGACAAAACCGTTTTTACCGCGAACTCGAAGAGTGGCTTTCGACCATCACGCGGCTTGGTTACTCCTCTGGTGATGGCGAGGGCGGCGTCGAAAATGCGGCGATGGCGGCGGTCATGGATCACATGGCCGAGCAGATGGAAGCGCTGCAAATGATGTTTACCCAAAGCGATGTCAGTCGCTCCATGGTGGACGATAAACTTGGCGCTTTGACCGATGCCATTTCCAGCATGACCGAACGGATGGAGGCGACAGGCACCGCCACCGATGCCCTCATGCGCGTCGCGCAAGGGCAGGAACAGCTGATTGCCAAGCTCGATGGTGGTGTTTTGGGCGGCGGCGATGGAATGGATGCGGAAAGCCGGATGCGGTTGCGGTCTATTGATGTTCAAATGCTCAAAATCCTTGAAGAAATGTCTGCAGGACGCGCCGAAACGATGGCAGAGCTGCGCAGCGACATTGGCGCATTGGGGCGGATGCTGACGCAGCCACGCAAAGCGACGTCGGTAAAGGTTCAAGCACCGCGCAATCGTGATGGTGGCTAATGGCACTTTCGCGGCGCACAGGTCAAAGATTTCAAGGCTCGATCTGGCCCGGCTTTGTCGATGCGATGACCGGGCTTTTGCTGGTTTTGATGTTCGTGTTGACCATCTTTATGGTGATGCAATTCGTATTGAACGAAACGATCACAGGCCAAGAAACCGAGCTAGATGATCTGGGCCAGGAAATTTCAGCGCTGGCGCAGGCGTTAGGACTTGAGCGGGATCGCAGCGAAAAACTAGAAAATGACCTTGGCGCGCTGAACGCGACGCTTGACGATGCAAGCGCGCAAGCCGAAGCACAATCCGCGCTCATTGCTTCGCTACAACAACAGCGTGCTGATCAAGACAGCGCATTGGCACAAGCGCGCGCGCAAATCACCGGTTTTGAAGAGCAGGTCGCGTCGCTTTTGTCCCAACGCGATGATGCGCTAAGCAATGTGGCCGCGCTGGAAGACGCGCAAACACAGCTATTGAGCGAGAAAGAAGCGCTTGATCTTGCGCTTGCCTCTGCGCGCAGCGAGATCGATGAGCAAGTCGAAGCTGCCCGTTTGGCCGCAGCAGAGCGCGAAGCGATGGATGCTTTGATCGCCGATTTGCGCCGCGAGGGTGAAGACAAGGACGCCACGCTCAGCGAACGCGCGCTTGAATTGGCAGAGTTGCAAGACGCGCTAAGCGCCGAAGAGAGGGCGCGTTTGTTAGAGGCAGAAGCCGCCGAAGCGTTGCGCGCGCGGTTAGAGAATGCGGATGCGGAACTGACCGCGATGACCCTAAGCTTGGAGGCAGAGCGCAAAAAGGCAGAAGAAACATTGACGCTTTTAGCGGCTGCTCGCTCGGCTGGGGATGATTTGACGGCGCAATTGGCCGCCGCGGTAAGCGCGGGGCAAGATACAGATTTGGCTAAGGCTGCGGTTGAAAAAGAGCTCTCAGAAGTGCTTGCGCAGCTGGCGTTGGCGCGTTCTGATTTAGAGGCCGCGCGCGACTTACAAGCGTTGAACGACGCCAAAACACTTAGCGCAGAACAAGAAGCAGCCGCGCGCATTGCCGCGCTTGAAGCGGCGCAAAAGGCGGCCGAAGCCTTGCTGGCTCAGTCGCAATCTGATCTGGCGGGCGCAAACGCGCAGCTTCAAACCGCAGGCGCAAATGC
>CAYQZI010000127.1:3768-8677 GCA_964421835.1 uncultured Planktotalea sp.
GCAAACAGCGCGCTTAGCGCAACGCAGGCTGAGTTGGCGCAGTCCCAGAACGCCCTTTCAAATTCTCAGACAGCGCTTGCCCAGACATCGGCTGAGCTGACACAATCCAACGATCGACTACGCGCCACAGACGCTCAGATCGCAGAATTGCTGAGTGCTCAGGACAAATCCATCGCGACAATTACAGCCCTAACCGCCGAGCTCGCGCGCACGCGTGATGCCCTCGCCGCGGCAGAGGCAAATTTGACAGTCGCACTTGATGACAGTGAGCTCGAGCAAACTTTGGCAGCAGCTTTGGCTGCGCGCACGGCGGCTGAGCTGGAGCGCGAAGAGGTGCAAAGGCAGCTCGCAGCGGCATTGGCCGCAAAATTGGCGGCAGAACAAGATGCGCAGCAACGCCTTGATGATGCAGAGCAGCAAGCGGTGTTGCTTGCCGCAGCGCAAGAAGAATTATCGCAAGAACAGACCCGCTCAAGCCAAGCCGAATTGCAAACAGAGGCGCTGAACCAACAAGTCGCAGCGCTGCGCACGCAGCTAGGTAGCCTGCAGGCGATTTTGGACGAAGCGCGCATTCAAGATGTGGCATCCCAGGTGCAGTTGCAAAATCTTGGCTCAGAGCTGAATTCCGCGCTCGCGCGTGTCGCGGCCGAAGAACGCCGTCGCCGCGAGTTAGAGGAGGCAGAGCGTCTGCGCCTAGAAGCCGAAGCGCTCGCGCTGCAAGAGCAAACCAAAGACCTAGAGAAATACCGCTCCGAGTTTTTTGGTCGTCTGCGCGATGTTCTTGGCACGCAAGATGGGGTGCGTATCGAAGGGGATCGCTTTGTATTCTCGTCCGAGGTTCTGTTCCCGCCCGGCCGCGCTGCGCTGTCGGAACTGGGGCGCGGCGAAGTGGCGAAAGTTGCATCGATCCTGCGTGCAATCGCCGATGACATTCCACCGGGTATCGATTGGGTGATCCGCGTCGATGGTCACACGGACAACGTTCCGCTGTCGGGGTTCGGTGAGTTTGCAGACAATTGGGAGTTAAGCCAAGGGCGCGCGTTGTCAGTGGTGAAATACATGGTGAATTTCCTGGGCATTCCACCGACGCGTTTGGCGGCGAATGGCTTTGGCCAGTATCAACCGGTGAACACCGATGATACGGATGAAGCGCGCGCGCAGAACCGGCGGATCGAGTTGAAATTTACGGAAAAGTAATCAGCGCCGAATCTCGAAAACTTCGGTTTGCGCGTCGAATTCAACGCCATCACGGAGCATGCGCGCACTGGCTTCATAGGTGCCCGCTGGCCAAGTGGAGGCGCGACGCTTTTTGCCAATCGCGCGGAAAAAGCGCGCTTGGTTTTTTTCGAGTTCGTAATTTCGCGTCGCTGCGAACCCCTGCGGGCCTGTGAAACGCACCTCTATTTGATCGCCCGTTTTGCCGCCAAACATAAAGACATAACTGACAAGCGCGGACGAGGTCGCGTTCACGTCAGTTTCCGCAGTGCCCATTTTAACGTCATTAAAGCTTGGAACCGCCTCGGCGAAACCGATCTGAAGGATTCCGCCTTTTTGAAACAAAAGCGGCTCGCCCCAGAGTGTCTCGTTTATAGGTCCGTCGCATTTGGCCCCTTCAGGCGCAAAGGGATCAATGGGTTTGCCGTCTTTGCGCACAGAAAGATGCAGATGCGCGAATTGCGTGCGCCCGGTCATGCCCATTTGGCCAAGCTTATCGCCAGTTCGAACGCGATCACCTTTTCTCACACTGACTGAGCCCTCGCGCATGTGGCAATACTGCGTGTGCCAGCCATCGCCATGATCGAGCACCAACCCGTTGCCGCAATCGCGCCCGTTGATCGCATCTTCATCGATCTTGCCGCTCCAAACGTCTTTCATACCATCGCGCACGCCCAAGACTGTGCCATCGGCAGCGGCTAGAATATCGACGCCTTGCTGCGCATCGCGGGCGGTTGGAACCGCGAAATCAGTGCCTTTGTGGGTGTTGTACGAACGCGGACCGCACTGGAAATCTTTGAACTGCGCGCTTGCGTCATGGTCCATATATTGCTGGATATGGCAGCTTTCGCCAAGCGTGCAATCGACGGGCAGCGACAAAAGAGGAGCCCCCGCAGCAGGGGCTGCGAGGGCTGTAAATGCAAAGGCATAGAGCGTTTGGCGCATCAATCCGCCGTAAGCAGCGGTGGTTTTTTACCGGACAGGCGTGGCTTTTCAGGGCCTTCTGTCCTAAGGACAATCTTGCCGTCCTTGACGCCAACTTTGACCACGCCGCCCTTGGCAAGCTTGCCGAACAGCAACTCTTCCGCGAGTGGCTTTTTGATATGCTCTTGGATCACACGGCCAAGCGGACGCGCGCCCATCTTGGAATCGTATCCTTTGTCGGCAATCCATTCTGTCGCTGCTTTGGACAGCTCGAACGTCACATTGCGGTCCATAAGCTGCGCTTCGAGTTGCAGCACGAATTTTTCGACCACTTGCATGATGACCTTCTTCGGCAATGCGCCAAAGCTGATGATCGCGTCAAGACGGTTGCGGAACTCCGGCGTGAATGTGCGCTCCACGGCGGCGGTGTCTTCGCCCTCGCGTGCCGAGCGTCCAAAGCCCATCGCTTCTTTCGCTTGCTCGGCAGCGCCCGCATTCGACGTCATGATCAACACGACATTGCGGAAATCCACCGCGCGGCCATTGTGATCCGTCAGTTTGCCGTGATCCATCACTTGCAACAGGATATTGAACACATCGGGATGTGCTTTTTCGATTTCATCAAGCAACAGCACGCAGTGCGGATGTTGATCAACGCCATCGGTCAAAAGGCCACCCTGATCGAAGCCAACATAGCCGGGAGGGGCGCCAATTAGGCGCGAAACCGCATGTTTTTCCATATATTCGGACATATCAAAGCGCAGCATTTCAACACCAAGCGTATCGGCGAGTTGTTTGGCGACTTCAGTTTTACCCACACCTGTGGGACCCGCGAAGAGGTAGTTGCCGATGGGCTTTTCAGGCTCACGCAGACCTGCGCGCGCAAGTTTGATCGCAGAGCTAAGCGCCTCGATCGCTTTGTCCTGACCAAAGACCACACGCTTGAGGCTTGCTTCCAAGTCTTTCAGCACCTCTGCGTCGCTTTTGGAGACGCTTTTCGGTGGGATGCGCGCGATCTTGGCGACAACCGCCTCGATTTCCTTAGCGCCCAGCGTCTTGCGACGTTTGCTTTCAGGGATCAAATGTTGCGCGGCACCGGCTTCGTCGATCACATCAATCGCTTTGTCTGGCAATTTGCGGTCATTGATATAGCGCGCCGCCAGTTCAACCGCCGTTTTGATCGCATCGGAGGTGTATTTAACGGAGTGGTGCTCTTCAAAGTAGGGCTTCAGTCCCTTTAGGATCTTCACACTATCCTCAACAGAGGGTTCATTCACGTCGATTTTTTGGAAACGACGGCTGAGTGCGCGATCTTTTTCAAAGTGCTGACGGAACTCTTTATACGTGGTCGAGCCCATGGTGCGCAGTTTGCCACCCTGAAGCGCGGGCTTCAGAAGGTTGGAGGCATCCATCGCGCCGCCAGACGTCGCACCAGCACCAATAACTGTGTGGATTTCATCGATGAAAAGAACACTATCAGGATGATCTTCAATCTCGGACACCACGGCTTTCAAACGTTCCTCGAAATCACCACGGTAACGTGTCCCCGCGAGCAGCGCGCCCATGTCGAGGGAATAGATCGTCGTTTGCGAGAGCACCTCTGGCGTTTCGCCTTGCACAATCTTACGCGCGAGGCCCTCAGCAATTGCTGTTTTACCAACGCCAGGATCGCCCACCAAAAGCGGGTTGTTCTTGCGGCGGCGGCAGAGCACCTGAATGCAGCGTTCCACTTCGCTGTCGCGGCCAATCAGCGGATCAACGTCACCTTTCGCGGCTTTCACGTTCAGATCAACGCAATATTTTGCAAGCGCGCTTTCTTTCTTTTCTTCACCCTCCATCGCGGCGGCGGCCCCGTCTTCATCCATCTCACCGGAGCCGGAGATAGGGCGGGAATCGCCGAAGGCTGGATCCTTGGCGACGCCATGCGCGATGTAGTTCACCGCATCGTAGCGCGTCATGTCTTGCTCTTGCAGGAAGTATGCCGCGTTGCTTTCACGCTCTGCGAACATGGCGACAAGCACGTTGGCGCCCGTCACCTCAGAGCGGCCAGAGCTTTGAACGTGGATTGCGGCGCGTTGGATCACACGTTGGAACGCAGCTGTCGGCACAGCTTCCGACCCCTCAATGTCGGTGATCAGATTGCTGAGATCGTCATCTATGAAACCCACCAAAGTCTGACGCAGCTCTTCGGTATCGACGGAGCACGCTTTCATCACACGCTCAGCGTCGGGTTCATCTACAAGGGCAAGAAGCAAGTGCTCGAGCGTTGCGAATTCGTGACGACGCGCGTTGGCGAGCGCCAATGCGGAATGGATTGCCTGCTCAAGTGTTGTCGAAAATGATGGCACGGGCGTGCTCCTTTTCTTGGACCCTGTTCGGGGATACCGATCAGCCTAGGTCTGTTACCTTAAAGTTTGGTCTATATTCGGCCAGCTTCAAGGCATTTTTGATATTTTCTCGATCAACTTTGATGTGACTGGCACAAATTCCTGCAGATTGAGACGTTTCATCTTGATTTAGGGCCGATTCAGAAAGTGTCACGGCGTTTTCGAATTTCGGTGAACACATCCACCGGAGCGGCGTTTGGCATCCCAAGATGCTTTGCAATTGCGGGAATATGCGCGCGCAGGAACGGATTCGTCGCGCGTTCACGTTTGAGGGAAGAGGGCACTGTCGGCGATCCGGCGGCGCGGGCTAGTCTGGTTGCTTCGCGCCTAGAGATAAGCGCCTCGTTGTCGGGTTCAATGGTCAGCGCAAATCTAACATTGGT
>CAYQZI010000128.1:0-5341 GCA_964421835.1 uncultured Planktotalea sp.
ATCTGTTCTCGGTTGTCTCGCAAGATGCGCTGCTTTTTGATGAAACCCTGCGCGAGAATATCTTGCTGGGCCGCACAGATGTCACCGAGGACCAACTCGCCACCATCTTGGATGCCGCCCATGTTTCCGACTTTCTCGGCCAGTTGCCCAAAGGCCTTGACAGCGCGGTTGGTCCGCGCGGCTCTGCGCTCTCTGGCGGTCAACGTCAACGGGTTGCCATTGCGCGCGCGCTCTTACGCGACGCGCCGATCCTGCTGCTGGACGAGGCCACATCGGCCCTTGATGCGCAATCCGAAGCGGTGGTGCAAGCGGCGCTCGAACGTCTCTCGGTTGGCCGCACCACGCTGGTAATTGCGCACCGCCTCTCCACGATCCGAAACGCTGATCAGATCATCGTCATGGAGGCTGGCCAAGTCATCGAAAGCGGCACGCACGACGTGCTGGTAAGCCTGAACAAAACCTACGCCTCCTTGCACCGCCTGCAATCAGAGCGCTAGGAAAACCGCTTCATCTTGCCCTTAAACTCATCCAAGCTGTCTGGCCGCGCTACGGCTTGCGATAGCTTCGCGCCAGATCATCCACAGAGGCGCCAGAAAAATACCGCAGCAACGTCAATAAGTTACGCGATCCACGCCGCATCCAGCCGGACCGTTCGTATTTCTCAGCACTGGTCACCGCCGCCACAGGCAACGGCGTGATCCGCCCCTTCAGCGCGCGCGCCATCGCCACATCTTCCATCAGCGGCATCTCTGCAAATCCGCCCACTTCATCGTAAAGCGCGCGGGAAATCAGCAGCCCTTGATCGCCATATGGCAGGCCAAACAGCTGCGAGCGCAGATTCGCCCATCCAGCCACAAAACGCGCGGGCAACCCGCCGCTGGCGAACCTCAGCCGCATATATCCAGCGTTCTCGCGCCGCAAATGCGCACCGACCACATCGCTCCAGCCGTCCTCTAGCCGTGTGTCTGCATGAAGCACCAAGAGCCAAACACCGCGCGCCGCTGCGCAGCCGCGTCTCAATTGCCCCCCGCGCGAGGCAGGCCCGCTCACCCATTCCGCGCCAATCCCAAGCGCGATGTCCTGCGTGTCATCGCTTGAGCCGCCATCACTGATGATCAACTCGCGGATCAAGCCAGCTTCAACCCCTTCGACCAAAGAGGCAGCGCAGCCTGCAAGGCTGCTTTGGGCATTTAACGTTGGGATCACAACAGAAATTGGCGCACGCATAGGTCTGCCCCTTCTCACTCAGGCTCATGCAGCCTATATCAGCCTTAGACCGTAAGGGGAGGCGAAAATGCCCGACACGCACAACCGCAGTTTGCTGCGCCTTTCTGGCGCGGATGCCGATGATTTCCTGCAAGGGCTGATCACAAATGACATCGCCAAAGCGCACAGCGGCCTGCTCTACGCTGCCATTTTGACACCTCAAGGCAAATACCTCGCGGATTTCTTTGTCTTCAAAGATGGCGATGCGCTGATCTTGGATACAGAGGCGTCGCAAACCGATGCGCTCGCCAAGCGTCTTACAATGTATAAGCTCCGCGCCGATGTCACGATCGAAGCAGACCCGCGCACAACGACCCGGGGCCTTGGCACGCCGCCAGCAGGTGCTTTCGTTGATCCACGCGATCCCGCGCTTGGTTGGCGCGCTTATGATGGGCGGATCGGCGATGCTGCAATTGATTGGAACGCACTGAACGTCGCGCACTCTATCCCTAGCGCTGGCATAGAACTCACGCCCGACAGTTACATCCTCGAAATGGGCTTTGAACGCCTCAATGGGGTCGACTTCAAAAAGGGCTGCTATGTCGGCCAAGAAGTCACCGCACGCATGAAACATAAAACAGAAGTTAAAAAGGGCATCGCGCAAGTTCAAATCACCGGCGCTGCCCCTATCGGATCCGAGATCGCCAGCGCTGATGGCAAACCCGCTGGCACGCTCTTTAGCCAGTCAGACGGCCGAGCGCTCGCCTATCTGCGCTTTGATCGCGCCAAAGGCCCCCTCAACGCAAAAGACGCGCAGATCACCTACGCGCCTTAACCTTCTTTGGTCTGAAAATATCCTGGAGTTTGAGGCAAAGCCTCAACCAAGCCGCTTTAGCGGCTCAAACAAGCGCGCGCAGCGCTCAATTGGATCAAGCGCGCTCTGAATACTCCATGGATACTGTATCTACGACGATGCTTTCGTCCTGCCCCACAAAAGGCGGCACCATGACTTTCACGCCATTTTCCAAAATCGCAGGCTTAAAGCTGTTCGCGGCGGTCTGACCTTTCACTACAGGCTCAGTCTCTACGATCTTGCAGGTCACTTTCTGCGGGATCGTCGCATGCAGCGCCTCTTCCTCGTGAAATTCCACCACGATTGTCATGCCATCTTGCAAGAACGGGCGGCGTTCGCCCAACAACTCGGCAGGCAATTCAATCTGATCGTAGGTCTCTGTGTCCATAAACACCAGCATGCCGTCATTCTCATAAAGAAACTGCTGGTCTTTCTGCTCAAGGCGCACGCGCTCGACCTTGTCGGCGCTGCGAAACCGTTCATTCAATTTCGAGCCATTGCGCAGATTGCGCATTTCGACCTGTGCAAATGCGCCACCCTTGCCGGGTTTCACATGATCCACTTTCACCGCAGCCCAAAGGCCACCGTTGTGTTCAAGGACATTTCCAGGGCGAATTTCGTTTCCGTTAATCTTGGGCATATGTGTCAAAACCATGTCAAAAGGTTGATGAATTCTTGATGCCTCCTATATCTGGCAGGTAGCACCCATGCAAGAACGCTATATATCGTGCTGCACGCGCAGCAAGCCATGCGAATTGCGCATAAGTGCTATGCAAAAAGAGGGTATCCGAATCGGAGAGGATGAGTCATAAGGGCCCTCACGCCGGAAACACAAGAGCAAGAATAAGGATCGAAACATGCGAGATTTCGTAGACGGTACTGCATACAATTCAGAGCAAGGAAACCGCGCTCGCAAATTGTTCGCAGCAGTCGTCCTAGCAGCGCTCGACGATGCAATTGCCGACGATAAGAAATACGGAAACGGTCCTGAGCAAATCGCTCGTTGGGCACGTTCGCGCGATGGCCGTGAAGTGCTATCTTGCGCAGGTATTGACCCAAATGAGCGCGTTGTCGCTGGCCTGATGGATTTCGTATCCAAGGGTGTCCGCACATCCGTTGCCCTGTCTCGCGAAGAGTCAGAGCGCCGCAACGCCGCACAGCAGGCAGAAGCCGCTTAAACTCCACTTTCTCCTGAAAGCCAAAACGCCTCCGATCTGTTCTCGGGGGCGTTTTTTTGTGTGCTTTCTTAGAAAAACAAAAGCCAACTGCGGATCGTAAAAAACTCCAAGATTAGTAGAACAAAAACAACGCTGCGCATGGTCCAGTCCTTAAACCTACGAAACAGCACAAAAACGCAAAGCAAAGCAATCAGACCTTCAAGCGGCGCAATCCAACTCGCATGGTGAAAACGATCCCAATAGCTTAGCGGACTCTCAAATATCCAATCGGTCGCGGGCCAAAAATGAGGGCGGCCATCATCATGATGAAGCGGAAAGTCCAAAGCGAGATGCAATAATCCCGCCCCCGCAAAAGCAACACCAGCACGCGCTTTCCACCAAAGCGCAAAGGCCAGCACAAGTCCCCAAAGCAAAAATGAATTATCAACCGCGAAGACACGCATCCAATCTTCAGAAAAGTAAAGCTGCCCAAAGACAACATTCGGCGGAATTTGCAAAATCGCCAGCGACACACCTGCCATCACATAGAGCGACAGGTCCGGCAACAACGCGCCGAACGCCGAAGCGCCTGTGACTTTGCGGCTATCGGCGCGTGAAAACGCGGCCAAACCCAAAATCAAATGTGCTGGTGTGTTCATCGCTCTTTCTCTCGCGCGGGCTGCGCATTAAGTGTGACGTGACACGAGAGGGCTGTCCATGACCAAAGCGATAATGATCCAAGGTGCAGGCTCGAATGTGGGCAAATCCATGCTGGTCGCAGGCATTGCGCGTGCCTTTGCCAATCGCGGGATGTCTGTCGCCCCATTCAAGCCGCAAAACATGTCGAACAATGCCGCTGTCACCGTTGATGGCGGCGAAATTGGCCGCGCGCAGGCGCTTCAGGCTTTGGCGGCGCGGCGCGGCGCTCACACAGATATGAACCCCGTTCTGCTGAAACCTGAAAGCGACACTGGCGCGCAGATCGTGGTGCAAGGGCAGCGCTGGGATACGCTCCGCGCGCGCGATTATGGCAAGATCAAACACAAGCTCATGCCGCGCGTTCTGGAGAGTTTTCAACGGCTTGCGGCGGGCGTCGACTTGGTGATTGTTGAGGGCGCGGGCAGCCCAGCAGAGGTGAACCTGCGCGCGGGCGACATTGCCAACATGGGCTTTGCAGAGGCGGCAGGCGTGCCTGTGATCCTAACCGGTGACATTGATCGCGGCGGCGTAATTGCACAGGTGGTTGGCACGAAAACCATTTTGCCTGACGCGGATGCGGCCCTGATCAAGGGATTTTGCATCAACAAGTTTCGCGGCGACGTTCGGCTTTTTGACGAAGGCCTTACCGCAATCTCTGAGCATACGGATTGGCCCTCGCTGGGCGTGATCCCGTGGTTTGCCGATGCGTGGCGCCTGCCCGCAGAGGACGTGATGGACATCCGCTCGCATATGGGGGGCAGCTATAAAATTGCGGTGCCGCGTCTCAGCCGGATCATGAATTTCGATGATCTGGACCCGCTCTCCGCCGAGCCGAATGTGAGTGTTGAGATCATCGAGCAAGGCCGCCCCCTGCCCGGCGATGCCGACCTAATCTTGATTCCCGGCTCGAAAGCAACGATCGCCGATCTTGCATTCTTTCGTGCGCAAGGCTGGGACGTTGATTTGCACGCGCATGTGCGGCGCGGTGGGAAAGTGCTTGGGATTTGTGCGGGATATCAGATGCTTGGCAAAGTCGTGAGCGATCCTGATGGTATCGAAGGGCCACCGCAAACGGTTGAGGGGCTTGGGTTTTTAGATGTGGAAACCGTGATGATCCCGAAAAAGACGCTCGCGCGCACAAAGGCGCGCTATCTTGAGAGCGGCGCTGCGCTGGAAGGCTACGAAATCCACTTGGGTGTGACGACAGGCAAAGATTGCGCGCGCCCTTGGCTGGAGGTGGATGGCCGCAGCGAAGGCGCATCCAGTGAAACAGGCCAAGTGCGCGGCACTTATTTGCATGGATTATTCACGTCCGATGGGTTTCGCGCCGATTTTCTGGGCAATGATGCTGAGAGTGAAATGAATTACGGCGAAAGCGTCGAGCAAACTCTAGATGCGCTGGCAGCGCATCTAGAGGAGCATATGA
>CAYQZI010000128.1:5441-8670 GCA_964421835.1 uncultured Planktotalea sp.
TCTGTGCGCGAAATCAAGGCTTCGAGCGCGGCGATCTTATCCTCGATCGTGACAGGTTCCTCCGCCACCTCCTCTTCCGATGGCTGGAACTCCTCGTCCACGTCTATATCAGCGGCCTCTGCATCATGCGCATCTTCAGGATGATAGGCATCGTCTTCGCCTTCGGGGGCAACGGATGTTTGGTCATCAGGCGCGGCGTCATCTAAAGCAGTGTCGGGGTTGTCATCGACATGTTCTTGCTCAGCACTTTCTTGCTGATCTGGCGCGTTCTCAGGCATCTGCTCTACCTGCGAAGGCGTCGCATTCGATTCAATTTCATCGGAATTTTCGTCGTTCGACAGAATCAAAGTCGGAGCGCTTTGCGCGTCGCGCGTCGCGGCATCTGGCGTATCCCTGTCGGGCTCGGCGCTTGAGGGCTCCGCTTCATCTGCAATTCTCAATGCAGGTGTCAGCACCAAAGCAGAGGCGAAAGAACTATCAGGCTCAGCCGCGCGTTGGCTTGTGTCAGCGGCCGATTCCTCTTGAAGTTCAACCGGTTGCGGGGGCACATCAGAGGAAAATCCAACCTCTTTTTCAGAGCGTTCATTTGCGCGCGCCTCGTCAGATACAAGTCGCCGAATAGAGGACAATACGTCCTCGATTTCGATATTGGTTACCGGATCTGACATAGTTATTCCATTCTCGCCTCGCGCGCAGAATAACGGCGCGTGCGGATTTTCACAACAGATAGAAGCAATTAGCAGTAGTTTTACCGCGGCCTATGGCAAAAATATTGTCCTGCCGAAAAACCGATCAGTTTTTGCTGAGCGAACGCAACACGCGATCAAGTTTGTCACCTTGCACACTGCGCGCTGGCGCGTCTTTGACCAGCTTGTAATAAGCCGTCGGATCATACTGTTGCACAGGCAGATTCAGGTGTTTCGCCGTGAGCAAGCCCATGGCCGCAAGCGCAGCGTAGGCAGAGATGAACTGATCCGTTTGAACGCCAATCAAGGCAGAGCGCGCGTTGAGCAATTCTTGTTCTGCGTTGAGCACATCAAGCGTGGTGCGCGAGCCGACATTCGCCTCTTCTCGCACGCCGCGAAAGGCGACGGTCGCCGCTCTGATCTGGCGCTCGCTAGCTTCAATAGATGCGGCCGCAACGCGCAGCTGAGCAAACGCATTGCCCACACCGAGCTCGAGTTGATGTTTGGTGATATGCAACCCAGAGCGTGCAGCATCGCGGCGCGCCATGGCTTGACGGGTCAACGCCGGAAGCCGCCCACCTTGATAGATTGGCACGGCCGCGGTCAGCGACACAGAGCCGCTGTTGGTCTTGGTTTTCGCCGACAAGCTGCGCGAAGTGTTGAAGCCGCCGCTTAGGCTCAGAGAGCCGCGTTTGGCCGCATCGGCGCGCATCACGTTTAGATCCGCCGCTGCGACATCATGCTTCACCGCTTGCATATCAGGATGATTGCGCACGGCAATCGCCTTGGCCTGCGCGACAGAATTGGCGGTTTCTGGCAGCGTGCGCGGCGCGCGCAGATTGTTCGGCTTGTGCCCCACTGCGGCGCGGTATTCTTCTTGCGCGCTGATCAACCCACCCTCGGCGGCAGCAAGCGCAGAGCGCGCAGCGGCAAGGCGGGCCTCGGCCAGCGCCACATCGGTGCGGGTGATTTCACCAACATCAAAGCGATCCCGCGCGGCGCGTAGCTCTTGTGTGATCAGGCGCACATTGCTTTGACGCAATACTACTGTCTCTGTAGTGCGGCGCACATTCATATAGGCTTGGATGGCACGCAACAGCACGTTTTGCTCAAGCGAAAGCAAGCGCGCACGCGTTGCAAGCACGTTTTCTTTCGCCGCTTCGATTGCAATCTTGGAGCGGCCACCATCATAGATCAACAGCTCCATCGCGATGCCAATGGTGGCAGAGGTATTGCCCGTATCGCTTAGCGTGCCCAAAGATGTGCTGGTGGTGCGCGAAAAACTACGCCCCAGCGAGCCTGTGAAATTCACAATCGGGCGCAGCGCGGCCATTGCGATGGCGACGTCTTCATCCGCGGCGCGCAGCAATGCGCGGTTCTGCTCGAGCAGGCCAGAGTGATTGAAGGCATCGACCAAAGCATCCGAGAGCGTTTCCGCCTGCGCGCCCTGCGCCAACATCAAAGTGACCCCCAAGGCTGTGCCCCAACGTTTCGCTTTTGCTTTAATGTTAAGCATCCTGCCCCCAGAAATCCAACGCGCCAGACTCTCTGGCAGCTCTGTCATTATACGCGCCGCAAAGCAGCTTCCGCCGCGCGTTGCTCATTTATTTAAAGCGCGAAGTCATGCACCTTTTCAAAGCCCGGCAAAACCGGAGCGCTTGCGTTAAAGGCAAGGCGCCAATTCAGCTGGCCATCAATTTTACGCGCGATGCGCATCTCGCCCAAAGCGCCGCTCATAAAGAGCCCGGCAATGCGCCCGCCCTCTTTCAACTGATCGGTGATGCGCGCGGGCACGGTTTCAACGCCGCCTTGCAGCACGATCACATCGTAGGGTCCATGCTCGCTGGCACCTGCATCAAGCGCGCCGGTTTGCACGATGACATTGTCTGCACCTTCGTCGCTGAGCGCGGTTTGCGCGTCATTTGCCATGATCTCATCGCTCTCAAGCGCGACAACCGCCTGCGCAATATGCGCCATGACGGCGGCAGAATAGCCGTAGCCCGCGCCGATTTCGAGCACAAGTTCATCGTTTTGAAGATCCAAAGCGTCCAGCATTTTTGCCAGTGTGCGCGGCTCTAGGATGACGCGATTGGGCCCAAGCGCGAGATTGCCATCCACATAGGCCGCTTCACGCCGCTCGCTTGGCACGAAGTTTTCACGCGCAACGCTTAGCATTGCATCGATGATTGGAAATTTGGTGACATCCGAGGGGCGCACCTGCGTGTCCACCATCATTGTGCGCCGCGCTGTAAAATCAGACATTTGCAAAGCTCGCTCGATCAGAATCCTTTACGCTTTTGTGCCACATAGCGCGCCGAGCCACAACGGTCAGAAACGAGGCGGATGGGGGTGAAATAGCTTCAATTCAGCACGGTTGGCTCTTGCAGCGTTTTATCAGATCGGATATCTGCCCGATATCACTGGCTGGCGAGTTGGTAGAGTGGTTATGCAGCGGATTGCAAATCCGTGTACACCGGTTCGATTCCGGTACTCGCCTCCATTTAAAATCAAATACTTAGTACATTTGTAGTAATATGCAGAGG
>CAYQZI010000129.1:0-5454 GCA_964421835.1 uncultured Planktotalea sp.
GCAAACCCTTTCGCAGGCGCATTTGTAGAGGACCTGTCCCCTTTGATGGAGATCGGTGCAGAGCTGGGCGAGACGCTCGGAAAGCGCTGTGTAGAGGCGCTGGGCATCACACCGGATCAAGCTGAGAGCTACGGCAAAGCCGCGATGGTCGGTGAGAATGGCGAGTTGGAACACGCGGCGGCTTTGCTGCATCCAAAGATGGGTGCGCCTTTGCGCAAAGAGGTCGAAAAAGGCGCTGCTTTGGTGCCATCTTCGAAGAAGATGGGGGGACCGGGGCAGGATTTGGATGTGCCTTTGGGGCACAAGGATGCGGCCTATGTGCGCTCGCATTTCGATGGGATTGAGGTGCGTTTGAACGATGCGCCGCGCGCGAATGAGATCTTGGTCGCCATTGCTGTGACGGACAGTGGACGACCTCTGCCGCGCGTTGGTGGTCTGACACACGGCGATGCGCTCGGCAAAGATGGGTTGCGGTGACGCATTTTTCTAGAAAAAATGTGGATCGATTTTTCTAGAAAAATCGGGTGCTCAAAGTTTATCGAGCAGCGCTAAAAGCCGGTCGGTTTCGCGTGCGCTAAGATTTTGTGTTGTACGCTCGGAAATCTCTCGTGCGCGTTCAATTGCGGTGTTTGCGAATGCTGTGCCTTCCGGCGTCAATGAAATTTCAAGTCGGCGCAGGTCAGTTGTTGACGGCGCACTTTGCACCCAACCTTTGCTGCGCAGGCGGTCCACAACCCCTTTGGTTGTTGCTGCATCCATTCCGACCCGCCGCCCCAAATGGTTTTGCGACAAAGAGCCATCACGATAAAGCCGCGCAAGGATGGCAAATTGGGTTGGCGTTGCTTCCGGCATCATCTCTGCAAACAGCTCTAAGTGTTTTTGATTGGCCAAGCGCAGCCGAAAACCGATCTGGTCTTCTAGCTTGTACGTGCTTTTTGCCGCGTCTTTGCTCATCCGTTTCCCTCATTCGCCATTTGTAAGAATAAGCGCGCATAATTTGTTTGACAACGAACAAGTTTTTGGTGCCCAATCGCAGTGTCTGCCAAGACCAAAAAGGGAAAACAGAATATGCCGTTTGTGCGCAACGCGTGGTACGTGGCCGGTTGGTCCAAGGATTTCGGCGATGATTTGCGCGCAATCACGATCACCGAGCAAAACATGGTGATGTTTCGCGCCTCTGACGGTCAAATCGTTGCGCTTGAGGATCGGTGTCCACATCGGCTTTTGCCACTGTCCAAGGGCAAACGCATCGGTGATACTGTGCAATGTGGCTATCATGGCATGACCTTTGGTGCTGACGGCAAATGTGTTCGCGTCCCGGGGCAGGACAACCTGCCAGCCTCGGCCTTTGTGGATACGTTTCCAGTGCATGAAGCGCATGGCATCGTTTGGATTTGGCCGGGTGAGGCGGCTTTGGCAGCGGACACGCCCGTGTTTGACATGCCCGAGTTTAGCGATCCGAATTGGCACGCGCATCATGGCGATGGGCTGCATCTCAAGGCGAATTATCTCAATGTGGCTGAGAACCTTGTGGACCCAGCGCATGTGAGTTTTGTACACCCAACAACGCTTGGCAGTGCCGCGTCTGAAAACGTGCCTGTGCATGTGTCCACCTCTGGCGATCAGATCGTTGCATGGCGCTGGATCAAAGACTCCGCGCCGGTGGGCTTTTTTCAGAATTTCGGGGATTTCTCAGGGAATGTAGATCGCTGGCATTATTACTACTTGCACCTTCCCAGCACTGCTGTGATCGACTTTGGTAGCGCGGCGGTCGAGGCAAAGCTTGAAGAGGATGAGCGCGACAAAGGCGTGCGCATCTTTGCGCTGCACTTCGTGACACCCGTGAGCAAAGATTATACAATTGATCACTGGATGCACCTGCGCAACACGGCTGTCGGGGACGAAGACGCATCGCAGAACATGGACAAAATGTTCCGCATCGCCTTCGCTGAGGACAAAGAGGTGCTGGAGGCCATCCACATCGAAGAACAGCGCCCACAAAAGCGCAAACCTATCAGAATTGCCATCGACAAGGGGCCAAATGTGTATCGCAAACGAATACGCGACCTTGTGGAGGCGGAGGCGACCGAAGATCTTGGTGCGCCGCTCCATCCGACCTTTGTACAGCACGATTAACGCTGCTATGGTCGGACCCAACAGAGAGGAAACGACATGAAAAGAATAACATTTTTGAAAAGCCTAGTGGGTGCAGCTGCGATCGCGGCTGTTGGTCTTCCTGCGTTTGCGCAGGAAACGATCAAGATTGGCGAGATCAACCACTACAAACGTCTCGCGGCCTTTGCAGGTCCTTATAAGCTTGGCATTGAGATGGCTTTGGAGGAGGTGAATGCCGCCGGTGGCGTTATGGGCAAACCGCTCGAATTCATCTTTCGCGACGACCAAGGTAAGCCAGGTGAAGCGGTGAAAATCGCCGAAGAGCTGATGACGCGCGAAGGCGCTGTGATGCTCACAGGTACGATCTTGTCCAACGTAGGTTTGGCGATTTCCTCGCTGGCGGCTGAGAAAAAGTATGTCTACCTTGCCTCCGAGCCGCTCGCAGATGCGATCACTTGGTCAAAGGGCAACGATTATACCTTCCGTCTGCGCTCATCCACGTACATGCAGGCAGCGATGTTGGCTGAGGAAGCGGCCAAGACCGACGCGATCCGCTACGCGACCATCGCGCCGAACTATGCTTACGGCAAAGACGCGGTTGCGGCTTTCAAGAAGGCTTTAACCAAGCTTAAGCCAGACGTCGAGTTCGTTGCAGAGCAGTGGCCAGCCCTGTTCAAGATTGATGCTGGTGCGGAGGCACAAGCGATCGAGCGTGCCAAGCCTGATGCGATCTACAATGTGACCTTTGGCGGCGACCTTGCGAAGTTCGTGCGCGAAGGTGGGACACGTGGTCTCTTTGAGGGACGCAATGTTTACGGTCTTTTGTCAGGTGAGCCAGAGTATATGGATCCGCTGGGTGATGAAGCGCCAGAGGGTTGGGTTGTGACGGGCTATCCTTGGTCTGAAATCACAGAAGGCCCCGGTAAAGTCTTCGTTGATGCTTATATGGCGAAATACGATGATCACCCGCGCATTGGCTCTTTGGTGGGGTACATGACCGTGCAATCCATAGTGGCTGTGCTGGAAAAAGCCGGCTCAACAGACGCTGAAGCGATCCGTGCGGCATTCGCCGATTTGCCCGTCAGCACACCAGTCGGCGACATCACCTTCCGTGCGTTGGATCACCAAGCGACGATGGGCGCTTACGTTGGTACAATCGCGTTGAAAGACGGCAAGGGAACGTTGGAAAACTGGGTCTATAAGGATGGCGCAGAGTACACATTGCCAGACGAAGAAGTCATGAAACTGCGTGGCTCCGGCAACTAAGGACGCGAATTTTCTAGAAAATTCAAAACACGGTCCGCCTGAAACGGTGGGCCGTTATGACCTAATATTTCAAAGGTTCAGCCATGGGCTTATTCATCGCGCAAATCCTGACAGGGCTCGCGAATGCGAGTGCGCTGTTCATGGTCGCTTCCGGCCTTTCGCTAATTTTTGGCGTAACACGGATCGTTAATTTTGCGCATGGCTCTTTCTACATGTTGGGGGCCTATGTCGGTTATTCTTTCATGCAGGTCTTGCCCGGCGCTTGGGGGTTTTGGACTTCGATCTTGCTCGCAGGTCTCATCGTTGGTCTCATTGGCATCGTCGTTGAAATGCTGGTTCTGAGACCTGTTTATAAAGCGCCTGAACTCTTTCAACTCGTCGCCACATTCGGCGTGATTCTGGTGATCCAAGATCTCACACTGCTGGTTTGGGGCGCAGATGACTTCCTTGGACCGCGCGCACCGGGATTGAAAGGGATTATTCGGATTATGGGCGAGCCTGTGCCCAAATATGACCTCGCGCTCATCGCTTTAACACCCTTTGTCGCTTTTGCGTTGTGGTGGTTGATCACCAAAACCCGCACGGGCATTCTTGTGCGCGCAGCAACGCAAGACCGCGAGATGGTCGGGGCGCTGGGCGTCAATCAAGCTTGGTTGTTCACTGGCGTTTTCTTCCTTGGCTGTGCCTTGGCGGGCCTTGGCGGTGCGGTGCAATTGCCCAAGGGCGGTGCAGATCTTTTGATGGATTTCAACATCCTTTCGGCGATCTTTGTGGTGGTTGTCATTGGTGGTATGGGGTCGCTTCCGGGGGCTTACGTTGCCGCTGTGCTCATCTCAGTTCTTAACGTTTTCGGCGTGAATTACTTGCCGCAATCGACGCTCGCGTTGATGTTTGTCGTGATGGTCGTTGTTCTTATTTTCCGCCCCTTCGGACTTTTTGGACGAGAGGAAGTCGCGGGCGAGCATGGACAAGTCGGCGAGCCTGAACGCCCGATTAAACCCGCAGGCCAAACCGCACGGATGATTGTGATGGCGGGCTTGGCCCTGCTGGGACTTTTGCCGCTTGTTGGCGATAGTTTCATCCTTGTCCTTATCACGGACATTGCAATTTTCTGCCTGTTCGCAGCCTCCTTGCACTTTTTACTCGGTCTTGGGGGGCTCGTCTCCTTTGGTCACGCGGCCTACTTCGGCGGTGGGGCTTATGCGGCTGCTTTGTTGGTGACTTACGCAGGCACGCCGATGGAATTGGCACTGATCCTTGCGCCACTTGCAGCGGGTCTTACGGCGATCATTTTTGGCTGGGTTTGCTTGCGCCTGACGGGTGTGTATTTCGCGATGCTCACGCTCGCCTTCGCGCAGCTCCTTTGGTCGCTCGTCTTCCAGTGGGGTGATTTCACAGGGGGCGACGACGGGCTTGTAGATATATGGCCGTCCGAATGGGCATCGGGAACGACAACCTTCTATTACCTTGCTTTGGTGCTGTGTATCGGTGGCATTATCCTGCTGCGCCACGCTGCACATTCACCTTTTGGATATGCGCTACGAGGCGCGCGCGACTCCGCACGCCAAGCTGAGGCTACAGGCATCAACACAAAACAAGTGCAGTGGGTCGCCTTTGGATTCGCAGGCGCAATGGCGGGGATTGCGGGGGGCTTGTTTGTCTTTTCCAAAGGATCGATTTTTCCTAACGAGCTAGAGATCGCGCGTAGCTTTGATGCGTTGATCGTCGTGTTCCTTGGCGGGGTGAAAACCCTTGCAGGCGGTGTTGTTGGCGGTGCTGCACTTGAGGGCGCAAAAGACTACATAACCCGCTTTGAATATTGGCGTTTGCTTTTGGGTCTGCTGATCATTTTCGTCGTGATCCTCGCGCCTGACGGCATCGCTGGAACGCTTCGCAAATGGGCTGAGAAAATTGGCCTGATGAAGCGGGAGGATCAAGCATGAGCGAGGTCCTTGAGGTCAAAGGTCTGAGCAAAGCGTTCGGCGCGATCCAAGCGGTGGATGACGTGTCATTTGCTCTGCAAAAGGGCGAGTTGCTCGCCTTGATCGGACCCAATGGCGCCGGCAAGAGCAC
>CAYQZI010000129.1:5554-8574 GCA_964421835.1 uncultured Planktotalea sp.
AGTGTGCTGTTCACAGAGCATGACATGGACGTCGTGTTCGCCCATGCGCACCGCGTGATGGTGCTCAATCGTGGGCAACTGATCGCCAATGGCTCTGTCGATGAAATCCGCAATGATGCGCGCGTGCGCGAGGTGTATCTTGGGGGCGGGACGCTCTTTAAGCACGATGGGGAGAGCGCCAATGCTTGAGATCAAAGGCGTGAACAGTTTCTATGGCAAGGCGCATGTCTTGAATGATCTCAGCTTTGATGTGGCGCGTGGACAGGTGGTGGCGTTGCTCGGGCGCAATGGGGCTGGCAAAACAACGACGATGAAATCTGTGATGCAGCTTGTGGTGCCGCAGACGGGATCTGTCACGTATCAAGGCACCGAGATCACCCGATTGCAGCCACATAAAGTGGCGAAGATGGGTCTTGGCTATGTGCCTGAAGAGCGGCGCATTTTTACCGACCTTACGGTGATGGAGAACCTCGAAGTCGGTCGTCAACCCGCGCGCGAAGGAACTGTCAAATGGTCCGAAGATATGCTCTTTGACATGTTCCCCAATCTTGCGGAACGGCGCACGAACCGTGGCAAAGAACTGTCCGGCGGCGAGCAACAAATGCTGACAATCGCGCGGACCTTGATGGGCAACCCAAGCCTTATTCTGCTCGATGAACCCTCTGAAGGGATCGCGCCTGTGATTGTTGAAGAAATGGCGCGGGTGATTTTGCAGCTGAAGAAAGATGGGCTGACTGTGCTCCTGTCAGAGCAGAACTTGCATTTCGCGCAGGCAGTTGCAGACCGTGTTGTGATTATCGAGAGTGGCACTGCGAAGTATAAAGGCACACTCGCCGAGCTGAATGCGCAACCCGATGTGCGCGATACGTATCTGTCTGTTTAACGCAGATAAGCGGGCTTTAGCCGCTTGCTCACGAAATCTCGATCAGACCTTTAACCGCAGAATAGCGACCCTATTTCTGATAGCGAGACGCCAAACCTGGAACCTTTAGCGTCCCTCGACTGTCCCTCGTTCCATACCTTGCGCCCCGGGATGTCCCCCCGCGGGCGCATTTTTCTTTTGAACTTTGCTCAAAACTAGCGTGAATACGCCTATGAGTTATTCTGATGCCTATTTGCGCGACATTCTGAAGCGCACCAAAGTGATCGCGGTTGTGGGTGTGTCCACCAATCCCGTGCGCCCAAGCTATTATGTTGCGCGCTATCTTGATTTGAAGGGATACACCGTCATTCCAGTCAATCCGGTCTATGCAGGCCAGTCGCTTTTTGGCCACACGATCCGCGCGGATCTCAGCGAAATCAGTGAAGCCGTTGATATGGTAGATATTTTTCGCCGCTCGGAACATGTGCCTGAAATTGTAGAAGAGGCTACGGCGAATCTACCGAGCCTCAAAACCATCTGGATGCAGATTGGTGTGGAGCATGCGCAAACAGCGGCAAAAGCGGAAGCTGCGGGCTTGGATGTGATCCAAAACCGTTGTCCCAAGATCGAATATCAGCGTCTGTTTGGTGAGTTGCGCATGGGCGGATTTGCCACTGGCGTGATTTCTTCCAAGCTTTAACTCTACGTTAAGACCAAGAATAGACGATCTTATTCCCCCTTTTTGGTGAATTGATCACTTTAGAACGCTGCGCTTCATTGAACATCACCGCGATGTGTCTATTTTAGTTTCAACGGCGACGTGCTAGGGCACGCGCCAAAGATATATCAAGGAGAGTGTCGTTGGGTAACGCACGCAATATCGCCTTTTGGGTCGTTCTGTTCCTTTTGATCCTGGCATTGTTCAATCTGTTCAGTGGCAACAACGCCAATTTACAGAGCCGAGAGATCAGCTATTCCGAGTTCGTCTCCAATGTGAACGGTGGCAACGTCACCAATGTGACGCTCGATGGTGAGCGCATTCGCTTTCGCGGATCAGATGGCAGCGACTATGTGACGATCAAGCCAACCGACGCCAATGTGACGGATTTCCTCGTCGAGCAAAACGTCACAGTGCGCGCAGAGCAACAAGAGCAGTCAGGCTTTCAGACGTTTATTCTGTCGCTTCTGCCGTTCCTTTTGCTGATCGGTGTTTGGGTCTATTTCATGAACCGTATGCAAGGCGGCGGCAAAGGCGGTGCGATGGGCTTCGGCAAATCCAAAGCCAAGATGCTGACACAGAAAGAGGGTCGTGTGACCTTTGACGATGTGGCGGGCATTGATGAAGCTAAGGAAGAGCTGGAAGAAATCGTTGAATTTCTGCGCAACCCACAGAAATTCTCGCGCCTTGGTGGCAAGATCCCGAAAGGTGCTTTGCTTGTTGGCCCTCCGGGCACGGGTAAAACCTTGCTTGCGCGTGCGATTGCGGGCGAAGCTGGCGTGCCCTTCTTTACGATTTCTGGTTCAGACTTTGTTGAAATGTTTGTCGGTGTTGGTGCATCGCGTGTGCGCGATATGTTCGAGCAGGCGAAAAAGAACGCGCCTTGCATTGTGTTTATCGACGAGATCGACGCAGTTGGTCGCCACCGTGGCGCTGGCTATGGCGGCGGGAACGATGAGCGCGAGCAAACCTTGAACCAGCTTTTGGTTGAAATGGATGGTTTTGAAGCCAACGAGGGTGTGATCATCATCGCGGCCACCAACCGCCGTGATGTTCTTGACCCTGCGCTTCTGCGTCCGGGCCGCTTTGACCGTCAGGTCACGGTGCCTAATCCAGATATCAAAGGTCGCGAGAAAATCCTTAATGTCCACGCGCGCAAAACGCCGCTTGGTCCTGACGCCGACATGCGCATCATTGCGCGCGGCACACCTGGATTTTCTGGTGCGGACCTCGCCAACCTTGTGAACGAGGCGGCGTTGATGGCCGCGCGTGTTGGACGTCGCTTTGTGACGATGGAAGATTTCGAGAGCGCGAAAGACAAGGTGATGATGGGCGCGGAGCGTCGATCTATGGTGCTCACGCAGGACCAAAAGGAAAAGACCGCTTATCACGAAGCGGGGCACGCCGTTGTTGGCCTTGCTTTGCCGCAGTGCGATCCGG
>CAYQZI010000130.1:0-8541 GCA_964421835.1 uncultured Planktotalea sp.
TCCGCGCCCTGCGGCTGCACCTCCCAAGCCCAGCAGGACACATAGTCAAAGATCAAAGCCACACGCGCATTGAACGTGCCGACCTCTGGCATTGCGGCCAATTCATGCGCGACTTGACGCGCTTCCGCCAAAGCGGGGGCTGGGGCAGCGTCGGGGCGCAAAAGCCCTGCGTGCATCTGTTCTTGCGCAAAAGGGGCCTGACGCCAGCGGAAATAAAGCACTGCTTCGGCACCATGGGCAAAGGCTTCCCACGCCCAAAGCCGCGCCATGCCGGGCAGGGGGGCGGGATTATACGGTGCCCAGTTTACAGGACCGGGCTGCTGTTCCATCACCCACCAGCGGCCTGCTCCGACGCTGCGGTAGAGATCATGGTGAAACGCCTGCATATCAGGATCGCCTTGGCGCAAGTAGCGTGTTTTGTGCTCTGGCGTGCCCTCCAAACGATCCGACAAAAAACCGATGGGATAGCTATCCCAAGATGCAATATCGAGATCTGCACCCACGTCATAATGGTCAAAATCCGTGACACGTCCCATATAGTTATGAATGAGAGGTGCGTCCGTATGTGCGCGCAGCACATCGGTTTGAACACGATTGAAGCGCACAACCTGATCCGACGAGAAGCGGCGAAACGCGAGCACATGCGCAGGGTTGGGTTCGGTCACTGTGAGGTTGGGTAAACCGATCTGATCAAAGCTGTCATACTCCATCGACCAGAAAATATTGCCCCACGCACGATTGAGCGCCTCCGTGCTTTGATATGTTTGTGCGCACCAATCTTGAAAGGCGCGCTTGGCGGCATCAGAGTAGCTCACCGTTGTCTCATGGCAACCGTACTCATTGTCGGTTTGCCACGCTTGGATATGTGGGTTTTTTGCGAAACGTTTCGCTAAGATCTCAGTAATGCGCCGCGATTCAGCGATGTAGCCTTCGTGCGAGAAGCAATAATGTCTGCGTGAGCCAAAGCCCCGTGTGCGCCCTTCCGCGTCCACCGCCAGCATATCTGGGTGTTTGTCGAGCATCCAGCGCGGCGGCGTTGCAGTGGGGGTGCCAAGGATTACTTGCAAGCCTGCGTCGCCCAACACGTTAATCGCGCGTTCCAGCCAGTCGAGTTGCAAATCGCCAGCAGAGGGTTCCAAGCGCGACCAAGCGAATTCACCTACGCGCACCCATGTGAGACCTGCCGCGATCATCTCTTGCGCATCAATCGCCCAACGCTCTTCGGGCCAGTGTTCGGGGTAGTAGCAAACGCCCAGCGTGCGCTTCATAGGATCACCTGATGCTCTTGCTGACCTTTGCCAACGCCCTGTAAAACAAAGGTTTTTCCATTGTCAGCCAAGTCACCACGCACGCCCTCAGTGGCAGAGGTCACATACATATCGCTCAGCTCAGGCCCGCCGAAGGCAGGACAGGTTGTGTGCCGTCCCCCAATCTTATGCGAGGCCACAAGCGTGCCATCAGGCGCATAGCCATTGACGCAGAAAGAGCCCCAAAGCGCGACCCAAAGTGTGCCAGCGGCGTCAACGACCGCGCCATCGGGGTTCACATTCGCTTGCGTTAGATCGAGCCAAACTTCTGCCGCGCCGCTGGGCCAACCTGTGTCGGGATCAAGGGAAATGCGCAAGATCTGCTTGGTGACTGTGTCTGTGTAATGGGCAAAGCTGTGATCAACCGCAAAGCAAATTGCGTTGGGAATCGTGATATCCGGTGCAATCACCCGCAGCTCCCCTTTGTAAAAGCGATAGATCGCACCCGCCTTCGGTTCCGCATGAAAGCCCATCGTGCCAATCCAAAAGCCGCCCCAAGGATCCGCGCGCCCGTCGTTCGAGCGCGTTACAGGATTGTCGGCTTCGATCTTAACGAGTGGGTCAGCCAGCTCACCTCTTTCAATGTCAAAGCGATGCAGCCCGATTTCAGAGGCGATCAGCAGCGTCGTTTCATCCACCCAGCCGGCCGCAGAAACGCTGAGCTCAAAATCCCAAGTCTGCGCTTTTGTGTGCAGTTTGCGCGCGTTAATGTCGAACCAGAACAACTCTTGACGCTTGGGGTGCCAAAGCGGCCCCTCGCCAAGGCTACAGGCGCGTTCATCAAAGATCATGTGGCGCGCGCCGTATCAAAGGCCTGCACCATCGCGCTGGCGCGTTTGCCAACCTCAGCCGCCGTAAACCCGGGCTTATAAAGCGCCGAGCCGATGCCAAAGCCATCTGCGCTAGCGGCCATCCATTCGGCGAAATTGCTGTGATCCGCGCCGCCCACGGCGAACACCTGTGTGCCAGTGGGCAAGACCGCGCGAATGGCTTTCAGCCCCCCAAGACCCAGCAAAGAGGCGGGGAATATCTTGAGCCCATCAGCGCCTGCGCCCAGAGCGGCGAAACACTCTGTTGGCGTCATCACGCCGGGGTAACTCTCTAAGCCAGCCAGCTTTGTGGCGATGATGACCTGCGTGTCAGTGTTTGGCGACACGATCAGTGTGCCGCCTGCTTTGGACACATCGAGCACGGTTTCAACGGTCAGAACAGTGCCCGCGCCAATCTGCGCAACATCGCCAAACGCCTTTGCCAACGTCTCGATCGATTTAAGCGCAGACGGTGAATTCATCGGCACTTCAATGCGGGTAATGCCCGCGTCGATAAGAGCTTCGGCAATATCTTTGACTTCGATCGGGGTCACACCGCGTAAAATCGCGATTAGAGGACGGCTCATACTTATGACTTTCTGTTTAAAGCTTTAAATGTTGCGCTTATCCCCGCGCGGGTCACAGCGGCGGCGTCGCTTATGCTGGCAGTGACGCCTTGAGCGGCGAGGGCCGCACTATAGAGCGCGCTGAGCCGGTTCGAACCGATCAAAGAGACATTCTGCCCAAGCCAATACGGCTTGGCGGCTGCAAGTTCCATCCCAATCAAAGCGCCTGATAGACGCGCGCGCGCGACCTCTGGGCTTTGGCCGTTCAGTAAATCTGCGGCGCGCAACGAAAACAGGTTAGACGCGAATGTTTCGGGCCTTGAAAGCGTGTCAGAGGCCGCCTCAAGAAAGGCGTCTTGGTCCATGTCCGTGCCGCTTAGGGAATGGCGCAGCACCGTGCCTGTGCTGATAACATCGAACAATTCGCCCGTTAGGAAAGTGCGAAAGCTGACAATTTCGTCTGCGCTGATGTGCACCCATTTTGAATGGGTGCCGGGCAAGCAAATGACGCCGTCCCAATCCGGGTTGAGCGCCAGAAAGCCAGCGATTTGCGTTTCTTCGCCGCGCATAACGTCCGCAGGGCGGTCTTGCTTGATGCCCGATATCAGCCATACCTTTAGATCCGCACCGACGTTCTGTACCCGCACCGGCGCGCCCGATTGCGCACTGCACGGGGCGGTGCGGTAGGGGGCTTCTTGCCAACCTTGGCGCGAGCCGACCATACCGCAGGCAATGACCGTGCAAGGGTTTGGCAATTGCCAGTCCTTGATCAAAGCGCGCAAAGCAGGTTCAAATTCCTCTGCGTGCAGGGTGCTCATGCCTTGATCAGAGCAGACTTCACCAAGCACAGTGCCATCACGCTTCATCGCAAAGGCGCGCAGGTTCGATGTGCCCCAATCAAGGCCAATCCAGTCCGGCGATATGGGCGCTTGCGTGTTCATCCCGTCACCACAACGCCGCCATCGATGACCAGCGATTGTCCGGTCATGGCGCGGCTAAGATCAGAGGCAAGGAACAGCACGCCGCCGACGATGTCCTCTGGCGCAAGCGGGTCCTCTAGGCACTGGCGCTCTAAGTGGGCCGCAAGCCCCTCTTCGGTGACCCACATGTCCTTTTGCTTTTGCGTCAGCACCCAGCCGGGTGCGAGCGCGTTGACGCGGATCTTGTCAGGGCCGAATTCGCGCGCGAGGCTACGGGTGAGCCCGTTGATCGCGGAATTCGCAGCGGTGTAGAGCGGATATCCGGCGTTGCCCATCATATAGGAAATCGAGGTGAAATTGATGATAGAGCCACCGCCCGCCGCTGCCATCATTGGCGCTGCGTGCTGGCAAGCAAAGACATAGGCTTTGAAGTTGATATCCATCATCCAAGTATAAAACTCTTCGGTGATATCTTGGGTTGGATGGCGTTTGTCGTTGGCAGCATTGTTCACCAGCGTGGTGATTGGTCCATGACGCTCTGCAGCTTCATCCATGGTGGCTTTGAGCCGCGCAATATCGGTGATGTCGCATTGCATGAAATGAGGCCGGTTGCCGTACTTTTGTTCCATCTCATCGCAAAAGGCGCTCGCATCCGAGCGGCCCACAATGGCAACGCGCGCGCCTTGACGCAGGAAGCCCTCGGTCAAGGCCGCGCCGATGCCGTTGCCGCCGCCTGTGATATAGACAGAGGCGTCTTTGAGTTCGCTAATCTGCGTCGTCATTGTCAGTGCTCCTTGGGGTGAGGGTGGACGATTTTTCTAGAAAAATCGAGGCCTCCACCATGGCTTTTGTGGGGATATTTAAAGAGAGAGGATGCATTAAAGTTTGCGTCCTTCGATCACCCACATTGTGTCGGGAAAGTCCCATGGGAGTGTGAGGCCTTGGTGCATGAGATAATTGCCAGAAACGGTGATATTTTCATCTTTTAGGACTGGGGAGCCACGCGAGAGCGCTGGAGCGGTGATGCGATTGCGCAGGATGATTTCATATTGCGCAGTTGGATCGAGCCGCGTGAGGCGCAAAGGGCGCGGGGCGATTTGCGCAGATGTGCTGGCTTTGCCTGCGAAGACGACGAATTGCGTGTCGTCTTCGGACAGTTGTTGCTCGGCGATAATCGCAGGATCAGCGCAATCAAGACGCAAGATATCCGCGCGCTCCATCCACGTGCGATTGTGTTTCCACCAGGCCGTGATGTCTTTCAGCACGGTATGTTCATGCTCGGTCAGCTCGCGCGGGTCCATCTCAAAGCCCATGTGTCGCTGCGCGGCCACCCACGCGCGCATGGAGATGTCGATCACCCGCCCAGAGGTATGGCAATGGCGCGGACCTACGTGCGAGCCCGTCACATTGAGCGGCAAGAACAGCGCCGCATCATGTTGCATACGCAAACGTTCAAGCGCGTCGTTGGAATCCGAGAGCCACACGCGCTGTGTACGGCTCAGAATGCCGAAATCGATGCGGCCACCGCCAGACGCGCAGCTTTCGATTTCGACCAAAGGGAAATCCGCGCGAAGGCGATCAATCAGCGCATAAGAGCCGCGTGTTTGCGCGGCATCTGGCGCAGGCAGAACGCGGTTGTGATCCCATTTGATGTAATCAATCGGATACTGCGACAGGATCCCGGCCATGCGGTCATAGATAAAGTCGCGCACTTCAGGCAGCGCCATGTTCAGCGCTTTTTGCTGGCGCCCGAGTGTTTGATCCTCGCCGCCCAAGGCCCAGTCCGGATGGGCGCGGTGCAGATCGCTGTCGGGATTGATCATCTCGGGCTCGAACCAGATGCCAAAGGTCATGTCTTGGCCGTGCACATGATCGATTAGCGGACCAAGCCCATCGGGATATTTGCGTGGGTCCACTTCCCAATCCGAAAGCGATGTGGTGTCATCATCGCGTTGACCGAACCAGCCATCATCAAGCACAAAACGTTCCGCGCCAAGGTCTGCGGCGCGATCTGCGATGTCTTTGAGCACATCAAGTTTGTGATCGAAATAGACTGCTTCCCAGCAATTGTAGTGCACAGGGCGCGGGCGATCCGGCTTTGGGAAGGTGACGATATGATCGCGCACATGGCGCTGAAAAGAGACGGCGCAGCCGTTCAACCCATCCGAGCTATACACCGCATAAAGCGGAGCTGACATGAATTGATGTGCGGCCGTCGCTTCGACGCGCGGGGCATGGCCAAACTGGATCTGGCGGCGACCATCGGGCAGCTCTTCGGCGATCATCTTGTGCCCGCCGGACCAGCCATAGTGGAACGCGTGCGCGGCGCCTGTGGTGTTGGTCGCGCCAAACTCGGGAACGATCAGCCCCGGAAAATGTTCGTGCCCTGTGCGCCCAGTGCGGTTCTCGCGCATGCGAATGCCGGGGGACCATGCAGTGCGATGGGGTTGAAACTCACCGCACCAGCGCCCGGCGAAATCGATCATATCGGCGCTTTGCTGCGAGGCGGGAAAAACAGGGGCCGAGAGCCAGTGCAAATGGATCGGCGCATCCGCATCAAGGCGCGCACGCGCTGTGATAATATGGGTGATCGGTTCGATCTGAAACGTTGCGGTGTAATTCAGCCCATGCGCATCATCGCGGTAGATCAGCGTCAGCGCATCTTGCGCGCGCTCTTCGCGTTCAAAGTGGAACTTAGGCAGCAAGGGCGTGCCATTCTCGGAGCGGATGATCATCCCCGGCTGACCGGGAAAGGTGCGCGAAGCTTCGGGGCAGATGCTCAGATCTGGATTTTCATCGAGCATGCCGCCCGTCACATCCAGCGCATGCGCCGCGTGGATCGTGCCGAGGTCTTCCTCCAAAGGTAGCGGAGCGCCCCAGTAGACAACTTGTGGCAAGCGCGCGCCTGTTGCGGCCAGCACAAGCGTTTGGCGGCTGCAATCTAGTCTCCAGTGTTGCATCTTATTTCACGGCACCCAGCGTTAGGCCTGCGATGAAGTGCTTCTGCATCAAAAAGAACATCAAAACAGGGGGAAGCGCGGCGACGATAGAGCCAGCGCTCATCAAATGGTACGCCGCGCGATATTGAGAGTTAAAAGCAGTGATGCCAGCGGTTACAGGCTGCGCATCAGGGCCTTGGGTCAGAACGACGGCCCAGAAGTAATCGTTCCAGATGAAGGTAAAGATCAGCACCGCAAGCGCGGCAAGTGCAGGCTTCATCAAGGGCAGCACAACATAGACAAAGATCTGCCATTCGCGCACACCTTCAACGCGGGCGGCCTCGATCAAGGGGAAGGGCAGGGCGCGGATAAAGTTACGCATGAAGAGGGTACAAAAGCCTGTTTGGAAGGCGATGTGAAACAGGATTAGGCCGGTTTTCGTATCATACAGGTTCATGTTCACCGTCAGATCGCGCACAGGCACCATTAGGATTTGAAACGGTACAAAATTGCCCGCAATGAACATGAAAAAGATCAGCAAGTTGCCTTTGAACTTATAAATACCCAAAGCAAAACCCGTCATCGACGACAGCGCGATGGTTCCCAGCACAGTTGGCACAGTGATCAGAATAGAGTTGAGCAGGTAGCGCGGCATATCGCTTTCAAAGAAAACCTTGCCGTAGTTTTCAAAGAAATCAAAGCTGCTCGGGACGCCCCAATAGTTGCCATTGGTGAAATCGGAATCGGGCCGAATAGAGAAAACGGCAACCGCAATAAGCGGCAAAAGCCACATGATGAGAACAACAGGCAGCAAGCCCTGATAGGCCATTTGATAGCTGCGCGATTTTTTCTCGATAGGGGTGGGAAACATCAGCGTGCCTCCTTTTCGTCGCGCCACATGGAATAAAGGAAGTAGACGATAAAACCGAGCATGATGAAGAACAGCACAGTCGCAATTGCAGAGCCATAGCCCATGCGGAAGCCAAATTCGGAGAGGCTTTCCTCGAACATATAAAAGGACAGCACGCGGGTAGAGCCGAAAGGACCACCGTTGGTCATGATCGAGATCAGATCGAACGAGCGCAATGCGCCAATGATGGTCACGACAAAGGCGATGAACGTCGCGGGCTTGAGCTGCGGCAAGATCACATACCAAAGCATTTTCCATCCCTTCGCACCATCAAGGCGGGCGGCTTCCACTTGCTCAGGATCAACCGCGTTCAGGCCCGTGAGATAGAGGATCATACAATAGGCGGTTTGCGGCCAAAGCCCCGCAGCAATGATGCCATAGGTCGCCATCGTTGGATCGCCGAGGATGTTCAGCGAACCCATGTTGAAAAACCCAAGGATCGCGTTCAGCAGGCCCTCACGCGGCAGGTAGAACCACGAGAAAACAAGGCCAACAACAACTTGCGAAATCACGAAGGGGAAGAAGAACAGTGATTTGTAAATCCGTATGCCGCGTACCGTTTGATTAAGGAACAAGGCGATGAACAGCCCCATGGGAATAGCTAGCAGATAAAGCACCAACCATTTGATGTTGTTCCAGAAAGAGGTCTCGAATTTGCGATCCATCTTTTGATCGCCAAGGCCAAGCAAGCGTTCATAATGCGCGGTGCCCACATAGGTTTTTTCGCCCAGACCATCCCATTCGTGAAAACTGATCCAGAAGCTTTGAAAGATCGGGACAATCACATAAAGCGCGAAAAACAGGATGCCTGGAATCAAGAAAAGCCAAGGTGTGATGGCGATCTCGTTGCGCTTGTACCAACCGCGGTTGGACGTAATCGCGGAGTTGTCGATAGCAGACATGGCAGGATCTCCTGAGCTTGGCGCACATTCGAAAGCACTAGAGCGGAAAGTGCTTGCGGATAGGCGGGTAGATTGGCCACCCCCTAGATCAGGGAGTGGCCGAAAGTGAAGCGTTATAGCTTACTTGTAAACACGTGCGCGTGTCTCTTCGAGACGTGCAAGGATGTCGTCCAAGTTGTCTGGGAAGA
>CAYQZI010000131.1:0-8360 GCA_964421835.1 uncultured Planktotalea sp.
CGGAACGCGCGCATCTCATCATACAGCGCCTGCCAATCACCGCTTAGAACGTGGCGGCGGGAAATGACGATGTCGATTTCGGCAGCACCCGCTTTCACGCTTTCCTCAATCTCTGCGACGCGCAAGTGAAACGGGGACAGACCAGCGGGAAACCCTGTCGACACAGCAGCGACCGGTATACCGGAGCCCGCAAGCGCATCAACGGCGGTTTCAATCATGTCATGATACACACATATTGCGCCAGTTTGGATGTTACGCACCCCAAGCGCTTGGGCGATATCAGCCCGCAAGGGTTGGCGCGCCTTGGCACATAGGCGTCGCACGCGTTCGGCCGTGTCATCGCCGGAAAGGGTCGTTAGATCGATGCACTCAATCGCGCGCAAAAGCCATGCGGCTTGATACTCTTTCTTCACGCTGCGCCGACCCGGCAAAGTCTTCGCACGTCGCTCAATCGCTGAAGTGTTGGCCTGCACAGAGCGCACCCAGCTCAGATCAAGCTCCATACCGGGATTTCGCGGCTCTATTGTTTGCGGCAAATGCGAAGTTGTCGGGGCAGTTTGCGGTGTCATGTTTGCGCACTCCTAAGGAGGGGACGTTTCCTATCCTGTCCCATGAGTCTGCGAACTTGGCAAGGATAGGCGATGCGTAAACGTTTATTTTTTGACCATATGATCAGAATAATGCGCCCTTGATTGCGAATAAGTCGCAACTACATTGACTTTTTGCGAATGACTCTCATATTCATTTAACAACAGGAGAATCCATGTCCCTTAACCGACGCCTTTTTCTAAGTATTGCAGCAAGCGCGAGCATTGCGCCGCGTTTCGCATTGGCGTCCGACGCTTTGAAGATCGTCGCGACTACAGGAATGGTCGCAGACACCGCGCGCCGTATTGGTGGCGCACATGTTGAGGTGCAGTCGCTTATGGGGCCGGGCGTTGATCCACATGCGTATCGGCAAACGCGCACGGACATCACAGCGATGACGCGCGCTGATTTGGTGCTTTGGCATGGTCTTTACCTTGAAGCGCAGATGGAAGAGTTTCTCGTGAAGCTTGCGCGCCGCCGCAGGTCTGTGCCTGTCGCTGACTCGATGCCGCGTGATGTGTTGCTTTCGCATGAAGATTACGATGGCCGCTTTGACCCACATGTGTGGATGGTGCCCAAGCTTTGGATGCATGTCGCCCGCGAAATTGCACGCGTGCTGAGCGAAGAGCGACCAGAAGCAGCAGAGGATTTCGCAGCCAATTTGAAAGCCTTTGAAGCCGAGGCGAATGCGCTGCAAACCTATGGTGAAACGGTACTGGCAACCGTCCCTGAAAGCGCGCGCGTTTTGCTGACGGCGCATGATGCGTTTGGCTATTTCGGACGCGCGTTTGGTTACGAAGTTATCGGCATCCAAGGTATTTCGACCGAAAGCGAAGCTGGTCTCAACCGCATTTCGACGCTTGTTGATATGTTGGTTCAGCGCAAGATTGGCGCGGCTTTCGTTGAAAGCTCTGTCTCTGATCGCAACATTCGTGCCTTGATCGAAGGGGCTGCTGCGCAAGATCACACTGTCGCGATTGGGGGCGAGCTGTTCTCTGACGCGATGGGCGCTGATGGCACTTACGAGGCTACTTACATCGGTATGATTGATCATAACATGACAACCATTGCGCGCGCCCTTGGCGGCACTGTGCCAGAGCGCGGCATGAACAGTAAACTGACAACAGGAAGCTAAGCTATGAGCCCGATTGAACTGGCAACACTGGACGGAACGCGCATGGTTGAGGACCGCGCAGATGCGGCGCTTGCTATTCGCGGGATGACGGTGAGCTACGGTCAGAAGCCAGCGGTGTTTTCTGTTGATATGACGGTGCCTTTTGGGTCGATGACAGCCATTATTGGTCCCAATGGCGCTGGTAAATCGACACTGCTCAAGGCGGCGCTGGGCGTGATCAAACCGCTCGCAGGCACTGCGACTGTGTTTGGTCAACCTGTTGCACAAGCCCGTGCCCGCATTGCCTATGTGCCTCAACGCGCAAGCGTGGATTGGGATTTCCCGACGCGTGTCATTGACGTGGTTCTGATGGGTCTCTACCGAGAGCTTGGCCTTTTGGGGCGCTTGCGTGGTGCGCATAAGGCCAAAGCAATGGACTGTCTTGAGCGTGTTGGCATGCAAGATTTCGCAAAGCGCCAGATTGGCCAGCTTTCTGGGGGCCAACAACAGCGCGTCTTCCTTGCGCGTGCGCTTGCGCAGGAGGCTGATCTCTACCTGCTCGATGAACCTTTTGCAGGTGTTGATGCTGCAACAGAAAAAGCGATCATTGATGTGCTGCAATCGTTGCGCGAAAGCGGCAAAACTCTCGTCGCAGTTCACCATGATCTCAGCACAGTTTCTGACTACTTTGATCGTGTCTTCCTGATCAACACCACGCGCGTTGCTGAGGGCACGGTTGAAGAAGCGTTTACACCTGAAACGCTGCAAGAAGCCTATGGTGGTCGTCTCGCGACTGGTCAACTCGGCCAGACTGCGCTTGGTGCGTGACACATGCTGTGGCATGCTCTGACTCTTCAGCTTGGCTATAACGCCACGCTTGTGACCCTTGGCGCGATGCTGCTTGGCATTGCTGCGGGTGTGACGGGAACGTTCCTTTTTTTGCGGAAACGCGCTTTGGTAAGTGATGCGATTTCGCACGCAACTTTGCCCGGTGTCGGCATTGCATTTATCATTATGGTTTCGCTGGGCGGCGATGGGCGTAGCTTGATTGGCCTTATGCTTGGTTCTGCGGCTTCCGCTTGGATTGGGCTTTTATGTATCGGGTTTCTGACCCGTCGCACGCGCCTTGCTGAGGACGCAGCAATTGGTGCTGTGTTGTCCGTATTTTTTGGCATTGGCATTGTGTTTCTGACGTTCATTCAAACGATGAGCGAAGGGCGACAAGCGGGCCTTGAGGGTTTCTTGCTCGGCTCGACCGCTGGGATGCTCTACTCTGATGCTGTGATTATCGCTGTTGGCGGTGCCTTGGTTCTGGCCGCTGTTATCGCGTTTCGGCGTCCTTTAAGTGCTGTTGCGTTCGATCCAGAGTTTGCTGCCTCAAGTGGGTTGAACGTGCCACGACTTGATCTGATCATGATGGGTTTGGTCATGGCGATCACGGTTGTTGGTCTCAAGATCGTGGGTCTGATCCTGATCGTTGCGTTGCTGATTATCCCCGCTGTGACTGCGCGGTTCTGGAGCGAACACGTGAGCGGGGTTCTGTGGGTCGCAGGCATTGTTGGCGGGGTGGCTGGCTATGTTGGCGCCGCGCTGTCAGCCGTTGCACCTGCGCTTCCGACGGGGCCTGTAATTGTGCTTGTCCTATTCGCAATGTTCGCCTTGTCGCTATTGTTTGCCCCTGCACGCGGGGTTCTGGCGGCGGTATTGAAGCATTTCTCGTTCCAAAGACGGGTGCACATCCGCCAAGGGCTGCTTGCTCTCGCGCAAGGCCAACCAATCTATGAAAAGCTCACACTTCGATTGCTCCGCCGCGCAGGTCTGGCGCGTGCAGACGGGGTTGCGACCACAGATGGCAAAGCACGTGCGGCGAAAGCACTGCGCGATGAAACACGTTGGCAAATGGCGCGTTCGCGCGAAGAGTTTGCTTTGGCGGCGACGTTTTACGATGGATTGACCGAGATAGAGACAGTTCTGACCGGCGATCAAATCAGCGAGCTTGACCGCCTCATCGGTTCACCTCAAGGGGTGTCCGCATGATGGGTGAGGAATTCGTCGCACTGTCTTTGACGCCTATGCTTATCGGCACATTGGCAGCGATTGCCTGCGCCTTGCCGGGGAATTTTCTTTTGCTGCGCCGCCAAGCGCTTATTGGCGATGCAATCAGCCATGTGGTTTTGCCCGGCATTGTTGTGGCCTTCTTGATCACCGGTGTTGTTGCAGCGGTGCCTATGATGCTGGGCGCGGCTGGGGCAGCTGTGATCGCGGTTGTGATGATCGAAGCGATCCGTCGTTTGGGCCGGATCGAGCCGGGTGCCGCAATGGGGGTCACCTTCACCGCGATGTTCGCAGGGGGCGTTCTGCTGCTGGAGCAATCAGATACGAACACTGTTCATCTTGATGTGGAACATGCGTTGTTTGGCAATTTGGAGAGCTTGATCTGGCTGGATGCAACGGGTTGGGCTTCGCTGTTGGATGTCGAAGCGCTGGCATATCTTCCCGTTGAACTGCCGCGATTGTTGATCGTGCTGTTTGTCGTTGCAGTATTCACATGGATCTTTTGGCGTCCTTTGAAGCTCTCTACGTTTGACGAAGGCTTCGCGCAGAGCATGGGCATTCGCACAGGGCCGCTTGGTTTTGCGCTGGTCATCGTCGCAGCCTTGGCGGCAGTCGCGGCGTTTGATGCTGTCGGGTCGATCATTGTGATCGCGATGTTCATTTGCCCGCCCGCCGCCGCGCGTTTGATGACGAATGGACTGGGTACCCAAGTCGCTTGGAGCGTGTTGTTTGCGGTGCTGTCAGCGGTGTTTGGCTACGTGTTCGCGGGATATGGTCCGCTGTGGTTTGGTGCGGACAATGCGGTGAGCGTAGCTGGCATGATCGCAGCTGTTTCCGGCCTCATCCTTTGCTACGCCGCAGTCTTCGGACCCTGCCGCTCGCGCAGTGGTGCACCAGAGCACGACGTTTAAGGCGCACGTTTCCATTTAAACGATTGGCAGATCGCGAGAACACAGCCATGCACGGTGAGCTGCTTGCCTTGCACGGTTATACGAGAGTTAAACGTACGTTCACGGGTAGGGTCCCAAATCTTGCCGTTATCCCACTTTCCGGGTTGCTCAGTCGGTTTCATATCCCAAATCATACGCTTGCCCAGATGTTCGTAATCCCCAGGTGTACCTTGTGGGTCATAGGCTTTGACAATCTTGCCGCACAGCGCACCACCACATGAATGGATGTCTACGATCAGCGTACCGCGCTCGGTTTTATGGGTCTGCCACAAACCTTTGATATCTTGAGCGAGAAGACCAGAGGGCAACATCAAGAGTGTGATTATAGTCAAGACGCTTCGGATAGAAAATTTCATTCCTCTAAGGTCCTTGTCTTTTGATCGGTGCCAATTACGCGCCCTCTTGCGCTGCTCAAATGGCCCTTTGCGGCGACGGAACTGCTGGCTTTTGCGAGGCCTTCTATGGGCATGCCGGAATAGAGCGTTTCATACTGTCCAGCGGCTACCAAAAAGGTCTCATGCCAAATGCCCACATCGCCGCGCGCATCTTTGGCGGCTTTGTTGAACGCTTTCCAAGCCGGCAAATGCTGCTTGGTGGCGTCGGCGGCATAGGCTTCAAGATGATCAAAACTGCGCCAATATTGGATCGTGACCGCCGGTGAGCCTGCGCGTGTTGCAAGGCAACCAGTTTGTTCAATCGGCAGACTGCGCAGTTCTTTTTGCATACGCATCATAGCGCGCGCAACTGGCAGCCATTTGTGCACTTTCCACCACGCGTTCACGCGCATCCCAATGAGGAAAACCACGAAATCTCCGTCGATTTGCGCACTCATCCGTTCAAGAATGATCTTTGGCATTTGTGGACCTCGGCTCATAATGTCATCGACGTTGACATGGTTGACCGATTGTTTGAAGAATGTCAACAGTGTTGATATGCCTCAAAAGAAGTCCAACTACCATCACGGCGATCTCCTTTCTCAGATCGAACGCATCGCCTGGGAGAAGGTTCGTGCGCTTGGCGCTGATAACTTAAGCCTGCGCAGCTGCGCGCGCGAGGCGGGCGTAGATCCTGCAGCTGTCTATCGTCATTTCAAATCGAAAGATGATTTGCTCGCCCATCTCGCAAGTCGAGCATTCAACGAACTTGCAGTTGCGATGGAGCCAGTTGATACGCGCTTGAGTACGTCGAACCCAAAGGAGACGCTGGTCGAGATTGGTATGGCCTACATCAACTATGCCACCGCCGAGCCACATATTTTCCAGATGATGTTTGATATTGCAGGGCGCTGTAAACGCGATGGACTGTCTGGCTTTACCATTCAAGGCAAGGGTGCACATGGCATCTTGGTAGAGGCTGTAGAACGCCTCGCGCCCGCCTCACCTCAGCACGTTCATGTCTTTACGCTTTGGAGTGTGGTGCATGGGTTTGCCAAGCTCGCCAATTCGGGGCTTGGACCAGAAAAGCAAGAGCTCGATCCAATGAGCCGCGCGCTTTGCCAGAACGTCGTAGAGCTTATCAGATAAGAGTCTACGCAGCACTTAGCCCTGTGTCTAAAGCGTCCAAAATGGTTTGCACATCGCGCTCAGAGACCGTCAAAGGCGGTGACATAAGAATGTTAGGCGGCCCCATGCGCACCATCGCGCCTGCTTCATAGGTGGCTTGCTGGATACGTTTGACAGTTGCGGGATCAATCGGGGTTTTCGCCCCGCGATCAGAGACCAATTCCATCCCTGTCATCAACCCCTGCCCTCCGCGTACATCGCCGATGATGTCGTGCTTTGCGGCCAGTGCTTGCAAGCCCTCATACAACTGTGTTCCCCGCGCAGCGGCGTTGGCCCGCAGATCAAGGCGCACAGTTTCCGCAAGGCAGGCAGTGACCGCAGCTGCGCCAACAGGATGCGCAGAGTAGGTGTAGCCGTGGTAAATACCGCCCTCCGCAGGATCGCTGTTTTCAAACACATCCGCGACTTTTTCATTGAACAGCGCAGCACCCACAGGGAAATAGCCAGAGGTGATGCCCTTGGCGATGCTCATCATGTCGGGCTTCACACCATAATGACTTGATCCAGACCAAGAGCCGGTGCGCCCGAAGCCAGTGATCACCTCATCGGCGATCATGAGAATGCCATGGCGATCACAGACTTCGCGCATCAGGCCCATGAAACTCTCGTGCGGAACAATCACGCCGCCCGCGCCCTGAATAGGCTCCATGATGAACGCAGCGATCGTGTTCGCACCTTGGAATTGCACCTCATCCTCGAACGCGCTGGCGATGTTCTGGGCGAGCTGCGCAGGGTCCGTTTCATTGAACGGATTGCGATAGGGGTAGGGGCTGGGCAGGTGGAAGCAGCCGGGCAACATAGGCTCATAGCCAATGCGGAAACGGTTGTTGCCATTGACAGATGCGCCACCGAAATGCGTGCCGTGATAGCCTTTCTTCAGTGAGATAAACTTGGTGCGTGTCGGCTCACCCCGAAGGCGGTGGTACTGGCGCGACAGGCGCAAGCACGTCTCAACTGAGTCAGAGCCACCGGAGGTGAAGAAAGAACGCACCATGCCATCAGGTTCAAAGAACTCGCGCACGGCATAGGATGCTTCAATCGCTGGCGGGTTAGATGTGCCGGAAAAGGCCGAATAATAGGGCAGATCGTAGAGCTGGTTGGCAATCGCATCTTTGATGACGTTGTTGGAATAGCCAAGGTTCACGCACCACAGACCACCCACAGCATCGACGGTCTTGTGACCATCAAGATCCTCAATCACCACGCCCTCTGCCTTGGCAATAATCGCGGGCATGTTGGCGTCTGAATTGTTCTGATGCCCCATAGGGTGCCACATATGGCGCGCGTTGTTCTCACGCAGGAAATTGTCGTCCTTCATAGCTTTTCCTCTCCTTGTGAGTTGCGCTGCAAAATGCGTTCCATCTCTTCCCTGACTTCCGCTTCGCGGCGCGGCGCGACCTCGCGAATTATAGCCATGAAGGCTTCGTTCTCGAAGGGGGGAATGTCGATGTCATAGGTATGCGCAACTTCAACCATCCCCTCGCGATCTGAAATATCAAACACGTCGACCATTGCTTTGGCTTTTTCACTTGGGATGCCAAGGGCCTCGAATGCGGAACGCGCCATGCGCAAAGAACTGTCATAGGTTTCGCGAATAATGTCGCGGCAACCCGCGGCGTATAGCTCGTAAACATGATTTCGGTCCGTCGCACGCGCCATGATGTGCACGTTGGGATGATTGGTGTGAATGTAGTGCACCATTTCAGTGATTTGCTCTTTGTTATCTATCGCGATCACGATCAGCTTGGCCTCGTGGATGCCAGCTGCATGGAGCAGATCAGGGCGGCTCGCGTCGCCGAAGTAGGCTTTGACGCCGAACTTCTCTAACATATCGAGCTGTTTGGAGGAATAATCAATCACCGTCGGCGTATGCCCTGCTGCGCGCAGGACACGCGCGACCATGCCACCCACGCGACCATGACCTGCAATGATGATACTGGATTCCGCGTCGATCTCATCCGCTTCGCGGGTTTCTTCGTCGCTGAAACGTGGCGCGATAAGGCGGTCATAGATAATGAACAAGGCAGGCGTGAGCAGCATTGAAAGCGCGACCACCAGCAGCAAAATATCCGCGATGGACGTCGGGATAAT
>CAYQZI010000132.1:0-8344 GCA_964421835.1 uncultured Planktotalea sp.
TTCAACGTGATTGGAATGCTTGCTCAAGCGATCGAGGGTGCAGGCTCTGCGACGGATGTAGTTGCGGTTGCCAGCCAGCTTGAAGGGATGGAGTACGAATCCGTCTGGGGCGGCAAAGTCTTCATGCGTCCGCAGGATCACCAGTTGATCCAAGACATGTATGTGGGCGTTCACACGGACGAGAATATCGACTTTGATTATGACCAGTCCGGTTTCGGTGTTCTGACAGAGTCTACGGTTGAGATGGCGTCGATGGACAGCCCAACAACCTGCAAAATGAAGCGCCCATAAGCGGCAGTTTCACTGCCCGCCCTGCTGCATATGCGGGGCGGGCTAATTTCCCGTAATATCTACATTACCCTTTGGGGGGACCGATGGAACTCATCCTCGTCAACATAATCGACGGGCTGGTGACGGGACTGCTGCTCTTTATGCTTTCCGCCGGCCTTACGCTTATTTTCTCTATGATGGGCGTTTTGAACTTCGCTCATGCCAGCTTTTACATGTTGGGTGCTTACTTCGCTTATCAGATCAGTATCGCTTTGGGCTTCTGGATGGGTTTGTTGATTGCGCCGATAATCGTCGGTGTGATGGGGGCGGGAGTCGAGCGGTATGGATTAAGACGGGTCCACCAATATGGCCACGTGCCAGAGCTGATTTTCACCTTCGGACTGGCGTTGCTGATCGAAGAATTGGTGCAGTTCATCTGGGGCAAAAACCAGATGGCTTATAGCATTCCAGAAGTGCTGAATTTCACCGCCTTCTCTATCGCGGGCAATTCGATCCCTGCTTACAAAATTTTCATGATCTTCATCTCGGTCGCGATCTTTATCGGGCTCCTCTATATCCTGACGCGCACACGGGTTGGCATGATCATTCAAGCTGCGCTCAGCTATCCGCGCACTGTAGAGACACTGGGACATAATGTGCCGCTGATCTTCATGGGTGTGTTTGGTGTTGGCACGGCCCTTGCGGGTGTTGCGGGCGTCATTGCTGGACCTGTGCTTGGCACTTTCCCCGGCATGGCCTTTGTGCTGGGATCGATCGTGTTTGTGACGATTGTGATCGGCGGGCTTGGCTCCCTTTGGGGCGCGCTTGTTGCGTCACTTTTGATCGGATGGATCACCACGTTTGCGAAATCCTATAACCTTGCAATGTCGGACATCTTCAACGCTGTTGGCATCGCCACTCCCGAGAACCTGTCCGATCATTGGCTGCGCGATCTTTGGACCGTTACCAGCCCGCAAATCGCGGATATTCTGCCCTATATCCTGATGGTTCTTATCCTAATCTTCCGTCCTGCGGGCCTGTTTGGAAAGCGTCACTCATGAGCGATCAACTGACAACCGACCCGAGCAAGCCAGCGCAGCGGATGCGCGCAGGCTCAATGACGATCACGCTGATGCCTTGGATCATTGCCGCGATTGCGCTAATCTTGATGCCGTTCATCTTTACGTCGAATTCGGCGCTCACAATCATGAACCAGATGTGGATCACAGTGATCTTCGCGCTCGCTTACAACATGCTGCTGGGTCAAGGCGGGATGCTGTCCTTTGGTCATGCTGTTTATGCGGGTGTGGGTGGTTTTGCCTGCATGCATATCATGAACATGTCTGATCTGTTCGCAAGCTTCCCGCTGCCAGTGCTGCCTGTCTTTGGTGGCTTGTTCGGCATGGGGCTTGCGATGATTGTCGGGGCCTTTTCCACGCGCAATGCTGGCACGGTATTCGCGATGATTTCGCTTGGTGTGGGCGAGTTGATCGCCGCCTGCTCTGTGATCATCGTGGCGTTCTTTGGCGGTGAAGAAGGCATTTCAGGCGATCGCACCTATGCGATGCCCTTCTTTGGCAATGAGTTCCTACAACAGATTGACGTTTACTACCTGACGTCCTTCTGGGTGATCCTTGCCGCCGCGTTGATGTATCTTTGGTCGCGCACGCCCGTTGGGCGCATGGCGAACGCGGTGCGCGACAATCCCGAGCGTGCTGAGTTCCTTGGCTATTCTGCCCGCTGGGTGCGCTTTTATAGCTTCGTGGCATCTGGTTTCTTTGCAGGCATCGCCGGTGGTCTCTTCGCGATCAACTATGAGATCTTGACCGAAGAAAACCTCAACACATCCTCTTCTGGTGTGATCCTTCTGGTCACATTCCTTGGTGGTGTTGGCTTCTTCTTTGGGCCGATCATTGGCGCGATTGTCTTTACGCTGGTGCAAACGGTTCTTAGCCTTCAGACAGAGCTTTGGGCATTTTACGCAGGCTCGCTTTTCCTTGCGACGGTCATGTTCTTTCCGGGGGGCCTTGCGGGTCTTTTGATGATGCATGTGCCTGTGTTCAAACTTGGCAAAGCGAGGCTGCTCATTCAGCCCTACATTCGAACGCTGCTGCCTGCGGCCATTGGAATCCTTGGTCTATGTGCGCTTGTGGAGATGACGTTCCACTACCGTCACGCCTCTCTTGGGGATAATGAAATGACGCTGTTTTGGACCACATTTGATAGTCACACGTTGCTGCCTTGGTTGATTGCCGGGGTCATCACAGTGCTTGGAATCGGCATCGCCAAACGCACCGCGCCTGAATTGAAAGAGGCATGGGACGCCGCCAACACAGCGGGAGATGTATCATGAGCACAGCAGCATTAGAACTTCGAGGATTGAAGAAAAGCTTTGGCAAGGCCGAGATTATTCGCGGCATCGATCTGTCTATCGGCAAGTCTGAACGGCATGCGATTATCGGGCCCAATGGCGCGGGTAAATCGACGCTGTTCAATCTGATCACAGCGCGTTTTATGCCCACCGCTGGCACGGTAAAACTGCATGGTCAGGACCTGCGCGGATTGCAGCCCTATCAGATCAATCGCATGGGCCTGTCGCGCTCTTTTCAGATCACCAATATCTTTCCCAAGATGTCGGTTTTCGAGAATGTGCGCTGTGCTTTGCTGTGGTCGCAGGGGTATAAATATTCGTTCTGGAACTTGGTAAACAGCTCGCGGCAATTGACCGAAGGGGCGGATGCGATCCTTGATCAGATCAACCTGCTCGGGCGGCGCGATTTACCTGCGGGCACGCTCAGCTACGCAGAGCAGCGCGCTTTGGAGATTGGGATTACCATCGCAGGCGGCGCTGATGTGATTATGCTGGATGAGCCAACCGCAGGGATGAGCCATTCGGAAACCGACTATATCACAGACCTGATTATGAAGGTCACAGAGGGCAAAACCCTGATCATGGTCGAACATGACATGGGTGTTGTCTTTGGCCTTGCGGATCAGATTTCCGTGTTGGTGTACGGCGAGATTATTGCGACAGGAAAACCCGAAGAGGTGCGCGGTGATCCCCGTGTGCAAGAAGCCTATCTGGGCGCAGCCTTGGAGGCAGAACATTGATCGAAGTCACAGACATGCACGCCTATTACGGCAAATCGCACATCCTTCAGGGCGTCACATTGAACGTGCAAGAGGGCGAGATTGTCGCTTTGCTGGGCCGCAATGGCGTCGGGCGTTCAACCACCTGCAAAGCGATCATGGGCGAAGTGGAACCGAAAGGATCGGTAAAGTTTCGTGGGCAGGAAATCGCTGGACGCAAAGCCTATGAGATTGCCAATATGGGCATCGGATATGTGCCAGAGAACCGTGACATCTTTCCCGGATTAACAACGCGGCAGAACCTGAATCTTGGCTTGAAACCCGGTCAAAAGGACGGGGCAGGGCGTTGGTCGATGCAGATGATGTTTGACATGTTCAGCAACCTCAATGAGCGCGCGGATGTCGAAGCGTCGGTGCTTTCTGGCGGTGAGCAACAAATGCTCACCATGTGCCGCACGCTGATGGGCGACCCTGATTTTGTAATGATTGATGAGCCGACTGAGGGCCTTTCGCCGCAGATGGTGCAAAAGGTGGCCGATGTTCTGAAAGAGATCGCAGATCGCGGGATTTCGACGCTGCTGGTTGAACAAAAACTATCGATAGCCATGGACATCGCGCACCGCGTTTACGTAATGGGACATGGGCAGGTGGTGTTTGAGGGCACGCCCGCCGAATTGAAAGAGCGCGAGGATGTGCGCAAGGAATGGCTTGAGGTTTAGCACATGGCACAGTTTAGCGCGGGCCGTCTCGCGCGTATTAACAAATGGATGCAGCGCTATGTAGACGGGCGGCGCTTTGCGGGGTGCTCTGCGCTGATCGCAAAAGATGGCGCAGAGGCGTATTATCACGAGTGCGGGTTGCGCGATATCGAAAATGATATCGCATGGAGCCGCGATACAATGGCGCGCATCTATTCGATGACCAAGCCAATCACATCAGCGGCAATGATGATGCTGGTTGAGCGCGGTTTAGTGCATCTGGATGCACCGGTCTCTGACTTTATCCCCGAATTCAAAGACACGCATTGCCTGATCGAAGGCGCGATAGACATCAGCCAAACCGAGCCATGCGCACCGCCAACGCTGCATCAGCTTTTGACCCATACCTCTGGCGTTTCATATTCGTTCAACCCCGGTCTTGTCCCCGAAGCGATGGCAGAGCGCAAGCTTGATTTCTGGCCCGGAGAGAAGACCTTGAGCGAGGCAGCGGCGGCTTTATCCGAGCTTCCGCTCGTCTTCAGGCCCGGCACGCGTTGGGAATACTCCGTGGGCATCGATCTGATTGGCCGCGTGATCGAGGTGATCAGCGGCATGACGCTGGAAGAGTTCTTTATAACGCAGATTTTCGATCATCTTGAAATGAACGAAACGCGTTTCGCGCTACCCAAAGGGACTGAGGATCGCTTTGCCTCGATGTATACGCCGCTTGCGGGCAACTCGTTTGATCTAAACGCAGCAGAGAAAAGCGAAGAGTCGTTGAACCTTGCCGACAGCTTGGAGCACACACCGTTCAAAAACACCAAGATGCACTCTGGTGGTGGTGGCCTGCTGAGTACGATCGATGATTACATGAAATTCGTTGAAATGCTGCGCACTGGTGGCAAGGGCATTATTTCACCGCAGACGATCAAATTCATGATGCGCAATCATTTGGCGGGCGATATCGCGGATATGGGCCCCTCAAGCTTTGCCGAGCAACCCATGCAGGGCATGGGGTTTGGCATTGGTGGGGCGGTTGTGCTTGATCCTGCGCGCGCGCGCGTGCCCGGCTCTGTGGGTGATTTTTCATGGGGCGGCATGGCGAGCACGTTCTTTTGGATTGATCCGGTTCATCAGCTCTCAGCGATCTTCTTCACACAGCTCTCGCCCAGCAGTTCCTACCCCTCACGTTCAGAAATGAAAGCATTGGTGCAAGGCGCATTGCTGTGAGCGCAAAGGTGCTTTGGACACCGACGCAAGCGCGCTATGACGCGTCAACTATGGCGCAGTTTGAGCGCTTTGTAAGGGATACGCTTGGGCTAGAGTTTGAAGATTACAATGCCATGTGGCGTTGGAGCATTGACGATCTAGAGGGTTTTTGGCGCGCAATATGGGATTTCTTTGAGATCCCCGCAGAGCGGGTGCCGACACAGCTGATCGTAAAGCGTCAAATGCCCGACATGAAGTGGGGCAAGGGCGCGCGGCTGAATTACACGGACAATATTTTGCGGCACGCCGATGCGCGCCCTGATGAGTGCGCTTTGGTCGTGCAATCAGAGACCTTTGGGCGATCCGAGCTAACTTGGCGCGCGCTGCGCGATCAGGTGGCAAGTGTCGCTATGAACCTGCGCAACATGGGCGTGGAGCAGGGCGATCGCGTCGTTGCCATTCTGCCCAACACGGAGGTTGCGCTGATTGCGTTTCTCGCCACTGCCAGCCTTGGCGCGGTCTGGTCGCTTTGTGCGCCTGATATGGGGCATGTTGCGATATTGGATCGCTTTCAGCAGATCGCACCAAAGGTGCTGATTGCGCAGGATGGGTACACCCATGCAGGCCAGCAGGTGGATCGCCGCGCCGTGCTGGCAGAGATCAACGCAGGGCTGCCAAGCGTCACCGGTTTTGTAACACTGCCTGTGATTGGGCCGCTGCCACAAGGGCACATCGCATGGCGTGATATCACCCACGACGAGGCCATTTATAAAGCCACTCAAGTTCCGTTCGAGCATCCTTTGTGGATCGTTTATTCCTCTGGCACCACGGGCAATCCCAAGCCCATCGTGCATGGCCATGGCGGTATTCTGCTAGAGGGCAGCAAGCAATCCTTGCACAAGGATATCAGCGCCAAGGATCGCTATTGCTGGTTGACCTCTTCGGGGTGGATTTTGTGGAACGGTCAATGGATGGCGCTCGCCCAAGGCGCGACTGTTGCGATCTTCGATGGCGCTGTAAACCATCCTGATATGAGTGTCGTTTGGCGTTTTGTTGCGCAGGAACGGCTCAGCTATTTCGGAGCCGGCGCTGCGTTCTTCAGCACATGTATGAAAGCAGGGGTAACGCCGCGAGAGGACGTTGATCTCAGCGCTTTGCGCTCCCTTGGATCAACAGGCTCGCCGCTGTCGAGTGACACCTACGAGTGGATTTACCGCGATGTGAAAGCGGATCAATGGCTGGCGCCGATTTCCGGTGGCACTGATCTTGCAGGCGCGTTTGTCGTCGGTCATCCGGGCATGGCTGTGCGTGCTGGCGAAATGCAGTGCCGCGCGCTTGGCAATGCTGTGCGTGCGTTTGATCCTGAGGGCAACGAGCTGATCGGCGAAGTCGGCGAGCTGGTCTGCACAGAGCCGCTTCCCGCGATGCCGCTCTACTTTTGGGGCGATCACGATGGCACGCGCCTGCATGAGAGTTATTTCGCAGACTACCCTGGCATTTGGCGCCATGGCGATTGGATCGCGATTGATGAAAGCGGCGCCTCTGTAATCTATGGCCGCTCTGACGCCACGATCAATCGCAAGGGTCTACGTCTTGGCAGCGCCGAGATTTATCAAGCGGTTGAAGGGCTGGATACAGTGCTCGATTCCCTCGTGGTTGATCTGGAATTTCTGGGGCGCGAGAGCTTTATGCCGCTCTTTGTTGTGCCTGCGACGGATCTCCCATTTGAGGATTTGAAGGCTCAGATCAATGACGCCATTCGCGCCCAAGTTTCTGCGCGCTTTGTGCCCAATGAGATCATTGAAATCGCAGAAGTGCCGCGCACGCTCTCTGGCAAAAAGCTTGAAGTTCCTGTGAAAAAGCTGTTGCTTGGCGGTGATCCGAGCACTGTGGTGAACCTTGATAGCATGGCCAATCCAGAGAGTTTCGACACCTTCATTGCCTATGCGCAAGCCCGGGCCAAGACCTGAGGTTTTCCAATGACACGCGAAAAAAGTCCGGCGGATGAACTGCTGCACCTTTTGGATATCGAGCAACTAGAGGTTGATCTGTTTCGCGGTGTTGGCGGGGGCGGTGAAACGACGACGCGCATCTTTGGCGGACATGTGATTGCCCAAGCGCTTATGGCCGCCTATCGTACTGTGCCGGATCGTTTGTGCCACTCCCTGCATGCCTATTTCATCCGCCCCGGTGATCCTGAAATTCCGGTGATCTACCAAGTGGACCGCGCGCGTGATGGCGGCAGCTTCACCACCCGACGGGTTGTTGCGATCCAGCATGGCAAACAGATTTTCAACATGTCTGCCTCGTTTCATATTGATGAAAGTGGGTGGGACTATCAGCACCCCAAACCTGATGTCGGCGCGCCGGAAGAATGGCCAAACCGCGATGAGTTGCGCGCGACTGTGGTCGATCAGATCCCCGAAAAGTACCACGCTGATTTTCTACGCAAACGCCCTATCGAGCTGCGCGAAGTCGCGCCGCGAGACTTCTTCACGCCTGAGAAAACCAGCGACAGCAACCAACTTTGGTTCCGCATGGAAGCCGCCAAAGGGCAGGGGCCGCAGATGCAACACTGCTTGCTCGCCTATGCGTCTGATATGAACCTGCTTGGCTCATCTTTGCGTCCGCATGGGCTGACGTGGTTTCAGGGCAAAGTGATGACCGCCAGCTTAGATCACGCCATGTGGTTTCACACGCCAATCGATTTTTCCGAGTGGCATTTGTACGATCTCGATGCCCCTTGGACAGGCGGCGCGCGCGGTTTCAACCGCGGTGCGATTTACAGCCATTCAGGCGAGCTGGTTGCGAGCGTTGCGCAGGAGGGGTTGATGCGGCCTTTGGGGACGGGGTGAGCAAAGCGAGACTGAAGTTCACGGCAGTTCAGCGCGAGCATACATAAATGTAGAACCGCTCACACACGCAAAACCATTGGTTCACTGCCAAAATACGCTCGAAGGTTGAAAGCAAACATGAAAAGTGCAAGCCTTTTGCATCTCACTACGTCACGCGGACCGATATAGAACCGGGCCACTCATTTTTCAGACAGGATTTTCCATGACACGTATCGCAGCAAC
>CAYQZI010000133.1:0-8301 GCA_964421835.1 uncultured Planktotalea sp.
TTTTGTGGAAAGTGATAACCTGTTCAAAGATCTGGCGGACTGAACACGCATTGACGTGAATGAAGGGCAACAAAGAATGGCATTTGACTACGATCTATTCGTGATTGGCGGCGGCTCTGGCGGAGTGCGCGCAGCGCGGGTTGCGGCGCAGGATACAGGCGCAAAGGTCGCGCTGGCGGAAGAAGATCGCTACGGCGGAACCTGTGTCATTCGCGGCTGTGTGCCAAAGAAGCTGATGGTATTCGCGTCCGGCTATGCAGGTCTGGCTGAAGAAGCGCAGGCCTACGGCTGGGATGTGAGCAACAACGGATTTGATTGGAAAGCGTTCCAGAAAAAGATGCATGCAGAGCTGGATCGCCTTGAGGGGATCTATCGCAATTTGCTGAAGAACGCAGGGGTCGAGACATTTGATTCTCGGGCGCGCATTGCAGACGCACACACGGTTGAACTGGCAGATGGGTCGCGCAAGACGGCGAAGCACATTTTGATCGCAGTGGGTGGGCGTCCGGTCAAACCTGCGATTGATGGCGCTGAGCACGCGATAACTTCAAACGAGATTTTCCATCTGGAAGAGCTGCCAAAATCGATGCTGATTGTCGGTGGCGGGTATATTGCCTCTGAATTTGCCGGTGTGATGAACGGGATGGGCGTGGATACGACGCAATTCTATCGTGGTGATCAGATCCTGCGCGGCTTTGATGATGAAGCCCGCACTGTTGTTGCAGAAGAAATGGTTGTGAAGGGCGTGAACCTAGAGCTGAACACCAATGTCGCGGAAATGCGCCGCGAAGGGGCTGGCATCTGGGTAAAGGACACCAATGGCAAAGAGCGCATCTTTGATCAGGTGATGTTCGCCACAGGGCGCGCGCCCAATTCGGATGATCTCGGACTTGAAGAGGTGGGCGTCACGTTGGGCCGTAAGGGCGAAGTGGTCGTCGATGACTACAGTCAAACAGGCGTTCCGTCGATCTATGCAGTAGGCGATGTGACAGACCGCGCGAACCTCACGCCGGTTGCGATCCGCGAGGGGATGGCCTTTGTTGAAACTGTCTTTAAGGGTAACCCGACCAAGCCAGACCATGAATTGATCCCGACGGCGATCTTTACGCAGCCTGAAATGGGCACTGTGGGTCTGTCGGAAGAAGAGGCAAAGGCGCTGGGCCCAATCGAGGTTTACTCGGCCAGCTTCAAGCCCATGCAGCAAAGCTTTGCAGGACGCGCGGAGAAGGTGCTGATGAAATTGATCGTCTCGGCTGAAAACCGCAAAGTGCTGGGCTGTCACATTGTCGCGCCCGGGGCGGGCGAGTTGATCCAGCTTGCGGGGATCGCGGTGAAGATGGGCGCAACAAAAGAAGACTTCGATCGCACGGTTGCGGTGCACCCGACGATGTCCGAAGAACTCGTTACAATGAAAACACCGACCCGCACGGGTTGAAAAATCGGCAAACCTGACCAGTTTACATGGTATAGGTAGGCCCAACAGACTTAACTAAGGGGAAAAGCTTAAATGGCTGGTAACAACGGCGGCCCATGGGGTGGCGGTGGAAATAACGGATCAGGCGGTGATGATAATCGCGGATCTGGTAATAACGGCGGCGGTCGTCGTCCTCCTGAAGGGGACGGACCGCAGATTCCCGAAATTGATGAGCTGATGAAAAAAGGCCAAGAGCAGCTGCGCGTCCTTATGGGCGGTCGCGGTGGCGGCAATGGCACCAACGGCTCTGGCGGCGGCGCTTCGGGTGGCCCTGCGTTCACGCGCGGTACGGTTGGTTTGGGCGTTGCAGCGGCGGTTGTGCTTTGGGGCATGGCGAGCTTTTACACGGTCAAACCCGAAGAACAGTCGGTTGAGCTGTTCCTTGGCGCTTATTCCTCGACTGGTAATCCCGGTCTTAACTTCGCGCCATGGCCTGTTGTGACCAAAGAGATCATTCCAGTGACACGCGAGCAAACCGAAGATATCGGTGTGGGCGGTCGTGGCTCTGAAGCAGGCTTGATGCTGACAGGTGACGAAAACATCGTCGATATCGACTTTCAGGTTGTTTGGAACATCACGGATCCGGCGGAATACCTCTTTAACCTGCGTGATCCTCAAATGACGATCCGTGCGGTCTCTGAATCTGCGATGCGCGAGATTATCGCGCAATCCGAGCTTGCACCGATCTTGAACCGTGATCGTTCTTCGATTGCGGATCGCTTGAAGGATCTGATTCAAGATACGCTGAACGATTACGACTCAGGCGTGAATATCGTGCGTGTGAACCTCGACAAGGCCGACCCACCCCAACAGGTGATCGACTCGTTCCGTGAGGTACAAGCAGCCGAGCAAGAGCGTGACCGCCTTGAAAAGCAAGCGGATGCTTATGCCAACCGTATCGTTGCGGAAGCGCGCGGTGAAGCTGCGCAGGTCTTGGAAGAGGCTGAAGGCTATCGCGCCCGTGTGGTGAACGAGGCAACAGGTGAAGCCTCGCGTTTCACCGCTGTTCTGGCAGAGTATGAAAAAGCACCCGAAGTGACGCGCAAACGTCTCTATCTTGAAACGATGGAAGAGGTGCTTGGCCGCGTCGACAAAGTCATTCTCGATGAGAATGGCGGAGGCGGTCAGGGGGTTGTGCCCTATCTACCGCTCAATGAGCTTCGCAAATCCACGGGAGGGAGCAACTAATGCGTAAAACAACTTATTTGCTACCGATTGTTGTACTTGCAATTGCTGCGCTTCTGTCCGCTGTGTTCATCGTGGACGAGCGCGAGAAGGCGCTGGTTCTGCAGTTTGGCCGTGTCGTTGACGTGAAAGAAGAGCCGGGCTTGGCCTTCAAAATTCCGCTTATTCAAGAGGTTGTACGCTACGAGGATCGTATCCTCAGCATCGACGTAGAACCGCTCGAGGTCACGCCGCTCGATGATCGACGTCTCGTTGTCGATGCCTTCGCGCGTTATCGCATTGCCGATGTGAACCAGTTCCGCCAAGCGGTTGGTTCGGGCGGCGAGCGCACTGCGGAAAGCCGTCTTGATGGTATTTTGCGCGATGAATTGCGCGGCGTTCTCGGTAGCGTGTCTTCAAACGATATCCTAAGCACGGATCGTGCTGCTCTGATGCTGCGCATTCGCAACGGAGCTATCGTAGAAGCGCGTGGCCTTGGGCTTGAGGTGATTGACGTGCGTTTGAAGCGCACGGACTTGCCATCGCAAAACCTCGAATCCACCTTTGCGCGTATGCGTGCGGAACGTGAACGCGAGGCGGCGGACGAGATCGCCCGCGGTAACGAGGCCGCGCAGCGTGTGCGCGCTTTGGCAGATCGTACTCAGGTTGAGATCGTGTCTGATGCGCGTCGCGACAGCGAAATCACACGCGGTGAAGCCGATGCTGAACGTAACGCGATCTTTGCGACGGCCTACGGCGCGGATCAGGAATTCTTTGAATTCTACCGGTCTTTAGAAGCCTACAGAGGCGCGCTGCAAGGCAACAACTCAACCATGGTGCTCTCGCCGGATAGCGACTTCTTTAACTACCTGAAGTCAGATACTATTTCGGAGTAACCTTATGTTTGCCAACGTTTTATTGGCAATCGGTTTGGTCTTGATCATCGAGGGGCTGGTGTACGCACTGGCCCCTTCGCTTGTTGAGGACTTGCTCGAAGCCTTGAAAAATCTCTCGCTGGACATGCGCCGCACTTTTGGGTTTCTCGTGCTGGTTCTGGGCGTGTGCTTTTTGCTTGCTGCGCGGGCGTTGGGGGCCGGTTGAAACATTTCTATGGGTTTCGCGGGTTTTATTCACTTAATCTTCACATCCGCTTGAAACACTGAAACGAGATTTGCGTTGCGCTGAACGCCACCTAGATAGAGGATGAGTACAAAAGCCGGCATCACCGATTGATCTGGCACAGGCTCGGACCAAATAAGGAGGTCTTCTAAAAATGTCTCAGGCACTTGCCCTCTCACAAGACAAAACGCGCGATGCGCGCAAAGCTCTGCCATGGGCGCTGGCAATGGGGCTTAGCGTTGCTTTGCTCCTGCTACAAACGCTCAGCGCGGCTGCGCGCGGTGCGCCAGAAAGCTTTGCGGATTTGGCTGAAAAAATCAGCCCCGCCGTCGTGAACATTACCACTTCGACAACTGTTGCGCGCAACACTGCGCCGCGCGGTGTCGTGCCCGAAGGGTCGCCCTTCGAGGATTTCTTTCGCGAATTCCAAGATCGTAATCGCGGCGGCAATGGTGGTGGGGATCGTCCACGTCGCTCTTCCGCGCTGGGCTCTGGCTTTGTGATTTCAGAGGATGGCTTTGTCGTTACGAACAATCATGTGATCGAAGGCGCTGACGAGATCCTGATCGAGTTCTTCGAGGGCGGTGAACTGCCCGCGAAAGTGGTCGGCACGGACCCAAATACAGACATCGCACTGCTAAAGGTAGAAGCGGAAGAGCCGCTTTCTTTTGTCAGCTTCGGCGATAGCGACATCTCTCGTGTTGGCGATTGGGTGATGGCGATGGGCAATCCATTGGGGCAGGGCTTTTCTGTTTCAGCAGGCATCGTTTCGGCGCGCAACCGTGCTCTAAGTGGCTCTTATGACGATTATATTCAGACGGATGCTGCGATTAACCGTGGCAACTCTGGCGGCCCATTGTTCAACATGGACGGCGAAGTCATTGGCGTGAACACCGCGATCTTGTCCCCCAATGGTGGCTCGATTGGCATTGGCTTTTCTATGGCGTCCAACGTGGTTACCCGCGTCGTTGATCAGCTTCAGGAGTTTGGCGAAACCCGTCGTGGTTGGCTTGGCGTGCGCATTCAGGATGTGACGGATGACGTTGCCGAAGCAATCGGTCTCGAAAACGCCGCCGGCGCATTGGTGACCGACGTTCCAGAGGGCCCATCTGCCGAGGCAGGGATCAAGGCGGGCGACGTCATCACAAGTTTTGATGGCAAGGACGTCACGGATACGCGCTCTTTGGTGAAAACCGTTGGCAACACCCAGGTTGGCAAAGCCGTCCGTGTGATTGTGTTCCGCGATGGCAAAACAGAGACGCTGAAAGTGACTTTGGGTCGCCGCGAAGAAGCGGAAACTGCCGTGCCTGCATCGCAGCCAGCCGAGCCGAAAGCGCCTGTCAAAAAGGATGTTCTCGGCCTCACGGTCTCCGAGATTACGGATGAATTGCGCGAACAGCTCGATCTCACTTCCAATGCGAGCGGGCTGGTTATTCAAGACGTGGTTGAAACGAGCAAAGCCTACGAGAAAGGTTTGCGCGCGGGTGATTTGATCACGGAAGCGGGTCAACAAAAGCTGGAAAGCGTTGAGGATCTGACCAAGCAAATCGATGCTGCACGTGACGCGGGGCGCAAATCCTTGCTCTTGCTGATCCGCCGTTCAGGCGATCCAAGATTTGTAGCGCTTTCGCTCGAAGATAGCTAAGAAACCTACTGCGAAATTTGAAAGGCCCTGCAAACGCGGGGCCTTTTTTATGAGTCTTCTTCTTCGCGTTCATACGCGATCAACCCAAGTTTGCGCGCGGCTGCAATAGAAAGGATCGAGCTATCAAGTCCTTGTGGCGCTTGAAATTTTCGAATGGCACTGCGCGTGCGCGTATCGATGTAGCCTGAAATGCTACCACGAAAATGACCACGGGCTTTCAAAGCGCGCTGAAGACTTTCAACGAACTCAACAGTTAACAGCGGCGCGCAAGGCGTTTCGAACCACAGCTCGCGCCGTTCTTTCACGATACGTTGAGAGGTTTCAGTTTTGTAAACCGCAGGCGCGCTGACCGATCCATCGGTGCGGATTTCAGGCGGTTGAAGTTGAATTTGATGTGTCACCGTTTCTAATTCCGCCGGGGTTATATGTTTCCCCCAACAGCTGCCCTCTTTCGCACCGGGCGGCGGCGTGGACCTCGTGTAGACCAATTCGGGCTCATCGAAAAAAGCGGCTTTCGTTACGGTTTCAAGCGGGGCAGAGCAGCTTGCGAGCAAACATAGCGCCGCCACGCCGCTCACGCGTCGGATCACCGCGAGATGCGGGAATACGAAGGGGATGTGCTGCATCGCGCCTGTCTCACTGCTTGCCGTCTTCATGACGATCTGCCCTTTTCTTAACGCGTTTTTGCCTACAGTCCTAGTGATTAGATGCACCGGCGCGGCAAGTGCGTCTTTAAAGATGCGCTTGATGACGTAAATGGGACTGGAACGCATGGCTAAGTGCGTTTACACACATGCAAACTTCAGGTGAGGACACGAAAAATGGCGAAGATTACGTATATTGAGCACGGCGGCAAAGAGCATGTCGTCGAGGTCGCAAATGGCATGACGGTCATGGAAGGCGCGCGTGATAACAATATTCCAGGTATCGAGGCGGATTGCGGCGGAGCGTGCGCATGTTCCACGTGCCATGTTTATGTGGATGCGGCTTGGGTCGAGAAGCTGCCTGCAAAGGATGATATGGAAGTTGATATGCTAGATTTCGCGTTTGAACCTGATGAAGCGCGCTCGCGTTTGACCTGCCAAGTAAAGGTCACAGATGCGCTTAACGGACTTGTGGTTCAGATGCCTGAAAAGCAAATCTAATGAGATTTGCGGCGTTTTGCTTGGCATTTATCTGCGTTACACCTGCGTTTGCGGGTGTGAAAGAGGCGCGATATTCGGAGCCGACAACGCGCTATGCACATGGAATTTTGGGCGATGCCATCGAATTTGGTGCGCTCGAGATTGTGACGGATACGGGCAAAGAGATGACATTGCGCCTGCCTGAAAACCGTGTTTTCGAGGACCTGACACCGCGTCTTTTTGATGTAGATCTTGATGGCGACAGTGAAGTTGTGGTGATCGAGAGCAGTGCCACCCAAGGTGCGCGGCTTGCGATTTATGACGAAGGCGGGCTGGTTTCCGCAACGCCATACATCGGCCGCTCTAATCGTTGGCTTGCTCCGCTTGGTGCTGCGGATTTGGACGGCGATGGGGCGATTGAACTTGCTTATATCGACCGCCCGCACTTGGCGAAAATCTTGCGCATTTGGCGATTTAAGGATGGCGCGTTGAGCCATGTTGCAGATCGATCTGGGCTGACCAATCACCGCATCGGCGAGGATTTTATTTCGGGCGGCGTGATCATCTGTGACGGTGTCGCACAGGTTGTGAGCGCAGATGCAAATTGGTCGCGTATCATGATTTCACAGCTCCAGAACGGTGAAATCACCAGTCGCGACGCAGGGCCGTTTAGCAAGGCCGCGCTTGCTGAGCGCTCAGCAAACTGTCCTTAAGCTAAAGAGCGCGCCAACCAATATCTCGGCGATAAAAGCCACCTGGCCAATCAATCGCGTCTACCATTTCGTAGGCGCGTTTGTGCGCCTCCTCCAAAGTTGCACCGCGCGCCGTTATGTTTAGGGCACGCCCGCCAGTCGCGGCGATTTCGCCATTTATGTCGGCCGTTCCCGCATGAAAGGCGACGTTAAAGCTATCATCGTTGAGTGCATCCAAGCCTTTGATAACGGACCCTTTTTCATACGGTCCCGGATAGCCATTCGCGGCCATAACGATTGTCATCGCATGATCGTCGGCCCAATTTACTTGCGCCTTGTCCAAGCGAGCCTCTGCGCTTGCAAGCAAAAGATCAAGGATTTGGCCTCCAAGTCGCATCATGAGCACCTGACATTCAGGATCGCCGAAACGCGCGTTATATTCGACCAAACGCGGTGCGCCATCCTTGATCATTAACCCCGCATAAAGAACCCCTTGATAGGGTGTTCCACGACGCGCCATTTCGGTCATACAAGGCTTCACGATTTGCTCCAAAGCAAGCTCGGCAATTTCATCGGTCAAAACCGGAGCGGGGGAATATGCGCCCATGCCGCCTGTGTTTGGGCCTGTATCACCCTCGCCAACGCGTTTGTGATCTTGCGCAGTGCCAATTGGCAAAACGTTTTCACCGTCGCACAGCACAAAAAACGATGCTTCTTCTCCGTCCATAAACTCTTCGATGACAACTTCGGCGCCTGCACCGCCAAAAGCGCCGCCAAACATGTCATCAACCGCATCGAGCGCTGTTTGCACTTCCATGGCGACGACGACGCCTTTGCCTGCGGCCAATCCATCGGCCTTCACGACAATCGGTGCCCCCGCAGATTCGATATAGGCTTTGGCGCTCGCAGCGTCGGTGAAGTGGCCATAGCCGGCTGTCGGCGCATGCGCGGCCGCGCAAATTTCCTTGGTGAATGCCTTGGAGGCTTCCAATTGCGCTGCAGCTTTGGAGGGCCCGAAAACCAAAAAACCGGCGTCGCGCAAATCGTCTGAAACGCCAGCGGCAAGCGGGGCTTCAGGGCCGA
>CAYQZI010000134.1:0-5108 GCA_964421835.1 uncultured Planktotalea sp.
CCTCCTTTTCGGCAAACAGAAAAGCGGCGTCGAATCAATCGATACCGCAGGAAATGTCCAAATATGTCGTGAAGGCAGCGAACGCAAGGGGCGGGGCGAGGGAAAGTGAGTGAGTCCGAGAGTTACTGATCTTAACGAACTTGAACTATTATCGTTTTTAAGCAGGGTTTGAAGGGACTGTTAGAACCTGCGTCTACTCCATTTTGCCGCGAAAGTCGCTAACGGTGCTCAAAGCGTTCAACGTTACGACATCTGATAGCAGCGGTTTTTGGAGAATGACAAAATCATTCTGTTGACCATCAGTCAACAACGCGCTACAACTAAATTGTCTTCATGGCGCGCTGCCAATGAAGGCATTTGTAGAGTAGGCACTAGTGCTCCTCCGTTTTTTACGAAGGAGAAACCATGAAAGAACTAGAGCCTGCAGAACGGTGTCTGATTTTGCTCAAAGATCTTCGAGAGAAGCTAGAGCAATCTGACAAGTGGGTTGATGCAGAAGAGGAAGTTAGGGCGCTTATTCGTGACATAGAAGAAGAACTTTCGCTCGTAGCTCGCAAGGGCAAAGATCGAGATAGATTGAACAATCTTCTTCAAATGGCAGTTTTAGCTATCCGCTTGATCCTGTTCGACTCATAAACCGCCTCGCACGAAAGAAAGGCTGAAGATCAATGCGACAAAGATGAGCTTCTGAAGCGTAATTTATTCAAACAGTTGGCTAGAGCCGACTAACTTACGAAAGGAAATCAACATGATACTGATTATTACCACAGCACAATAAACACCGAGCAAATTTATTTGAGGGGCATGGTGCCTCTTGAAAAGAAAGCCGCGTCGGGATTGTGCAACCGACAAAGCTAGCAGCGCAGTTAGCTGCTTTTGCAATATCTTAGTACTTCACTTCAATAGCGTTACTTTGATGTAGAGTCGTTGCAAAAGGTAAGCACTGGAGAACGCATTTAGAGGGTGACCCATGTTTAGATGTCGACGATAGAGCAACCTCACGTCCAGAAACCGTAAAGGGAGGACTGGGCGTGAGGAATTTCTTTAGTCGCAAACTTGAATTGGAAATTACAATGGATGTAGGGAAATCTATAAAAGCTGCTAGGCTTGAACGTAATATGACACAGCTGAAACTCTCAAAAATGGCTGAGCTTTCGCGAAACTACTTGGCTCTAGTAGAATCTGGATCAAGAAAGCCATCGCTTGACGCAATTTCTAAATTGGCCAAGGCTTTAGAAATGGAAGCTCACGAGTTGCTAGCAGACGATCGTCTTCTGAAAGATATACGTGAGCGGGTTTTGGCAAAATTTGGCGGGCTTGACCAAATCGAAGAAATTCTCTCAGAGATAAAATCACTATAACGAATGCTTCTCATTTTTGAGGCTCATTGTTGTGAACTTTTTTGAAGTTTACGCTCAGCCCAACGAAATACGGCGGCCCCGAGGGACCGCCGTTTCACTATGAATCTGACAGGCAGAATTTACTTAACTTCGACTTCCGCGCCAGCTGCTTCGAGCTTGCCCTTAACGTCTTCAGCTTCGTCCTTGGAGACGCCTTCTTTGACAGCTTTGCCGCCAGCTTCAACGAGCTCTTTTGCTTCTTTCAGGCCGAGACCTGTGATCGCGCGAACTTCCTTGATCACGTTGATCTTGGATGCGCCAGCAGCCTTAAGGATCACGTCGAACTCAGTCTGCTCTTCTGCAGATGCGCCGCCGCCGTCCGCTGGGCCAGCCATCATGACAGCGCCGCCAGCAGCAGGCTCAATGCCATACTCGTCCTTAAGGATAGTTTTCAGTTCTTGTGCTTCGAGAAGTGTAAGACCAACGATCTCTTCAGCAAGTTTTTTCAGATCAGCCATTTTGACTCTTTCCGTTTGATTAAGATGTGTTCCAACGTGCGCTTTGCAGCCACACGCCAGTCCTCTTGTTGTTTAGGCCGCGGCCTTGTCCTCGATCGTGGACAAAACGCCCGCGATGTTGCTTGCAGGTGCGCCAAGTGCACCGGCGATGTTCGAAGCAGGTGCCCCGATGCAGCCAGCGATAGAAGCAATAAGCTCGTCGCGGGATGGCATCTTAGACACGGCTGTCACACCGGCACGGTCCAGAGCGTTCTCACCCATTGCGCCGCCAAGAATTTCGAAGTTCTTGTTCTCTTTGGCGAACTCTTCGGCCACTTTCGCTGCTGCGACAGGGTCCTCAGAATAGGTGAGTACGGTCATACCCGTGAGGTATTCAGCAATGCTTGCACATGGCTTTCCCTCAAGGGCGATCTTGGCGAGCCTGTTTTTGGCAACACGCACGGCTCCACCTGCTTCGCTTGCGCGCGCACGTAGATCCTGCATTTCAACAACTGTCAGACCGGCGTAGTGGGCTACCACAACGACGCCAGAGCTTTCAAAGATTTGGCCGAGTTCGTCGACCAACTGTTCTTTTTGTGCTCTATCCACAGTTTTACTCCAAATGTGGAGGGTTCCCCCTCCGGCTCAGTTTAAGCGTCTTCGCTCCTCTCAGAGCTCATCCGCATTCGGGTCCAATTGAGGGTCCCGAGTTGATCGCCCGAGGTACTTAAATCCTCGAAAGTCTCGTCTCGTTCCCCATCTCAGAAAGGAATTATGAGAAGTTGCCTCCTCACCCTTCGTCTCGGACAGGACAGGGCCAAGTTTGCGGCCCCGCCATCAAGCAACACGTCCCGAAGGACGCATCACAAGAATTCTTTACTCTTCGTTTGCCGCAGCAACGTCGAGGCTGACACCAGGGCCCATTGTCGAAGACAATGAAATCTTCTTCATGTAGGCGCCCTTAGCACCGGATGGGCGCGCTTTGGCGACGGCACCGATGAAGGCTTTGATGTTTTCAACCAGCTTGGCTTCGTCGAAAGACGCTTTGCCAACACCAGCATGAACAACGCCGGCTTTCTCTGCTTTGAACTGAACTTCGCCGCCTTTGGCCGCTTTCACAGCTGCTTCAACGTCCATTGTCACTGTGCCGACTTTTGGGTTTGGCATCAGGTTACGTGGACCCAGAACCTTACCAAGACGACCAACAACAGGCATCATGTCAGGTGTTGCGATGCAACGATCAAAGTCGATCTTGCCGCCCTGAACAGTTTCCATAAGATCCTCTGCACCAACGATGTCCGCGCCAGCTGCTGTCGCTTCCTCGGCCTTCGCGCCGCGCGCGAAAACCGCAACGCGCACGTCTTTGCCTGTGCCGTTTGGAAGACCGATTACGCCGCGAACCATCTGGTCTGCGTGGCGTGGATCAACGCCCAGAACCATTGCGATTTCAACGGTCTCATCGAATTTTGCATTGGCGTTGGCTTTGATCAAAGCAACGGCTGCTTCTACTGTGAGGCTGCTTTGGCCTTCAAATGCCGCGCGCGCTGCGGTGAAACGCTTACCGAATTTTGCCATTACTTCACCTCGATGCCCATAGAACGGGCAGAGCCCAGAATGATCTGCATTGCCGCGTCCATGTCGTTCGCGTTCAGATCTTTCATTTTCGCTTCTGCGATCTCTTTAACCTGAGCAACTGTGACAGTACCCACTGTCTCGCGGCCAGGGAGCTTCGCGCCGGACGAAAGCTTAGCAGCTTTCTTCAGGAAGTAGGACGCAGGGGGCGTCTTGATGTCCATAGAGAAGGACTTGTCCTGATAATATGTGATCACCGTTGGGCAGGGTGCGCCTGGCTCAAGGTCCGCTGTCTTCGCGTTGAACGCTTTACAGAATTCCATAATGTTGATGCCGCGCTGACCGAGTGCCGGACCGACGGGTGGGGATGGGTTGGCTTTACCTGCAGGAACCTGCAGTTTCATTGTACCAGCTAGCTTCTTAGCCATGTGGTTCTCTCCTAATTCAACTCCGCAGACACGCCTGCCTGAGAATACTGTTGCCGTGGTCTGGGTTGATCATCGCGATGACCGTGCCTCCCACGAAAGATAGGCAACGCAATTGCGTTCCCCATGAGCCTGTGGCGCATAGTCCGAATCGTCCTAAAGTGCAAATGAAATATGAGCCGCTGCACGCAATGCGGCGCAGATCGCTTTCGCGCAGCATCTCATAGAAAAAGCCCCCTATCAATCACATAGGATCGAAAGGGGGCCAAGACTTTGTTTTATTGACTCAAACGGGCCCTTGATCACTCAAGAATGATGTCGAAATCCAAACGGCTTCCGCTCAGCTGCTCCGTGGTCATAGAGCGCGACGGCGCTGCCATAATGATCTGTCCGGCATCAATGCCCTGCCCCACCAGCATCGCCATCAAGGCTTTCGCGCGCAAACGGCCCGTTGCGGGGTTTTCGCCGATACGCGCATCGTCAGAATGCTGGCCGATCACGCGCAAACGCGCATCGGGGCAATCCATCGCCATTGAAGCAAAGAGCAAGGCTTGCGAGATATCATCCTGTTTGGCCGCAACAGAGCGCGGTGCATAAAAAATATTCGCATTAGAGATCGCACCTTGAAGCTCTTGTGCGCAATTCGACGCAGCCCAAGCGCGTGGCTTAGCCCTAAAATTATTCACCGTCGTGTTTGTTTCAAGAACCACAAATTCGACGCGGCGATCATAGTAGGCCGACCCTTCGGGGCCATTGATGCCCGATGGACGCTTGCTGCCAAGGCCCTCGGCCACGAAGACCGACATATCAAGGCCAGTGGCCCCAAGACGCTGGATCACCTGCTCGGCGCGCTGTTTGCTCAGACGCAGGTTGATCGCAGGATCGCCAGACGGATCAGAATGGCCTTCAACAAGGATCTGCACGCCTTTGCATTCTTGCGCCAAAGAGGCGATTAAACGCGCTTGCGCAATGCCAGTTTCATCAAGCGTCAACCCGCCCGCAGGGAAGTAGACCCGCGCTTGATCAGAAAGCGCGCGCAGATCTGCGATGCAGCTTTCCTGCGCGATCAGATTTGCCTGTGCATTTGCAAAGAACGATGCCGCTTGCTCGCTTTCTTGCAAAGACGCGACTTGAACGGCGGGCTTTGCCGGCTCGACCAAGGGCTGAACCTGAGGCGCGACAACCGGAGCGATCACAGCCGTTTGCGCTGGAACAGGAGCGGGTGCGGGAGCAGGTTGAAGCGCCTGCAAAGAGGAATCTGTCACAACGCTCAA
>CAYQZI010000134.1:5208-7096 GCA_964421835.1 uncultured Planktotalea sp.
TATCCGCGGCTTTGCAGAGTGCCGCTGTATGTTGTGCTCGTACACACAAGTAGCCGTGCAACCGAGGGGCGCGTCAATATCTCACTGGTGGAAAAATGCCCTTTTTAGGCGATTAGCTGCAATTCGTTCGGAAGTGAGTCTTTTATGTTCCACTAGGGTACTCATCAGGCCCATTGCAGCGGCCTTCGCGCGGGGTGCCAAACGAAAAAAGCGCGCTGGTATTAACAGCGCGCTTTGTAAATGCCTTAAAGGTGTAAAGCTTAGCTTTGCTTAGTGACCTGCGTGAACTCAAGTTCAACCGGTGTTTCACGACCAAAGATCGACACGGTCACTTTCAGGCGCTGGTTCTCGTCATCGACTTCCTCAACCATGCCGTCGAAGTCTTCAAACGGACCATCGTTAACCTTAACCTTTTCGCCCACTTCGTAGTGAATAAGCGTGCGCGGCGCATCTTCGCCCTCTGCGACGCGGCCAAGGATCGCTTCGACTTCGGCGTCGCGCATAGGCATCGGACGACCTTGCGGACCCAAAAAGCCTGTGACGCGATTGATCGAGTTGATCAGGTGATAGCCCTGATCAGACATTTCCATACGCACCAAAACGTATCCGGGCATAAAGCGGCGCTCAGAGGTCACCTTCTTGCCGCGACGGACCTCGATCACTTCTTCGGTCGGGACCAGCACTTCTTCGATATCGTCCTCAAGACCATTTTCGATGGTTGAGGTTCTGATTTGCTCGGCGATCTTCTTTTCAAAGTTTGAAAGAACGCTTACCGAATACCACCGCTTCGCCATCTGACACTTTTCCTTGTCTGAACCCTATTGGGTCGCATAAATCATTTCACGTCACACAACAGTGCGTTGCGCAGCGACCTTCCAGACAAAATGCGTGCGCCGTTCGAATCTAAGGAGCAGTCATTTTTGGGAAGGTAACAGCGCAATACCCAAGCCCCGCGTGCAATTCAAGGGCTGGTCGTCATTTTAGGGAATAGGACGCGTTTGACCTTAAGAGCCGAAGAAACCCAAAACGCTGGTCAAACCAGTGCGAATAATAATATCAATGATCGCAAAGAAAACCGCCGTCAAAGCCGCCATGATAAAGACCATAACCGTGGTCAACATCACTTCGCGGCGCGTGGGCCAAACGACTTTCGCGACTTCGGAGCGAACTTGCTGAACATACTGGAGCGGGTTGGTGGCCATTTTCGTGCTTTCCATCAAATCGAGGTTGCATGTCACATACGCGCAGACTGGGCCGCTTTCAAGGCCGCAGTCTGGCCCCCGCGCGGCAGCGGTGAAAAACACGAGGGGCCATTCCCGATGCACATGGCAAGGATGAGCGTCGAAGAACAAAACAAGCGGATTGAAACTGCGGCCAAGGCGCTGGTCTATGCGGGCTATCAAGAGCGCGAACCTTTTGCGCCTCGTTTGACGCGCCGCTGACTAACCTTGACGCCGCGCGGCGCGTTGACATGTGAATGGACTTCGCCGAGCTGCACAAAAAGTTTGATACGACGATGGTCTAGGTGACCAACGAGCAAGTCGACGGCCCTCTTGATCTTTATCGCGGGCTGCGCAATCTGTGTGTTGCGGGCTTTGTCAGCTCACCCAAGATGCATTTGAATGACGACGCAGAGGCTCAAAATATGACGCACAAACGATTGGTATCCGCCCGGAGCACCTTGCGCTGTCAACCAAAAGTGGCCTTTGGACGAGCACAGTTGGCGTCGCCGAGCACTTGGGCGCTGTTACCTTTGTCCACATCGAAGGGTGCGAGCCTATGACCGTGCGCGCACCCGGCAACGCATTTGTGCGTCACGGCGAAACTGTTCATCTGACACCAAACGCAGATTTGATCCACAGGTTTGGCCCTGATGGTCTGCGGATGC
>CAYQZI010000134.1:7196-8298 GCA_964421835.1 uncultured Planktotalea sp.
CAATATGACGTCAATGTCGGCGGCACGATCTTTGCCGTTCAAGCCGCCCTACCCTTTATGATAGCACGCGGCGGTGGTTCGATTATCAACTTTTCCAGTCAAGCCGGACGGCGCGGCGAGCCGAACATCACGCTCTATTGTTCGACCAAGGCTGCGGTGATTTCTGTGACGCAATCGCTTGCGCTGGAGCTTGCAAAAGACAACATCCGCGTCAACGCCATCGCGCCCGGCGTTGTGGACACCCCCATGTGGGACGTGGTGGATGCGCAATTCGCAGACTATGAAAACAAACCCTTGGGCCAGAAAAAGCGCGAAGTGGGCGACGCTGTCCCATTGGGGCGCATGGGGGATCCAAGCGATATCGCGGACCCTTGTGTTTTCCTCGCGTCTGACGCGGCTCGCTACATCACGGCTCAAACGCTGAATGTAGATGGCGGAAATTGGATGAGTTGATGCAAGAAACTTAGGTAAAACTCTTGAATGCAGCGCGTGCAGGTCTTGGCGCTGATTTTCTTACGCCGCGCTATGATCCCGCTGCGCACCGGGCATCGTTAACATCGGTCTGGGCAACTTTCACCGCGCGCCGCTGTTTAAATGAAGTACATGTAGAAATCGCGCAGGGCCGTGTCATCCAAGGAGGCGGTCTTCTCGACTTCTTGTTGCTTCATGAAAATATGGTTCGCCACCAGCTCGGCGCCTACAGCATCGCAAAGCGTTTTATCCGCTTCAAGCGCCGCAGTAGCACCTGCGAGATCGTCCGCCGTGCCAACGGTCGCATCTGTGTGCTCAAAGCCATCGCCTGTTTCCAAAGCCCCAAGCGCATGTGTGTGCTGTGTCCCAAGCAAGGCGGCCTGCAAAACCGCCGCGACGGCTGTGTATGGGTTTGCGGAGGCATCCGCCATGCGATGCTCCAAGCGCGCTTTCGCGCCGCCCTCAGAGCTAATGCGCGTCGTGACATTGCGGTGATCTCCGCCCCAGTTTTTCCAGTAGCCAGAGAGCGATCCGGGTCCAAGACGTTTATAGGAATTTGCCGTCGGCGCAATCAGACCGGCAAGCGCTTCGTGGTGCTCAAGTAAGCCAGAAATACAGCCTTTCGCAAGAT
>CAYQZI010000135.1:0-2880 GCA_964421835.1 uncultured Planktotalea sp.
CAATTGCGCTTTTGCGCGAGGAATTGCGGGCGCGGTAGCGGATGTCGGCCTCGTCGCCAACGGCCTCCAAATCGCCCATCAGGCGTTCATTGACCAAGATTGATGGCGCGCGAAGGTCGCCCAAGGTCACAGGTTTGAAGCTGATCCAGACATTGGCGAAAAGCGGAAACAGCACGACTGACAACACGATCAAGAACGTGGGCAGCAGCAGCATATACGCAAAGCGCATCTCGCGTTTCGCCAGCGGGCCAAGGCCCTTGGGTGGTGTTGGCTGTGTCATGGAAGGCTCCGGTAGAAAGAGCAGCGCGAGGGATGCCCCCGCGCCGCCAATCAGCTCTTAGAGATCGAGCGCTTTGTGCTCGGCGACAATCTTGTCCGCTGCTTCTTGCACGGACAGGTCACCATCGGTCATCTCACGAATAACGCGCGACATAACTTGCGAGCTAACGATCTTGGACGCTGTCGCCAGCTGACCATCGGCCACGCCCCAGCGATCACCTACAGACAGACCCGCGACGATGTCATCAATGACAGACTGTGGGTAGATGTCCGCAAGCGGCGCTTTGCGATCAACACCAACATCGAGACCGGCCCATGTCGCCTCAAAAGACGTATCGCCCGCTTCTGTACCGCGACGCACTGGGAATTTACCCTCTGGCGCTTGAGACAGCCACTGGCCGTAACCCTCAGAAACCACGAACTTCACGAAATCCTGCGCAACGGAGGTGTTCGCATCCGCTGTGATGCCAAGATAACGTACGTCAGCGTATGCTGCGCCATCTGCGTTGCCCGGACCAGAAATCACGGTGGAGAAGCCAGTCGCCATCGCCAGTTCTTTCGTCGTTGGATCATCAGAGATTGTCACTGGCGCGCTGTCACGCAGACCGCCAAGCTCGTCCAAGATAGACGGAGACCAGATCACCATCGCCGCTTTACCATCGAGGTAGAGTTCACGAGACTGCGACCAGTAAAGATCACCCTCTGGCGAGTTCGCGACCATTTTCTGATACATCTCAAGCAGTTGTACGAGGTTTGTTGTATCTTCATTGATCGAGCCATCCGCGTTGATCGGCGAATACCCTGTCGCGAGGGACAAGTGCTCGATCAGCTGCATCATGTAGCCTTCGTCGATCTTTGTCGCAGCGACGAAACCGTACATGCTTGGCGGGTTGTGAAGCTTGTCCATCGCCGCAGACATCGCTTCGAACGTTGTTGGTGCCGCGAGGCCCATGTCTTTGAACAGGTCTGCGCGATAAACAACCAGCTGTGTCCAACCGTCTGTTGGAACGGAGACGATCTCGCCATCAGACATCGCCATGCGCACAGGGCCTTCTGCGAAGCTACCGACACCAAGGTCTTCAACAACTTCTGTTGCCGCCGCTGTATCTAGCAGACCCGCTTCCGCATAGGGCAGCAAATGTTGTACTGTATGGTTCAACACGTCAGGCAAATCACCCGCTGCAAAGGCCGCAGTTGCGCGTGTCTGAATGTCGGATTCCTCGACCGGAATAATCTCAACCGTGTGGCCAGATGCAGCTGCAAAAGCATCTGCCATCTCTTGCTGAACGGCCATGCGCTCTGGTTGAACTTCCATTGTCCAGAAGCGGATCGTGTCGGCGCTGGCGGCTGTCACCAATGCAGTGGAGAGCAGCAAACCTGCTGTCAGTGTGGTAAATCGTTTCATAATTGTTCCTCCCTGAATGAAACGTCGTTTCGGCCTGCTTGCGTTGGCGCAGGGCCGTCTGTTTTGCGGCGCACCAAGTGGGCGCGTTGCAATTCTTGAAATTTCGTTGGCGATGCTCCGTCGATGATAGAGAGCAACATATCCCCAAGGCGCCGTCCCGCATGCGATTGCGGCTGTGCGAGCGTGGTGAGTGGCGGATTGGCATGTTTACCGAAATGCAGACCATCGTAGCCGATGACGGACACCTCTTTGCCCGGTGTAATCCCGCGTGCATGCATGGCTTCCAAAGCGCCCAAAGCAATCATATCGGTGACGCAGACCAGCGCTGTTGGGGGATTGGGCAGATCAAGCAAAATCCCGGCTGCGGCCATTCCGCCCTCGTCCGAGAACTCGGCGATCTCGATCAACTGCGCGTCTTGCGCGATGCCATTGTGCCCCAGCCCGCGCGCATAGCCATCAAGGCGTTCCTGCGCGAATTGGTATTGCAACGGCGCGCCGATAAAACCGATGCGGCGATGTCCTAGGGTGACAAGGTGGTTCACTGCCGTCACAAAGGCGTCCTCGCCGTCCACATCATACCAAGCATAATCTTCGCACTCAGCCGTGCGCCCGTGTACCACGAAAGGACAACCCAGCTTTTGCATCAACTTGACACGTGGATCGTTCTTCAACGGACGCGAGATGACCAATCCAGCAATGCGCCCAGAGCGCACAAGGCGCTCGATACTTTCGATATCCCCGACAGAGGCATCAGCCTGACTGACCAGCAAATCCCAGCTACGTTCGTTCAAGGCCTCGGCCAAACCGGCCAGCAATTGCGCCACGAACGGTTGCGCATTAGCCCCGACTTGGCGGGGCATAAGATAGCAAATCGTCTCTGAAGTGCCCTTAGACAAACGTCGCGCATTTTGGTTCACGCGGTAGCCAAGCTCGTCTGCCGCTTGCTTGACGCGGCGGCGCGTTGCTTGGCTGATATCGGGGTAGTCGTTCAGAGCACGGCTGACCGTACTTACGGTCAATTCCAGATGGGCCGCCAAGGCTTTCAAATTTACTGGCTTATCACCCATCGAATCTCTCTCCCTATCGAAACGCTAACCGAAACCGCTTTCGCAAATCAACCGAAAACGGTTTCGGAAATTGCGGCATCGCCTTAAGTAATTGCTTTATATCTAGAAATTTTAACTCTCGCCGCTTTG
>CAYQZI010000135.1:2980-8289 GCA_964421835.1 uncultured Planktotalea sp.
GTGCCCACGAAATACGCGCGCACAGAGAAATCAACGCGGCCATAGTATTCGCGCAAATGCGGCTTTTCAGCCAAATGATTGGGTAGCTTCACACTGTGCGCCAGCTCGTCAATCGTAAGGCCAGCGTCCATGCCATTGCGCGTTTCATCGACAATGTGCCGGATCGCGTCGCGGTAATCTGTAAGCGCCTCTTTGATCGATTCAGCGCCAAACAACGCCTTGGTATGGCCGGGGCCAAGCACGTCTGGACCGAAAGACATCAGCAGATCCATCGTATCCGCCCAAGCGTCAAAATCGCGATAAGCTGTGCCGCGAATGGCATAAAGATTGGGAAACGAGCGATAGAAATTATCGCCGCTGATCAGCACTTTCTTTTCGGGATACCAGACAACGATGTGATCTGGCGTCTCGCCCGGTGCGCGCACCAGTTCCAAATCGATGCCGTGCACGCGCAGCTTTTCACCCTCGTCGCCAATGCGGCGGGTTGGCGGCAAAGCGCCCGCGCCCATCCCCTTAAGCGGGCGCGCGCCAGGACCGACGCCGATGCCAACAATTTCATCTGGATAAGACAGACCAATTCCAAACTGACGTTTGGTGCGCACCTGCATCGCTTTGACGGGCTGCGGGTGATCCGAAGCGACAAACAGCGAATCCTCAGAAAACCGCGTGCTTGCCAAAATCTCGGGGCTGCCGCCCTCGGCAAAGACACTGGCACCGGACACATGATCGCGGTGCGAGTGCGTCAGAATGATCGTCTTGATCGGCAGATCAGAGATTTTGCGAAACTCGGCAAGGATATTCTCTGCCGCCGCAGTGGTTTCACTGGTGTCGACGATGATCAAACCATCATCGCCGATAATCATGTAAACATTGGACGCCGCAAAGCCAAAAGCTTGGTAAACATTGTCTGCAAGCTGAACGATTTCTTTTTCAAAATACTCAGGATGCGCTTTGAGTTCAGGGTGCATTCGTAAAATCCTAGCAAGGATGAAATGTGGCGCGGCACGGCTTAAACGCCTTTGTGCCCGTAGATGCTATTTCAGCTCTTTCGGGATCCCAAAATCAAGAGGCTTGGCGCTGCGCATCACGAATATCTCGGAATTTTCTTGAATTAGGATCCCAATCGTTGCAAATTCGCTTCATTGTAGGGGTGAACTGGCGGAAAAGTGATTCCTATCTCACATTTGGGATCCCAAACCGCACGCACCCCAATGCATTTGGGAGAACGTCATGACACTTAGGAATTTCAGCCTAGGAGCTGCTGTTACCGCCACCTTGGGGCTTTTCGCACAAAGCGCCGTTAGCGAAGAGCTGAGCGTTGCGACGTTCTTGCCGCCGCAGCACCACACCAACACAGGCATGTTCACATGGTTTGCCGAGGAGATTGATAAACGCTCCGGTGGCTCGCTGACGATGAAGCTTTACCCCGCTGGCCAGCTTGGTGCAGGCCCTGTGCAGCAATACAAACGCGCGGTTGAGGGCGTTGGCGACATCACGTTTGGCGTCTCTGCATATACGCCCGCGCTTTTCCCGAAGACCATGTTGGCAATCCTGCCCGGCACGTCGGAAAACGCCGACCAATCGACGCGCGCGATCTGGAGCGTGTTTGAAGAGCATCTTGCGGATGAGTATGAAGATGTGAAGGTTTTGGCCGTGGGCACAGTCACCGGCAACCTGCTTGCCGCAACCCGCGATGTTTCAACCATGGAAGGGCTCAAGGGTGCCAAGATTGTGCCTTTCGCGGCCATGACAACACCCATCATCGAAGCGCTTGGGGCGGTTCCAGTGCAAATGCCGGTGACAGAGATGTACACAGGCCTATCCACAGGCACGATCGACGCGACGACGGCCTCGTATAACAACATAACGCCGCCTTGGAACTTCTGGGATGTCTCGACGCATGTTGTGGAAAACATCCCAGCGACCTTTGCCGTGACCTATGCGGTCATGAACAAAGAGCGCTACATGGGCCTATCGGACGAGCACCGTGCAATCATCGATGAGCTTTCTGGCCTGCCTATGTCGCTCGAGCTGGCGAAATCTTTTGATGGCGCAGACGAGCGTTCGAAAAAGATGATCGCAGAGGCAACCGACAAATCCTACGAGTGGTTGGTTGTGTCCGATGAAGAGCGTGCAAAGATGGACGCTGCTGTCGCCACGGGTCTAGAGCAGATCTTCGTAGACTATGAGGGCCGCGGCATTGCGAACGCGCGTGCAATCTACGACGCATTGAACAAGTAAACCAATGGATGAGCGCTCGGGCATTGGCCCCGGGCGCTCATGTTTCCCTCTCCAACAAGGTATCTGATCTCATGGTTGTTATCGTTCCAACAAATAAATCCGTTGAAGCGCTAGAGGGCTTGCACCTCTATCACGGGGGCATTTCCAACTGCTCGATGCGGGTACGTATGACCTTGATTGAAAAGGGCTTGAAATGGGAAAGCCACCACCTTGATCTAAAGAAAAAAGAGAACATCACAGACGATTATTTTGGCATCAACCCCAATGGGTTAGTGCCGACTTTGATCGACAATGGCGTGGTGCATATCGAATCCAATGACATCATCGACTATCTTGATGAAACCTACGCCGCGCCGTCTTTGCGCCACGGGGACGAACAAGAATTGAAGGGCTGGTTGCACCTTGCCGCCGCGATCCATGTGCCCGCCTGCAAGCCCTATGTGTATGCGACCAAGATGGCGCCGAAGCTGAAAAAGACCGCCGCAGAACAGGCGAAATACAATGACTTGCAACAGAATGAAGAGCTGAAGACGTTCCACGCCAAACATGCGGGCGACAAGGATTTCAGCACCAGCGATCTGGACAAGGCCACGGCCATTCTGGATGCCTGTTTCTTCAAGCTTGAAAAGACACTCGAAGGGCGCGCATGGATTATGGGGGATGCCTATTCCTTGGCCGATATCTCTTGGATTCCGCTGCATTTTGTCCTGCTCGGCTGCGGCTATCCGTTCGAGGGCTATCCCAATATCGTGCGCTGGGCTGACGCCTTTGCGCAAAAGGACAGCTTTAAAGAGGGCGTGCTGAAATGGTGCCCTGATTTTGCGGATGTGTAAGCGGATATGAACGGCGCAGACCCCACCCCAAAGCTGATTGCAGCGCTTGACAATCTGCTCACGTGGATGGCTTTGCTGTGCGGCGGTGCCACGTTGATATTCATGACCGGTTACTCGGTCTGGAATGTGTTGATCATGCGCAAAGCGTTGAATTCACCCATCACTGGCGCAGAAGATCTGCTGATCCTATCGCTGGTGGTCATCGTTGCGTTGTCAATCCCGCTGGGCGCGCGCACGGGGGCGCATATCGAGATAGAGGTGCTTGAATCGCGCATGTCCGCGTGGTTCGCGAAATGGTCCATGATTGTGATGAAAGTCATGGGGTTTGCGCTGCTGTCCTTTATGTCATGGCGGCTGTGGCACGCGGGGGGCACGGCCAGCAAATTTGGCGAAACAACGCAGCAATTGCTGATCTCGTTTGAGCCGTTTTACTACATGCTCTCGCTCGCGGTCGCGATCTACGCAGTGGTGCTGCTGCTGGATATCTGGCTGCTGTTAACCGCGGGCAAAATCGCGCGCCTGCGCTTGGGGCAGGATCCACTATGATCAGTTTGACGCTTCTTGGAATTTTGGGGCTATTGTCGCTCTTTATCTTGCTTGCTTTGCGCATGCCCGTGGCCTTGTCGATGCTCGGCGTCGGGTTCATCGGCACGATCATTGCCAATGCGAATAAGTTCATGGCCGTTGGCATGGCCGAAGATCAAGCTTGGGCGCGCGGGCTCAAGATCGCCTATTCTAACCTCGCGGGCGAAACCTTTGAAGCGGCTTCAAACTACAACCTTTTGGTCATTCCCATGTTTGTTCTGATGGGTAATCTTGCGGGCGTGTCGGGCATGTCCAACGACCTTTTCGCTGCCGCTTATCGCTGGATGGGGCATCTACGCGGCGGGCTTGCTTCTGCGACCATTGTGGCCTGCGCGGGCTTTGCGGCGCTCTCTGGCTCATCGCTTGCCTCTGCCGTCACCATGGGGCGCGTCGCGCTGCCTGAGATGAAGAAATACGAATATGCCGACAGCCTCGCCACTGGATCTGTTGCGGCGGGAGGCACGCTTGGCTTTTTGATCCCCCCCTCTGGCGGGATGATCATCTACGCCGTGCTAACAGAGCAATCGATTGGTCGCTTGTTCATGGCAGGTGTGTTTCCTGGCATTATCCTGACGCTTTTGTTCATCGGCGCAATCTATTTCGTGGTGTTGCGCAACCCAAGCGCGGGTCCGCGCGGCAAGCAATCCAGCCGAGCAGACAGGGTCGCCTCGCTCTGGCGGGCTTTGCCGATCTTGGGCGTTGTGCTGGCTACGATTGGCGGCATGTACACAGGCTTCTTCACTCCTGTTGAAGCTTCCTCGGTCGGGGCCTTCTTCACCTTTTTGGTCGCGGCTTGGCGGCGCTCGCTGAATTGGCAAGCCTCTAAACAGGTGATCTTGGAAACGATGAACGCGACAGCAACTGTGTTTATGATCATCATTGGCGCGTTTGTGTTTATCCCCTTCATGTCGCTCACAGAATTGCCCGCGCAATTGGTTGTTTTGCTGACCTCTTTGCCCATTGGCGAAATCGGCATCCTGTTGGTGATTGTGTTGATCTACATGTTCCTCGGCATGTTCCTAGAGGCGATGGCGATGCTGGTTTTAACCATTCCTGTTGTGATCCCCATCGCGATTGCGCTTGATTGGGACCTGATCTGGTTCGGCATCATCGTGGTGATCGTGCTGGAAATGGGGATGATAAGTCCGCCCGTGGGGATCAATGTGTTTATCGTCAAATCCATCGCGCGCGACGTGCCAATGGCGACGATCTTTCGCGGCATCTGGCCGTTTTGGTTCGCGATGGCTGCAATGATTGGACTGCTGATCCTGTTCCCGCAAATCGCGCTGTTCTTGCCCCAAACCGTTGTGGGCGGGTAGCAAAGGTCCAAATAAGTGGCCTTCAGAGCGACGGAAAAGGCGTGCTGCCTCGTTTAACCTGAAAAACAAGGGACAAACCGATGTCAGCACTCAAATCCCTCTGGGACCACCCCTATACCTTTTGGGCACTCCTAAGCCTGCCTGCCATTCCAATGATGCTTGGCCTTGCCTCAGGCGATGCCAGAACGATCCACCAACTGCTTCACCCCAGCGGCGAGTTTTCAGCGCGCTTTATGATCATCACGATGATGATCACCCCTTTGACAATGCTCTTAAAAGGCTGGCGCGGGCCACGCTGGTTGATGAAACGCCGCCGTTATCTGGGCGTTGC
>CAYQZI010000136.1:0-8279 GCA_964421835.1 uncultured Planktotalea sp.
TGCGCGAACAAGGTGTGCGGCACGACGTGATCGACGCGTGCATCGCGATGGACGGGAATGATGATCTTGCGCTTTTGGTGAAACGTGCGGTTGCGCTCGAAGCGTTTATGAAGACCGACGACGGTGAAAACCTGCTCCAAGGCTTCAAGCGCGCGAACAACATTCTCAGCAAAGAAGAAGAAAAAGACGGCGTCGAATATTCTTACGGTGGGGACGTGAAATTCGCGGAAACCGAAGAAGAAAAAGCGCTGTTTGCAGCACTCGCGAGCGAAGGGCCGGTGATTGAAGCGGCGCTGAAGGTCGAGGATTTTGCCGCCGCCATGAGCGGTATGGCAGGGTTGCGCGCGCCGATTGATGCGTTTTTCGAAGCGGTTCAAGTCAACGCTGAAAACCAAACAGTGCGCCGCAATCGTTTGAACCTGTTGAGCGATATTCGTAAACTGATCGGATCCGTGGCGGATTTGACCCGCGTTGAGGGCTAGTCTGAGCTGCTTTCGCACGTGAGGTCATAGGCTTTGCGCCAAGACAGGCGGCTTGCGCGTTGAAAAATGGCCTCTATGCTGCGCGCAAGCATAGAGGATGCCGCAGTGCAGAATAATCCGCATACGACTTTGATCACCGCCACCGCGCCTGTGTCGCCAGACACCCATGGCGGACGCACGAAATGTTTGCAGCGTTTGGTGCGCCTTGATTTACCTGTGCCGCGCACGGTTGGGCTTTCTTTTGATGCGGTTCACAAGATCGCGCGCGGCGAAATGCCGGATATGGCGTTGTTGTTGTCGCCGTTTGAGAAGGGCGAATTGCTTTGTGTGCGCCCGTCTTCGGCGGGCCCTGATTGGGGTGGGCCAAGTGCGATTTTGAACATCGGGATGAATAATGCGCGCTTTGATGATTTCGCCAAGCGTTTGGGAAAAGAGACGGCAGCCTCTCTTTATGCACGATTTGTTCATTCCTACTCCATACAGGTGGCGCGTTTGGATCCTGACGTGTTTGATGAAATCGGAGTTGAAGGAGAAGCATCCCTAAGCGCGGCTTTGCGCGCCTATGAAGAAGAAACAGATGAGCCGTTCCCGCAAGACCCAGGCGTGCAGTTGGCTGAGGTTTTGCGTTCTATGGCGCGCGCTTGGGATGGCACATCTGCGCGTTTGCTGCGCCAAGCGAAGGGGGCTCCTGCGGATGCGGGGCTTGGTTTGGTTGTGCAGTCCATGGCGCTTGGCTTTGGTGAGGGCGAGTGTGGCTCGGGTGTTTTGCAGCTTATCGATCATGAGACTGGGCTTGAGCAGCTCACAGGGCGGTATTTAAGCCAAAGTCAGGGCAGGGATGCTTTGGCAGGTGGGACGGAAGCGTTGTTTCTTGAGCGTGATACGCGCGGCCCATCACTGCAAGACTTAGCGCCTGCGGCGTTCAAAGAACTGATTGAGATCGCGCATTTGATGCGACGCAAGCTGCGCGAAGAAATGCAAGTTGAGTTCGTGATTGAGGACGGGCGGGTGCATATCCTTGATGGTGTGCGCGTGTCGCGCACGTCTCGCGCGGCGGTGCGAACGGCGGTGCGTTTAGCCGAGGACAAGATCATCTCTCGGCAGGAAGCGCTTATGCGCGTACCGCCATCTGCACTGAACGAATTGTTGCACAAGCAAGTGAACCGCGCATTCGCGCATGATCTGATCGGGCGCGGCGTTGCTGCCAGTCCGGGGGCCGCCACAGGGCGGATCGTCTTTTCTGCGGCGGATGCGCAAGCGGCAGCTGCGCGCGGCGATGCCTGTGTATTGGTGCGTCGCGAAACCTCGCCCGAAGATATTCGCGGCATGCATGCGGCAAAAGCTGTTCTGACAGAGCGTGGTGGCATGACATCGCATGCTGCCGTCATCGGTCGTGGTATTGGCTTGCCTTGCGTGGTTGGTGCCACGGAAATGCGGTTCCAATTGCGCAAGAAACTTTTGACCGCGTCCGACGGACGTGTGTTCAAAGAAGGGGATGTGATCACTGTAGACGGCACACATGGCGAAGTGCTGTCTGGCGAGGTTGAAATGCTGGAAGCAACGCTTGATGATGCTTTCCAAACGCTGCTTGGTTGGGCAGATGGGGAACGTGACATCGGCATTCGTGCCAACGCTGATACGCCAGCGGATGCCCAAGCGGCGAAAATGTTTCAAGCGCAGGGCATCGGGCTTTGCCGCACAGAACATATGTTCTTTGAAGATGACCGCCTGACCGTCATGCGCGAGATGATTTTTGCGGAAAACAGTGAAGATCGACGCGCAGCGTTAGAGCGATTGTTGCCGGTGCAGCGCGCTGATTTTACAGAACTTTTCCGCACGATGGCAGGGTTGCCTGTTTGTTTGCGATTGCTTGATCCGCCGCTGCATGAATTTCTGCCCTCTGATCATGCGGGGCATCGCGCCTTGGCAGAGGCGTTGGATATTCCCTTGTCGGATGTGACGCGCCGCGTTGAAGCGCTTGGAGAATACAACCCGATGCTGGGCATGCGCGGGGTGCGTTTGGGCATCACTGTGCCTGAAATTTATGACATGCAGGTCCGCGCGATTTTTGAAGCGGCGATCAATGTCATGACGCCGGACATGCCGATTACGCCTGAAATTATGATCCCGCTGGTCTCTGCCAAGCGCGAAGTTGAATTGGTGAAAATGCGCATCGATATCGTCGCAGCGGCGGTGCGCGCCGAAACTGGCGTCGATTTTGAGTACAAACTTGGCGTGATGGTTGAAACGCCGCGCGCGGCGCTGCGCGCAGAGGACATCGCAGCAAGCACATCGTTTCTTAGTTTCGGCACGAACGATTTGACCCAAATGACCTATGGTTTGTCGCGCGATGATGCGGGACGTTTCATGACCGAATATGTAGCGCAAAGCGTTTTTGCGGAAGACCCGTTCCACACGCTTGATGTGGATGGGGTCGGCGAGTTGCTTATTTTGGGTGCTAAACGCGGGCGTGCCGCGCGCTCAGATTTGACCTTGTCGATGTGCGGTGAACATGGGGGCAATCCCGAATCGATTGCGTTCTGCCGTGCGGCTGGGTTTGACTACGTGTCCTGTTCGCCGTTCCGTGTGCCGGTTGCGCGATTGGCCGCTGCGCAGTTGGCGATATTGGACAAGTTAGAGTAGTGCATGAGAAATGCACCACAACATATTGAAATTGTTTGCGCCTTGAGCGTCTAGCTGCCGCGTCAAAAGAGCCACCAAAAGGCGATGGGGTGGATTTTAACCAATTTAGTGATATTTAGCCGAAGATTGAAACAATGCTAGTGAGCGAGATGCGACGCATCATTATCGCCTTTTTTGCCAGTTTGATGGCCGTTCCTGTGCCTGCGCCATTGTTTGCGGAGGCCGTTTCTGGCGATTTGTCTTCCATGATCCGCCGCGATGAGGCGTCTTTGGCGAAGCTGTCGAAATCACGCGTGGACGCCTTGTTCCGCCGGGTGAGCACGGGCAGCATCGGCTCTGTTCAATATACGAAGAGTTTTCTAGACGCGCTGCCGGCAGCGCAAGGGGGCAAGGCTTTGATCTGCCTTTCCGAAGCGCTTTACTTTGAAGCGCGCGGCGAGACTGTGAAAGGGCAGTTTGCCGTTGCCGAAGTGATCATGAACCGCGTCGCAAGCGCGCGTTATCCTGACACTGTGTGCGGTGTGATCAATCAAGGGACAGGGCGCAAATTCGCGTGCCAGTTTACCTATACCTGCGATGGGCGCGCCGAAGTGATCACCGAAAAGGCGGTCTATGCACGGCTACAAAAGATCGCAAAGCTGTCTATGTCAGACCTGCCAAAGACGCTGACCAAAGGCGCAACGCACTACCATACCAAAGCCGTGCGCCCAAAGTGGAGCCGCGTTTTCCCGCGGACCGCGACCATTGGCGTGCATCATTTCTACCGCGAACCAACGCGCGTCAGCCGTAACTAAGGCTTCACTTTAGTCCTGAATTCAGTCACATCCCCAAGACAAACGCGGATGGAGGGTTTTGCGTGTCAGAGGACATAAAACAGGCGTTTGCGCATCCGGTTGAGCGCTCTATCGCTTCCGAGAAAGAACCGCTTTTGGACAGAATTTCGCTGCGCGATCACATCGTGTCCGTCGAGATAGGCGCGTTTCAAGCCGAGCGCGACATGACGCAGCGCATCAGTTTCAACATTGTCGTTGAAGTGCGCCACAGCGCCGAAGATCTCGGTGATGATGTGGATTTGATCCTGTCTTATGATCGCGTTACGGAGGCGATTGATATCGAGCTTGCCGCCGAGCGCTTAAATCTGCTTGAAACCTTGGCCGAGCGTGTCGCGGATCGCATCTTGAAAGAGCCGCAAGCGCAGCGTGTTTTTGTGCGCATTGAAAAACTTGATCGTGGGGGCGGCGCGCTTGGGGTCGAGATTGTGCGTGCGGGCACGGATGGCGCCAACGCGGTTCACACGGGTGATTTGCCTTTGAATGCCCGGGTTGTTTTTCTTGGCAGTGCAGCTTTGTCATCACGAAATGTTTCGGGATGGATAGATCAGTTAACGCAATTGCCCGAACCCTTGGTCTTGGTCGTGCCGCCCATCGGGCCAAATTTAACGGCCACGACAAAGCGAGCAAAGGCGCAGATCTCGCTGCTGGCAATGGAGCAAAACGCATGGGCATTTTGCGCCCAAGAGCCGCGCTGCGCGGTGGTTGAAACCCGTACAGAGTTGGATTGGGCCTGTAAAAACGGCCAAGTCAGCGTTTGGGCTCCGCAAAAATTTGTCATGGATGCTGTCGAAACTCCGCTTGATCTGATCGAAGATCCTGTCGCGCTAGCCGTCTGGTTTTCCGAGCAAATTGGCGCAGCTGAACTTGTGCTCGTGGGCGAAGATTTGCCGATCTGCTCGAACGTTGCCTGCCGCGCCATCGCAGCTGAACGCAAGTCTCTGTAAAGTGCGTTTGAACAGCGAAGAGTGATGAAGACCCCGAATGACTGACTATTACCGACCTCTCGCTCAGCACGGCACACTGCGCCCAAAAGATGCGCTGGCTTTGGCTGGAACGCAAAGCTGGTTCACCCATGTGGAGCACATCACGCGTGGTGCAGAATCAAAGGTTATTCCCGTCGGCGAAACGCCTGAAACCTGGCGTAGGGTGGTCAGCAAAGCGCGCTCCCCAATCGCAGGTCTGAGCATGGCCAAGCCGATCATCATGGGCATTTTGAACGTCACGCCGGACAGCTTTTCTGACGGGGGGCGGCATAACACCCCTGCATCGGCGCTGCGCTTGGCGCAACAAATGGTGAAGGACGGCGCGCATCTGCTTGATATTGGCGGAGAAAGCACGCGGCCCGGCGCGCTTGAAGTGCCCTTCGAGGCCGAAATCGCCCGCACTGTGCCAGTGATCGAAGCGATCCGAAAATCGCTTGAAACGCCCATTTCTATCGACACACGCAAAGCGCGCGTCGCCCATGCGGCGCTAGATGCAGGCGCGAATATTGTGAACGATGTGTCCGGCTTTAAGTTCGATCGTGACCTTGGACCGCTTTGCGCCGCCGCTGGTGCGCCTGTTTGCCTTATGCACGCCAAAGGGCTTCCCGAGACGATGCAGGATGATCCGCGCTACGAGGATGTGTTGCTCGATGTTTACGACTTTCTTGCCGCGCAGATAGAGCAGGCTGTGCGCCTTGGGGTCAGACGCGAGACGATTATCATTGATCCTGGCCTAGGTTTTGGCAAAACGCAGGCGCATAATCTGGCCTTGATCAGAGGTTTATCGCTGTTTCATGGCCTTGGGTGCCCCATTTTGCTTGGGGCCTCGCGGAAAGGCTTTATCCGTGATATAGGTCAGGCCTCTAAGGCAGAAGATCGTGCACCGGGGTCGATTGCCGTCGCTTTAGCGGCGGTGACCCAAGGTGTGCAAGTGTTACGAGTTCACGATGTTTCGCAGACAAGACAAGCGCTTGCCCTATTTCGGGCAGCGACAATTGGAGTAGATTTATGACACGAAAATTATTTGGAACCGATGGCGTGCGCGGCACTGCAAACAGCTATCCAATGACTGCCGATATGGCGCTGCGTATTGGGGCCGCTGCTGGCATTTATTTCCGCCGCAACAAAGCAAATGTGCACCGCGTTGTGATTGGCAAAGACACGCGCCGCTCTGGCTATATGCTGGAAAGCGCGCTGACGGCGGGTTTGACCTCGACCGGCATGACCGTCTTTTTGATGGGCCCGATCCCAACCCCTGCGGTTGGTATGCTGACGCCCTCAATGCGCGCGGATGTGGGGATTATGATCTCTGCCAGCCACAACCCGCATGAAGACAATGGTATCAAGTTCTTTGGCCCGGATGGTTTCAAATTGTCAGACGAGGCAGAGATGGAGATCGAAGCCTTGGTCGCCTCTGGTGTAGACTTGGTCGAGCCGATGAAAATTGGCCGCACGCGTCACATCTATGATGGCCGCTCACGCTACAACGAACGGGTAAAGTCGGCGTTTCCAAACGATCTTTCGCTGGATGGCATGAAGGTCGTAATCGACTGCGCCAATGGTGCCGCTTATCGCGCTGCGCCTGAAGTGCTTTGGGAGCTTGGCGCAGAGGTGATCCCCGTTGGCGTCGCACCGAACGGTTATAACATCAACGAAAATTGCGGCTCGACCAAACCGATGACCGCCTCGGAAGCGGTGATTGCCCATGGTGCAGATGTGGGAATTTGCCTAGATGGCGATGCGGATCGATGCCTGATCTTGGACGAGACGGGCAAAGTCGCCGACGGCGATCAGTTCATGGGGCTTATCGCGGGCCGTTGGGCTGAAGAGGGCCGATTGAACAAAAACACGCTTGTTGCGACTGTGATGTCGAACCTTGGGCTAGAGCGTCATCTTGACGGCAAAGGCTTGAAATTGGCGCGCACGGGTGTCGGCGATCGTTATGTCGTGGCTGAAATGCGCAAGCACGGCTTCAATCTGGGCGGTGAGCAATCGGGTCATATCGTGATGACCGATTACGCGACCACGGGTGATGGCTTGATGGCGGGGTTGCAATTCTTGGGTGAATTGGCACGCACAGGGCGTAAAGCGTCCGAATTGACGAATGTGTTCGAGCCTGTTCCGCAGATGCTGAAGAACGTGCGCTACACCGCTGGGCAAACGCCGCTTGATGACAGCAAAGTGCAGTTGATCATTGGCGGCGCCGAGCAAGAGCTGGTCGGCAAGGGCCGCTTGCTGATCCGCAAGTCAGGCACAGAGCCTCTGATCCGCGTCATGGCGGAATGCGAGGACCCTGATTTGCTGACAGATGTGGTGGATCGCATTGTCGATGAAGTGGCGCGCGCAACAGCCGCTTAACGGCGCAGCGCCGCCAGTATCGCGCGGCTTTGGCTGATGAAAATGCCCAGCAAGATAAGCGCCAGTGCAGTAAAAAGCTGCGCTGGCAGCTCTTCGCCCATCAGCGTTATGCCGAAGATCACCGACCAAACCGGCACCATATAACTGGTGATGTTCATGAACAGCGAGCCCGCGGTGGTGATCACGCGCACGCGAATGATCGTGCCAAGCGCTGTCGGCAACAGGGCCGCGTAGATCAGCGCGGCGCTTGGAGTGAAGGGTAGGCTTGTGGGCAAGGGTTCGGTCAATAGCGCAAAGGGCAGGGTGATCGCAGCTGCAACGCTTAGCGTGCCTGTGGCGAAAGCGATGGGCGGCATTTTGGGGGCGCGGCGCGTCAGGATCGAGCCGACAGCATAGCCGCAAGCGCAGAGAATGCAGGCCATTTGCCCCCAAACGACCAGATCGCTGTCACCAGCCGAAAACGCACCGGGGCCAATCAGGATGATCAAGCCGATGAAGCCAATGATCATGCCAATCACGCGGCGCGGGCCGATGCCTTCTTCGGGGGAAAAGATATAAACGAGCGGTAGCACCAAAATCGGAACCGTGCTCATGGCGACACCTGCAAAGGCTGTTGGCACATGCTGCTGGCCCCATGACAGCAAGGACAGCGGCATGGCGAGCGCGATTGTGCCGATCAGGCAGATAAAGAGCCATCCGCGCGCGCCGGCACTGCGATGGATCGCGGTGATCGGTTGGCCGATGAGCACCCCGAGAATATTCAGCGCTATCGCCGCCCCAACGAGGCGGCTAGCGGTGAACAGTCGAGGACCGTAGCCCTCAAGCGCCGTGCCGATGGCCATAAACGCTGCGCCCCAGATGACGCCTAAAAACAGGATCAGCAGCCAATTCAACAGACCGGGATTTTCAGGGGTGGGGGCATCGCTCATGCGCAAAAGACATGACCCCAGCCAAGGCCGGGGTCAATCTTAACTTTGTAT